>CAUTUU010000110.1:0-2588 GCA_963541545.1 uncultured bacterium | reverse complement strand
CCTGCGGCTAGCTTCCTAGTTTGCTCTTTGATTTTCATTGAGTATAACTTTGTTTCTATCTTAATCAGACTGGGTAGTGAATAATCATCGTCTCACGATAGAAGAAGAGGCTGAGATTCTTGATTCTCGGCCTCTTAGGTCTCTTAAAATGTTCCGATACGGGTGATTGGCCAGAAGCGGAATTTAGCTTCCCCTGTGATATCTTTTGCTTTAAAGGTACCTACGTGGCGGCTGTCGCTCGAAACCAAGCGGTCATCTCCGAGGAGGAGGTATTCTCCTTCTGGAACAGTAAAGCTAAAATTGGTATTGTAGTTGACATCAACTGTGAAGGCTTGGGCTTTTTGAGCGATACTTCTAAAGAAAGTTCCTTTATTTCCTTCAAATCCCTTGCCTGAGTAGGTGCTTTGGAGTTTGTCATCCTTGAAACGTTTGATGTAATCAGCTAGGTAAGGTTCATCTGTCTCTTTGTCATTGATGTAAAGTTTATCATTTTCGTAACGGATGGTGTCACCAGGCATTCCGATGACACGTTTGACGATGTCCTTATTGCCATCTTCCTCATGGGCTACCACGATATCAAAACGGTCAATAGGGAGATGCTTAACAACGAAGAGGATTTCACCATCCGCTAGGGTAGGATCCATGGAATGTCCTTCTACGCGGACATTACTCCAAAAAAAGATACGACTTAAAGCTAGTAATGACAGAATTAGGAGGAACAATCCCCACTCTTTTAAGAAATGTTTAAATGAATTCATAACTTACCTTTCTAAGCGTTTTTTCGCTTTTTCAGTATTTTTAAAGTGCAGTTTGGCGCAGAAGTTGAGTCCCTGCATACCATAGGCTTGCAAAATCTGGCTAGCCACCTTGTCAGAAGCCGTTCCAGCTCCACTTGGAAGTTGATAGCCCAGTTCTCGTCCCAGATTTTCAAGATTTTCCAGAAAGAGATCACGCGCAATGATAGAAGAAACTGCGACAGCCAAGTATTTGCCCTCAGCCTTTTCTTCTAAGCTGATAGGATTACTGAAACGATTGGCCTCTTGTGCCAAGTACTTGTCATAATTTTTAGCACTGGTAAAGGCATCAATCACAATTTTCTCAGGCTGAAGTCCTTTTTGAAGAAGGAGATAGATAGCCTGGTTATGGAGGGCTACCTTAACTGAAACAGCATTGTAGCGGTCTCCGATGACCTCGTTGTACTTGCTAGGTGAGAGAAGCAGTGCCTGATGTTGGATTTTTTCCTTGAGGATAGGGGCAATCTGACGGATTTTTAGGTCGGTCAGAGTTTTAGAATCCCCCACACCGAGTTTTCGCAAGAAGGCATGCTGGTCAGGTGTGACAAAGGAAGCCACCACTGCAAGCCCACCAAAGTAGGAACCATTTCCCACCTCATCTGTTCCAATCAAAGGGAGATTTTGTCCGCTGGTTTGCTCTAGAACTTGATAGCCAAAGAAACGAGCGTATTTCTCAGCCCCTTCACCCTGAAGCAAGACTTTTCCAGAAGTATAGATAGAAGCCGTTGCCTGAGGCAGTCTCAAAAAGTAGCGGATATAGGGATTCTTACTAGGAGCCAGACTGGTTTGATAGTGTTCAAGAAAAGCCTGAATCTCCTTTTCGCTTGGTGTGAGTGTTATACTTGCCATAGTTTCTATTGTACCACAAAAGCAGGCAAATTTGTAAAAACTGACAAAGTTAGCGAATTTTGGTATAATATCGTGAGGTGAATTTTATGGCAAATCTAAATCGATTCAAATTTACATTCGGGAAAAAATCATTAACCTTGACAAGCGAGCATGATAACCTTTTTATGGAGGAAATCGCCAAGGTTGCGACAGAAAAATACCAAGCAATTAAAGAACAAATGCCTAGCGCAGACGATGAAACAATCGCTCTTTTGTTGGCAGTCAACTGTTTATCAACTCAGCTCAGCCGTGAGATTGAATTTGACGATAAGGAGCAAGAATTAGAAGAACTCCGTCACAAGCTTGTGACTTGTAAGCAAGAACAGAGCAAGATTGAGGACTCCTTATGATTTCACTCCTTCTTCTATTGGTCTTGGCTTGGGGATTTTATATCGGCTATCGGAGAGGCCTGCTCTTACAGGTTTATTACCTGATTTCAACCATGGCATCGGCTTTTATGGCTGGCCAGTTTTACAAGGGGCTTGGAGAGCAATTTCATTTGTTGCTTCCTTATGCAAATCCGCAGGAAGGTCAGGGGACTTTCTTTTTCCCATCGGATCAACTCTTTCAGTTGGATAAGGTCTTTTACGCAGGTATCGGCTACTTACTGGTATTTGGGATTGTCTATAGCATCGGTCGTTTGCTTGGTCTCCTCTTACACTTGATTCCTAGTAAAAAGCTTGGTAGCAAGTTGTTCCAAGTTTCAGCAGGTATCTTGTCCATGTTGGTGACCTTGTTTGTCTTGCAGATGGCCTTGACAATCTTGGCAACCATCCCCATGGCAGCTGTACAAAATCCTCTTGAAAAGAGTATCGTCGCAAAACACATCATCCAGAGCATACCAGTAACAACCAGTTGGCTCAAACAAATCTGGGTGACAAATTTAATCGGATAAAAAGGGCAGGA
>CAUTUU010000109.1:0-2661 GCA_963541545.1 uncultured bacterium | reverse complement strand
GGAACAAATGCCGCATCAAATTGCAACTCACCGTCGATTTCAAGGTCAGGACGCAAGTCGTGAGCAATTTTAGTTGCTTCAACGACCTTATCAACACTTTCACCAAATCCTGAACCTTTAGTAGAATAGCTTAGCATAGCAATTTTAGGCTCGATACCAAACATCTTAGCTGTGATTGCTGAGTTGATGGCAATTTCAGCCAAAGCTTCTGCATCTGGATTGATATTAATGGCACAGTCTCCAAATAGGTAACGTTCCGTACCACGAACCATGAGGAAGGCACCTGAAGTACGCGTTACATTTGGACGAGTTTTGATGATTTGAAGGGCTGGACGAACTGTTGAAGCAGTTGAATGAATCGCACCTGACACCATTCCATCAACCAAGCCCAAGTATACCAACATAACACCAAAGTAGTTGACATCTTCAACCAAAACCTTGCGTGCATCTTCTTCAGACATTTTGCCCTTACGACGCTCTACCAAGGCATCAACCATTTCTTCAAATTGAGGATAGTGTTGTGGGTCGATGACTTCATAACCATCCTCGATTCCCTCGATTTCAAGATAAATTTTAATTTTTTCAGGATTTCCAAGCAAAACAGGAATTACTTCTGTTTCTTTTACCAAGCGTTTAGTCGCTTGAAGAATACGTGGTTCTTCTCCTTCAGGGAGAACGATACGAGCATTTTTACCAACAAGGTTGGCTTTGAGACTTTCAAAAACTTCCATGAGTTTTCTCCTTTTAAAAATAAATTATACTCTGAATTACTTTTTATAGAGTATTAGTTGATAACTGGGTAATAAGGTTGCTGAAATCATCCGGCAAGGGACTTTCTAACTGCAAGTCTTGCTCTAAAAACGGATGATAAAAGGATAGGTAATGGCAATGCAGGGCCTGACGTTGAATACCGTCGTCCAGACTACCGCCGTACAAATCATCTCCCAACAAAGGAAAACCAATGTGAGAAAAATGCACTCGGATTTGGTGGGTTCGCCCAGTATGCAAACGAATATCGACCAAGTGGATATTTCCATAAGAAGCTACAATCTTGTAGGAAGTATGGGCATACTTTCCACCTTTAGCCACTCGTCTAGTGATAATGGAGTCTTCATCACGCGCAATCGGAGCAATAATTTCCCCTTCCGACTCCAAATGTCCATCTCCCTTAACCAAAGCAAAGTAGCGTTTCTCGATAGATTTCTTCTGCAACTGCTTGTCTAATCGTGCATGGGCATAGCCGTGCTTGGCAAAGAGCATCAAGCCAGAAGTATCTCTATCAAGTCTGGTTACAATGTGAACCTGCTGATTTTCGTATTTTTGCTTGACATAGTAACCCTTGATAAAATTGGCAATGGTATTGGAGTGATTGACACTAGGAATAGAAGCCACTCCATAGGGTTTATTCAAGACTAGAAAATGGTCATCCTCATAGAGAATATCCAATGGACGCTCGATAGCTTCCAGAGTTTCAAAACCTTCCTCAGCGGGAATGTCAATGGTAACGCGGTCTCCAATATCCAATAGATACGTTGCATTTTGCGGTTGGTCATTGACCAGAATAGCTCCGCCTCGAAACTTAATCTTAGCCAGCAGCCCCTTAGAAACCTCGTGCTTTTTTAAGAAGGTCTTAACCTTGATATGATCATCTGCGATAAATTCAAACCTCATTCGTCCACCTCGCCGATAAATGCATCCTTAACACGATTCCAGAAACTGGTGTGGCTCGGTGATGCGACAAAGTGAATCTTATGATGGTCGATTTGATACTCAATACGCTCAATATTACGGAAGGAATAAACACTATTGTCAACCGAAATAGTATGGTAATCGTTTCTCGTCGGGATAAGTTCAATCTTATCCTTTTTAGGAACAATAATGGACGAACCTAGCGTTCGATAGACACGATTATTAAGGCTGGCAATTTCCGTCAACTGAAGAGCTTCAATGGTAGGGTGTAAAACAGCACCACCAAGCGACTTGTTATAGGCCGTACTACCAGTCGGTGTCGAAACTGTTAGCCCGTCTCCACGAAAACGTTCAAAGGGGACACCATTGATCACAACATCCGCCACCATGGTTCGATCAGACCTGCGGATGCTGGCTTCATTTAGCGCTCTGAAAATCTTCACTTCACCATTTTCAAGAAAGACCTTCACATTTAGAACAGGGTAAGAGACTCTTGCTCCTGTATCTAGCTGCAAATTAGTCACTAGCTTGTCCAACTCAAAATCACGATAGTCCGTATAGAAGCCCAAATGTCCAGTATGAACACCGATAAAACGGACCTTATCAAGTTGATTTTCGTACTTATGAAAAGCCGATAAGAGCATACCATCCCCGCCAATGGAAATGACAATGTCCGGATTGGTATCATTGAGTATAAACTGATTTCTCTTCAAACGATCTCGCAATTCATACAAAACCCTTTGACTCTGCGGTTTTCTATTAGCTATCAGGTCAATTCGTTTACCTGTATTCTTCATCTGTATCGTCACTGTTTCCTACACCGTCATTTAATTTTCTACTCAAAGGATCAAAAAGAGCCTGGGCTTCCTGGATATCATCTCGAATTTTGCCCATTTCTTCATCCAACTGATGGGCAATCTTGGCTGTAATTTCCAGTCGCTTCTTTATCTCCTCTGGGAAATCCCCTTGGTA
>CAUTUU010000108.1:0-2698 GCA_963541545.1 uncultured bacterium | reverse complement strand
GTCACAAACTGATCTGTATGGCTGATAGACAGCCAAATCTTTCCTGAAAATGGTGACTGACTAAAATAAGGCGCCCCGCGTTCATTGTTCAAGACTTCCAAATCCTGAAAACCGAGCTTGCCTATGCCCGTTCCCATAGCCTTGGAAAAAGCTTCTTTAGCCGACCAGCGACCAGCCAAATATTCAATCTGCCTGCGCCCTTTAAGACTGGTGAAGCGCTCCATTTCCTTAGCGGTCAGCACACGCTTAGCAAATCCTTCATGTCGTGTAACTGCGCTTTCTATCGAAGCCAATTCTTCGATGTCAATTCCGTGTCCAACTATCATTCTCATCAAAAGGAGTTGAGATTCCCCAACTCCATCCTTTTCACTTATTTTGTCAAGGTAGCATAAATCTCTTCTACCAAGGCCTCTGTATTTTCCCAACCTAGACAAGGGTCGGTAATAGAGCAACCAAAGACCTCTGGTTGGTTTTGACGACCATCTGCTAGGTAGGATTCAATCATAAAGCCTCGAACCGTCTTTTTGATTTTCTCATTCCAATCACGATTTTGCAAGGTCTTACGAACCACTCGAATCTGCTCCATATATTGCTTGCCTGAGTTATCATGGTTGGTGTCGATGAGAATAAAAGGATTTTCAAGTCCCATTGTCTCATACCGTTCAATAGCATTTAGCAGAGTTTCGTAGTAAAAATTAGGCTCATTTTTCCCATATTCATTGACTGCGCCACGAAGAATGACGTGAGCCAAGGGATTTCCCGAAGTCTCAACTTCTTGGCCGTGGAAGAGGAAGGTCTGTTTGTTTTGAGCAGCATAGATACCGTTAAACATAACCCCAAGATTCCCAGAGGTTGGATTTTTCATCCCGACTGGTGCATCAATTCCTGAAGCCACAAAGCGGTGCTCTTGGTCTTCTACAGAACGAGCCCCCACAGCATGGTAGCTGACCAAATCATCTACCAAGACCAGATTTGACGGATAAAGCATCTCATCTGCCGTCGTCAAACCAGTCTCTGTAATCACTCGGTAGTGCAACTGGCGTACAGCCTGCAAGCCGTTGATTAGACTCGGAGCCTTAGAAGTATCTGGCTGGTGTACCAAGCCTTTATAGCCGTCTCCATTGGTGCGAGGTTTAGCAGTATAAACACGCATAACCATGAAAATCTTGTCCGCCACCTTCTTTTGCAAGGCAGATAAACGGCGGGCATATTCCAAGACAGCCTCCTCATTGTCAGAAGAGCAAGGACCAATCACCAAAAGGATACGGTCATCTTCTCCTGAAATGATGTCTGCCAATTCTCTATCACGACGCTCCTTTAGTCGCAAGGCTTCCGCAGACAATTGGGTTTCTGCCTTGATTGCTTCAATATCGATTTCTTGACCTTTTTCAATAAATGCCATCTTATTCTCCTAGCGTTTGGTAGATTTCTCTGACAAGGGCTTCCGTATTTTCCCAGCCAAGGCAAGGGTCTGTGATAGACTTGCCAAATACTTCCGGTTCGTTTTGACGGCCGTCTTCTAGATAAGACTCAATCATAAAACCACGAACGTACTGCTTGATTTTTTCATTCCAATCACGGTTAATCAAGGTCTGGCGGACAATTCGAATTTGGTCCATATATTGCTTACCAGAGTTGTCATGATTGGTATCGACGATGATAAAGGGATTTTCCAAGCCCATTTTCTCATACTGGGCAATGGTATCCATCAAATTATCATAGTAGTAGTTAGGAATATTCTTACCATACTCATTGGTCGCTCCACGAAGAATAGCATGCGAAAGCGGGTTACCAGTTGTTTCCACTTCTTTTCCTAGGAAAAGGAAACTTTGTTTGTTTTGAGCAGCATAAATCCCATTAAACATGACATTGAGATTTCCAGAGGTTGGATTTTTAAACCCAGTCGCAAAATCTGCCCCACTTGCCACAAAGCGGTGTTGCTGGTCTTCAACTGAACGAGCACCAACTGCCATATAAGAAATCAAATCATCCACAAGTGGAAGATTTTCAGGATAAAGCATTTCATCAGCTGTTGTCATGCCTGTTTCTGTAATGACACGATAGTGAAGATGGCGAACAGCTTTAATTCCGTTGATGAGGCTTGGCGCTTCTGTCGCATTAGGCTGGTGAATCAAGCCCTTGTATCCATCTCCATTAGTACGAGGTTTGGCTGTATAAACACGCATAACCATAAAAATACGGTCTGCTACTTCTTCTTGCAAAGCTGCCAAACGCTTAGCGTACTCAAGAACAGCTTCTTCATTGTCAGATGAGCATGGCCCGATTACCAAGAGAATCCGTTGGTCTTCTCCACGTACAATGGCTTCTAGCTCTTGATCGCGCTGTGATTTTCTCTCCAAAGCTTGGCCTTCTAATTTTGATAAGGCACGAACTTCTTCAATATTAATTTTAGGACTTTTTGCTGTAAATACCATAACTCATCTCCTTATAAATCAAACGGATACCAAGTAAAAATTTACTTTTCACAAGGTATCCGCCTCTAAACTATCTCATTTTATTGTCTTTTACCGTGACAGTTTTTAAACTTCTTACCAGAACCACATGGGCAAAGTTCATTCCGTCCAATCTGGCTCAAATCCAAATCTTCTGGCATATTTGCTTGGTGGGCAGCGATATTGCGAGTCGCTGTTGTACTGATATGGTGTTCTGCTTGTGGTCTTTCTTGTTCATGAATTTG
>CAUTUU010000107.1:0-2846 GCA_963541545.1 uncultured bacterium | reverse complement strand
AACCCGAAGGAGCGGATTTACAGTCCGCCGCGTTTAGCCTCTTCGCTATCTCTCCTACAATCAACATGGATTATTATATCATGAAAATTTCAAAAAAACAAGACTTATTTTGCTAAATTATAATTTTCAATCAAAATTTCCACAGCTTTTTCCAATTTTTTATAAAAACTATCGACATTCCCATTCTTTATGATAGCAAATTGTCCGTCTAATTCGGCAATTTCTCCGATAACTTTTTTACCGATAGTCAATGTATAACCTTCAAAACTGTCTTTACCAACATTAACTTTGGCATCTGCTACTTGAATTTCAATTTTTTTATCTTTCTTGCTCATTTCATACCTCTCTTCACTTTTTCTATTTTACAAGAAAATCCTAAAACTAGCAAGAAAAAACTCTATATCATTCTGAGTCTGATATAGAGTTTTCTGCTTTATTTAATGTGTTTTTCTAGTTCTTTTTGGTACTTACCATTTGATTCCAATTTTTCTTTTTGCCATTTTTTCAGTGCTTCTTCATATTCTTTTGTAGTAACGATATCTTTTTGTAATTTCATCCCCTTAAAGATATATGGGTCACCCTTAATACCAACTTGTGAGTATGGTTTTGAGAATGGCACAACATTACTTACAACTGGAGAACCACCAGATGAGGCTGTTGGCATCAATAATGAACTATCTGTCAACCAAGCTTGAGCCTTAGCATATTTTTCATAGCGTTCTTCAAGATTTGTCGTTTCTGAATCCGCATCATCCAACAATTTCTTATATTGGTCCAAACCAAGTTTAGCTACAACATCCTTATCTTTTCCTTTAGTGATACCTAGGTGTTTCATGGCAGAGCCTGATTTAGGATCCATGATAGTTAAATAAGATGCTGGGTCTTGGTAGCTTGGAGCCCATCCTGTACTGTTCAAATCATAGTCTTTTTGAGAAGGAACACGCGCTTGTGAAGTGATTGTTTCCTTTTCATTATCTGTCATTTGAAGAACATCGATGACAACATTTTCAGCACCAAGAGTTGATTCGATAGACTGTTTGAAAGAGTTACTTTGTTGAACCGCGATGGTATCTGTCTGTTCAACTGGGACATCCAAATGAATTGGGAAGGTTACCCCTTTAGATTCCAAGTCTTTCTTAGCTTTTTCAAAGGCTGATTTAGCCTTGTCAGGGTTGTAGATAGAGTCCTTACCGTCAACTAGCTCAACACCTTTCCATTGCTCACCATAGTTCACTAACTCAGCTTGAGCGATTTGACCAAAGTTCTTACCACCTGCTTGTACAAAGTTGTCAGGTACTAGGCTGTTACGAATAATCTTATCCGCACCGTCTTCACCATTTAGCTGGGCAGCATAAGAATGGCGGTTGAAGGCAAAGTTGATAGCCTGACGGAAGTCCTTATTGAGCATCGCTTCTTTTGTAGAAGTCTTTTGCTCTTCACTTGTTTTCGCAGTTTTATTGTATGACTGACGATTTACGTTAAAGGTGAAGTAATAGCTACTTGAATCCTGTGGGCTATAAGTAATTTTATCTCCATATTGTTCCAAAGTTGAAGCAAAGTTTGAGCTACTTGGGAAGAGACGGGCTGTCGTATAGGCACCTGAAGAGAAGCTACGAATCAAGGATTCCTGATCTGAACCATCGTAGTAAGTCAATTTGATTTTCTCGATTTTTACCTTTTCTTTATCCCAGTAGTTTGGATTTTTCTCGTATTCGATCAACGATTTAGAAGTCAAGGTCTTCAAGATATAAGGACCATTGTAGAGAATTCCTGCTGGAGTAACTGCTCCATAATCTTTACCTGATGCCTTCAAAAACTCTTCATTTACAGGCAACATCGTCGCTGTTGTGACTTTAGAATTCCAGAAGCTTTCTGGTTTGTTTAGGGTATATTCGACTGTGTAATCGTCCAAAGCCTTGACACCAACTGTAGAGAAATCATTGGTTTCACCAGTCATGTAAGCATCTAATCCCTTGATTGAATTCTGGATAAGAGAAACACCGTCTGACTTGCCATCAGCTACGTGTTTTAGTCCTGTCACAAAGTCATGGGCTGTTACTTCTGCATATTCTTCACCCTCAGAAGTGTACCATTTCACTCCTTTACGAAGTTTATAAGTATAAGTCAAACCATCTTTTGACACAGACCAATCTTCAGCCAAGGAAGGAATAACATTTCCGTATTGGTCGTTTTCCATCAAGCCATCGATAACATTTCCAATAACGTCTGTCGTCGATGTACGAGTCGCTATACTATAGTCCAAAGATGCTGGATCTACTGCATAGACATATGAAAATGTTGTCGGTGCATCTGCTTCTTTATCAGCTTTTCCACAAGCCACTAAAAGAGCTGTTGTACTCAGGACCACTCCTGCTGTTAAGAGCCACTTTTTCGATTTCATCAAAAATCTCCTTTTGTTTATTTTAATCTACTTTTACAATCCAACCTTCTGGCGCTTCAATATCACCAAACTGAATACCTGTCAATTCATCATAGAGTTTACGAGTCACAGGGCCAACTTCTGTTTCACTATAGAATACATGGAAATCATCACCGTGCTGAATACCTCCAATTGGTGAAATAACTGCTGCCGTACCACAAGCACCTGCCTCTACAAAACGATCCAGGTTATCAATTGGAACATCACCCTCAATAGGAGTCAAGCCCAAGCGGTGTTCTGCCAAATAAAGCAAAGAATATTTGGTAATAGATGGCAAGATAGATGGACTCAATGGTGTTACAAATTCATTATCAGCTGTAATTCCAAAGAAGTTAGCTGAACCGACTTCTTCAATCTTTGTATGAGTTGAAGGGTCTAGGTAGATAACATCTGAGAAATGACGTGA
>CAUTUU010000106.1:0-2921 GCA_963541545.1 uncultured bacterium | reverse complement strand
GAAATTGGTGACAATGCTGTTATCATGATGGGAGCTGTTATCAATATCGGTGCTGAAATCGGTGCAGGAACCATGATTGACATGGGGGCTATCCTTGGTGGTCGTGCTATAGTTGGGAAAAACAGTCACGTTGGTGCAGGTGCGGTTTTGGCAGGTGTAATTGAGCCAGCTAGCGCAGAACCAGTTCGTGTTGGAGACAATGTTCTTATCGGAGCCAATGCTGTGGTTATCGAAGGTGTGCAAATCGGTAGTGGTTCAGTTGTTGCAGCAGGAGCCATCGTTACCCAAGATGTCCCAGAAAACGTGGTAGTAGCAGGTGTTCCAGCTCGCATTATCAAAGAGATTGATGCCCAAACCCAACAAAAAACAGCGCTAGAAGATGCACTTCGTACCTTGTAATTGCAAATGATAAATAGAGGCGGAACCCTTTTCCAGCCTCTTTCTGCTATATAGGAGGACAGATAGATGTTAGATTTGATTCAGACTAGACGAGATTTGCACCAGATTCCAGAGATTGGCTTGGAGGAGTTCAAGACTCATGCTTATTTGATGGATGTGATTGAGAAATTGACTGCGGGCAAGGATTTTGTTCAAGTTCGAACTTGGCGGACAGGTATTTTGGTTTATTTGCAGGGAAGTCAGCCAGAGCGTACCATTGGTTGGCGGACAGATATTGATGGCCTGCCTATCGTCGAACAAACAGGACTCCCTTTTGCTTCTCAGCACCAAGGTCGTATGCACGCTTGTGGTCATGATTTCCATATGACTATTGCTTTGGGTTGTCTTGAGCGCGCCCTTGAGGAGCAACCAAAGAACAATCTGCTCTTCCTATTTCAGCCTGCTGAAGAAAATGAAGCTGGTGGGATGCTCATGTATGAGGACGGCGCTTTTGGGGACTGGTTGCCAGACCAATTTTATGGACTCCATGTCCGTCCAGATCTGAAAGTTGGTCAGATTGCGACCAATACTCATACACTTTTCGCAGGGACCTGTGAGGTGAAGATTCGTTTCAAAGGAAAAGGCGGCCATGCAGCCTTTCCACATGAAGCCAATGACGCCTTGGTAGCGGCTAGTTACTTTGTGACCCAGGTGCAGTCAGTTGTCAGCCGTAATGTCAACCCAATCGAGGGAGCAGTGGTGACCTTTGGAGTTTTCCAAGCTGGAACAACAAACAATGTCATCGCAGATACAGCCTTTTTGCATGGAACTATTCGGGCCTTGACACAGGACATGAGTCTCCTGGTGCAAAAAAGGGTCAAAACAGTTGCAGAAGGAGTTGCAGCTGCCTTCGATATGGAAGTCGAAGTTGAACTCAAACAAGGGGGTTACCTGCCTGTTGAGAACCATCCAGTCTTGGCGCGTGAACTGATGGATTTCTTTGAAGAGAAAGAAGGAATTGAGTTGATTGATATTGAACCTGCTATGACAGGCGAGGACTTTGGTTATCTCCTTTCGAAGGTAGATGGCGTTATGTTTTGGCTGGGTATTGATAGTCCCTACGCCCTTCATCACCCTCAGATGAGTCCTAAGGAAGAGGCTCTAGCAATTGGGGTGGATGCGGTCTCTAGTTTCCTGAAAAAGAAGGCAGCAGAGTAGAGGAGTTGTCCATGAAATCGGAATTACGCAAGCAAGTCTTGCAGGAAATGAAGGCTTTATCTCAAGAACAAAAACAGGCTATAGACCAAGCTTTAACCGAGCGATTGTTACAACATCCCTTCTACCAAGAAGCCAAGATCATCGCAACCTATCTCTCTTTTCCTCATGAGTTTCAAACGCATGAACTGATCGAGCAGGTGCTGAAGGATGGCAAGAAGGTTCTGATACCCAAAACCTATCCCAAGGGGCGCATGGACTTTGTGGTCTATGATCCGGAACAACTGGTCAAAACTTCCTTTGGCTTACTGGAACCACAGGGAGATTTGGAAGTAGTAGATGCCTCTCAGATTGATTTGATTCATGTTCCTGGGCTGGCTTTTACGACGGAAGGATATCGGATTGGCTACGGTGGAGGTTATTATGACCGCTATCTGGAACATTTTACTGGTCATACTTTGAGTGCGGTTTATTCTAGTCAAGTTCAGGACTTTATCCCTGAAAATCATGATATTTCTGTTGAGGAGGTTCTGATTGATGGAGGAAATCTTTGATAGACGTTACCCTGTGACGAGTTTTTTCCTCTTAGTGACGGCCTTGGTGTTTCTACTAATGTTGGTCACTACAGGCGGAAACTTCGACAGGGCAGATACCTTATTTCGATTTGGAGCCATGTATGGGCCAGCTATTCGCCTCTTTCCTGAGCAGGTTTGGCGTCTCTTCTCTGCCATTTTTGTTCATATTGGGTGGGAACATTTCATTGTCAATATGCTTTCGCTCTATTATCTTGGTAGGCAAGTAGAGGAAATTTTCGGCTCCAAGAAGTTTTTCTTTCTCTATCTTTTATCAGGAATGATGGGTAATCTCTTTGTTTTTGTATTTAGTCCAAAATCCTTAGCAGCAGGAGCTTCTACTTCTCTCTATGGACTATTTGCTGCGATTATTGTTCTTCGCTATGCAACGCGTAATCCTTATATCCAGCAGTTGGGCCAATCCTATCTGACACTTTTTGTGGTTAACATTATTGGAAGTGTTCTGATTCCAGGAATCAGCCTAGCAGGTCATATCGGAGGTGCAGTTGGTGGTGCATTTCTAGCAGTTATCTTTCCAGTTCGAGGAGAAAGACGGATGTATAGTACGAGCCAGAGGTTAGGAGCGGTAGTCTTGTTTGTAGGACTCGCAGTCTTGCTTTTCTACAAGGGAATGGGGTTGTGACGAAGTTGGAAGAAAATTTGTGTAATGAAAAAAGATAAGGCATTTTTGAACCTTATCTTTTTGGCTCTATAATATTTGTAGTGGGTAAATCCCCTATAGATATTATGGAGCCT
>CAUTUU010000105.1:0-2942 GCA_963541545.1 uncultured bacterium | reverse complement strand
TTGCTGTAGTTAAGAAGAGCAAGGTAAAGCTCTTCATTGCTACATTCTGCAATGGTTTTATTGTAACGATTTTGTACAAATTCTTGTAGTGATAACATGTTTAAGGTGTCTCCTGATATTGTATTATTTCTTTAATTCTACCAAATTTTCATTGATTCGGCGATAGATTGTTGTCAAGTCAAGCAAGCCTTCCTCGACAGCTGGTGTTAATTGATCTTCAGTCATACGCCAAGACCAGTTTCCACCAAGGGTAGATGGGAAGTTCATACGAGCTGCCTCATCCAATTCTAGCAAATCTTGCATAGTTGCAATTGCCATGAAGCTAACTGATGAAAAGGCTGTACGAAGCATAGCATGTGGCACTGTTTCGTATTCTTTACGGTTCGTGTAGCGAGCCATGTATTCACGAGTTGCATCATCGATCTCGTTACGGTACCAACCAAGGACCGTATTGTTGTCGTGTGTTCCTGTGTACATAACTGAGTTAGCAGGTGCCAAGTGTGGGCTATCGATACTTTCGTCTTCTGGGTTGAAGGCAAATTGAAGAATCTTCATTCCTGGGAAGCCAGTACGTTCACGCAACTCGATAACTTCATCAGTCATGAAGCCAAGGTCTTCAGCGATGATGTTTAGCTCACCAAGTTCTTCCTTAACGGCTGCAAAAAGCTTGTAGCCAGGACCTTTCACCCACTCACCAGGTGCTGCTGTATCGGAACCAGCAGGGATTTCCCAGTAAGATTCAAAACCACGGAAGTGGTCGATACGAACGATATCGTAGATTTTGAAGCTTTCACGCAAGCGTTCAATCCACCATTTGTAACCATCTTTGTCCATTGCTTCCCAGTCATAGATTGGGTTACCCCAAAGCTGACCAGTTGCAGAAAACTCATCTGGTGGGCATCCTGCGATGCAAGTCGCCTTACCGTTGACATCTGTCTTGAAGAGATGTGGATTTGCCCACATATCGCTTGAATCTTCCGCTACGTAGATTGGCATGTCTCCAACGATTTCGATGTGGTTGTCGTTAGCGTAAGCTTTCAATTTCAACCATTGTTGGAAGAAGAAGTATTGAGTCACACGGTGGTAAACCAACTTGTCTGCCAATTGCTCACGGTAGCTTTCAAGAGCTGAAGCTTTACGAGCACGAGCATCTGCATCTGGCCATTCAGTCCAAGCAAGATTGTCAAAATGCTCTTTGATAGCCATATACTCTGCAAAGAGTTCAAGCCATGATTGGTTGTCTTGAGCAAATTTCTCAAAATCTTTAACATCTCCTACTTCCAAGAAACGTTTTACCGCTTTTTCTAAAAGAGGACGACGTGCATAGTAGATTTTCGCATAGTCAACTTCAGACGCATCACTACCAAAGTCAACCCCTTCAAGGTCACTTGCTTGCAACAAGCCTTGCTCCACCAAGATATCTAAATCGATAAAATGAGTGTTCCCTGCGAAGGCTGAGAAAGATTGGTAAGGAGAGTCTCCGTAACTAGTTGTTCCTAGTGGAAGGATTTGCCAGTAACGTTGTTTTGTGCGAACCAAGAAATCAACGAAGTCGTAAGCACTTCGACCAAATGATCCGATTCCGTATGCCCCTGGAAGAGAAGAAATGTGCATCAACACACCACTTTGACGTTTTTTCATAATAAGCACCTCATGTGTTTATAGTTAGATATTACATTTTTACGAACGCAAACGTTTGCGTTAGAATAAGTATATCGCATTTTTTAGATAAATGCAAGCGGTTTTACAAAACTTTTTTGATTATTTTTTTAAGTTTTTCTTCTGACCCGTATATATATTCTTTAGAAGGCAAATAAAATATGAGGATCAGTATGGCTTAACTTATCTGTTAACAAATTACAATATTTCTTATTGAATTTCCATTCGAAAACAGGCAATCGTTTTCTCGACTTTTTAAATTTTAAGATAAAAAAATATTTTTAGATTTTCTACTATTATATACACATAAAGCGTTTACTTTTTTCTACAAAATTTTAAAACTTTTTACAAAAAACGCTTGCAACCGCTTTCTGATTGTGTTATACTAGTCCCATAAAGGAAAACGTTTGCGTTTCCTCATTATAAAATTTGTTATTCTTTAGGAGGAATACACTATGTCATCTAAATTCATGAAGAGCGCTGCTGTGCTTGGAACTACTACACTTGCTAGCTTGCTTTTGGTAGCTTGCGGAAGCAAAACTGCTGATAAGCCTGCTGCTTCTGGTTCATCTGAAGCGAAAGAAATCACTCTTTACGTCGAAGACCAATACAAAGCTTATGCTGAAACAGTTGCTAAAGCTTATGAAAAAGAATCAGGAACAAAAGTTAACATCAAATCTGGTGACCAACTTGGTGGTCTTGACAAACTTTCTCTTGACAACCAATCAGGTCAAGCTGCTGACGTTATGATGGCTCCATACGACCGTGTAGGTAGCCTTGGTACTGACGGACAACTTTCAGAAGTTAAATTGAGCGACGGCGCTAAAACAGATGATAAAACTAAATCTCTTGTAACAGCTGCTGACGGTAAAGTTTACGGTGCTCCTGCCGTTATCGAGTCACTTGTTATGTACTACAACAAAGACTTGGTAAAAGAAGCTCCAAAAACTTTTGCTGACTTGGAAAACCTTGCTAAAGATAGCAAATACGCATTCGCTGGAGAAGATGGAAAAACTTCTGCTTTCCTAGCTGACTGGACAAACTTCTACTACGCATACGGACTTCTTGCTGGTAACGGAGCTTATGTATTTGGCGATAACGGTAAAAATGCTAAAGACATCGGTCTTGCAAACGAAGGTGCTATCGCAGGTATCAACTACGCTAAATCTTGGTATGAAAAATGGCCTAAAGGTATGCAAGATGGTACAGCTGCTGGAAACTTAATCCAAACTCAATTCCAAGAAGGTAAAACAGCTGCTATCATTGATGGACCTTGGAAAGCT
>CAUTUU010000104.1:0-2986 GCA_963541545.1 uncultured bacterium | reverse complement strand
CTGTAAAACGTAAACGTAAATCAGAAGCAGCTCGTAAACGTAAAAAATTCTAATTTGAAATGAAAGGCTAGAGAAATCTAGTCTTTTTCTATTAAATAAATACTCCAAAGCCTGCAAAAATCTCAAATATCCTCCTACAATTTGATATAATAGAGAGAAGAACTCATTTGAAGGAGGAAATGATGTCGGTTTTAGTAAAAGAAGTGATTGAAAAGCTCAGACTAGACATTGTCTATGGCGAACCAGAATTGCTTGAAAAGGAAATTAATACAGCGGATATTATGCGACCTGGTCTTGAAATGACAGGCTATTTTGACTACTACACACCAGAGCGGATCCAGCTCTTGGGGATGAAAGAATGGTCCTATCTTGTTTCGATGTCCTCTCATAACCGTTACCAAGTCTTGAAAAAAATGTTTCTACCTGAGACACCTGCGGTCATTGTTGCCCGTGGTTTGGTGGTTCCAGAGGAAATGTTAAAGGCAGCTAGAGATTGTAAGATTGCCATCTTAACTAGTCGTACAGCTACTAGTCGTTTGTCTGGAGAATTATCTAGCTATCTGGATTCTCGTTTGGCGGAACGTACTAGTGTGCACGGGGTCTTGATGGATATCTATGGGATGGGTGTTTTGATTCAGGGCGATAGTGGCATCGGTAAGAGTGAGACAGGTCTTGAACTTGTCAAACGTGGCCACCGCTTGGTGGCAGATGACCGTGTCGATATCTTTGCCAAGGACGAGATTACTCTTTGGGGTGAACCAGCTGAAATCTTGAGACACCTGATTGAAATTCGTGGGGTTGGGATTATCGATGTTATGAGTCTCTACGGTGCCAGTGCCGTCAAAGATTCTTCACAAGTCCAGTTGGCTGTTTATTTGGAAAATTACGATACACACAAGACATTTGATCGTCTTGGAAACAATGCTGAAGAATTAGAAATTGCTGGCGTATCTATTCCGCGTATCCGCATCCCAGTTAAAACAGGTCGGAATATCTCTGTTGTGATTGAGGCAGCTGCCATGAATTATCGTGCCAAGGAAATGGGCTTTGATGCGACTCGTTTGTTCGAAGAACGCTTGACAAATCTCATTGCTCAAAACGAGGTGCCTAATGCTTGATCCAATTGCTATTCATCTAGGCCCTCTAGCTATTCGATGGTATGCCTTGTGTATTGTGACAGGCTTGATTCTTGCGGTTTATTTGACCATGAAAGAAGCGCCTAGAAAGAAGATTATACCAGACGATATTTTAGATTTTATCTTGATTGCCTTTCCCCTAGCTATTTTAGGAGCACGTCTCTATTATGTTATTTTCCGTTTTGATTACTATAGTCAGAACTTGGGAGAGATTTTTGCCATTTGGAATGGTGGTTTGGCCATTTATGGTGGTTTGATAACTGGGGCTATTGTCCTCTATATCTTTGCTGATCGTAAACTCATCAATACTTGGGATTTTCTAGATATTGCGGCGCCAAGCGTCATGATTGCCCAAAGTTTGGGACGCTGGGGAAATTTCTTTAACCAAGAAGCCTACGGGTCTGCAGTAGATAATTTGGATTATCTACCTAGCTTTATCCGTGACCAGATGTATATAGAGGGAAGCTACCGTCAGCCGACCTTCCTTTATGAGTCTCTATGGAATCTACTTGGTTTTGCCTTGATTTTGATTGCCAGACGAAAATGGAAGAGTCTCAGACGAGGTCATATCACTGCCTTTTACTTGATTTGGTATGGTTTTGGTCGTATGGTCATCGAAGGCATGCGGACAGATAGTCTCATGTTCTTTGGCCTTCGAGTCTCTCAATGGCTATCAGTTGTTCTTATCGGTCTCGGTATTTTTATCATTCTATATCAAAATCGAAAGAAGGCCCCTTACTATGTTACAGAGGAGGAAAACTAAATGTTAGAAGTTGCATATATTCTTGTCGCCCTAGCTTTGATTGTCTTTTTAGTCTATCTGATTATTACTGTACAAAAGCTTGGTCGTGTCATTGATGAAACAGAGAAAACGATTAAAACCTTGACTTCAGATGTGGATGTGACCTTGCATCACACCAATGAATTGCTGGCTAAGGTCAATGTCTTGGCAGATGATATCAATGTCAAGGTGGCAACGATTGATCCACTCTTTAATGCTGTTGCAGATTTATCTCTATCTGTTTCAGACCTCAATGACCATGCGCGTGTCTTGAGCAAGAAAGCTTCATCAGCTGGTTCAAAAACACTCAAGACTGGTGCAAGTTTGTCAGCTCTTCGTCTTGCAAGTAAATTTTTCAAAAAATAAAAAAGGAGAATCCTTATGGGTAAACTATCCTCAATCCTTTTAGGAACCGTTTCAGGTGCAGCTCTTGCCTTGTTTTTAACAAGCGACAAGGGCAAACAAGTTTGCAGTCAGGCTCAAGATTTTCTAGATGATTTGAGAGAAAATCCTGAGTATGCCAAGGAGCAGGTCTGTGAAAAACTGACAGAAGTGAAGGAGCAGGCTACAGATTTTGTTCTGAAAACCAAAGAACAGGTTGAGTCAGGTGAAATCACTGTGGACAGTATACTTGCTCAAGCCAAATCATGTGCTCGTCAAGCGACAGAAGCTTCAAAAAATCAATTCAATAATCTCAAGGAGCAATGGCAAGAAAAAGCCGAAACTCTTGACCAATCAGAAGAGATTATTATCGAATTAATAAAATAAATAGTAGATCCTATAAACTCTCTAGTGGATTATACCCTATAGAGCTTATAGGCTTTTTTAATGCGGATAAAACGTTGAATGAAAAGAAATTCATATACTTTTTCTATGAATAGATTTGTTTTTGCAACATAAGGTATTAATATATTTATAATATTATCTTTAAATATACAATATTTCTCGAATTATAAGCAGTTTAATGCTACATATTTGATTAAATATGTTGAATGTGGTATAATTGAGCTGTGATAGCTGTGATAGCTGTGATAGCTGTGATAGCTGTGATAGCTGTGATAGCTGTGAT
>CAUTUU010000103.1:0-3053 GCA_963541545.1 uncultured bacterium | reverse complement strand
TTGGTCTTATCAAATGGTGTGATTGCTCTTGCAGGAGCTCTCATTGCCCAGCAAGAAGGCTATGCCGATGTATCTCGAGGAATCGGGGTTATCGTTGTGGGGCTTGCAAGTTTGATTATTGGAGAAGTTATCTTCAAGAGTTTGAGCTTGGCAGAACGTCTGGTTACCATCGTTGTAGGTTCTATCGCTTATCAATTCTTAGTGTGGGCGGTTATCGCGCTTGGCTTTAATACAAGTTACCTTCGTTTGTACAGCGCCGTGATTTTAGCAGTCTGCCTCATGATTCCAACATTTAAGCAAACAATCTTGAAAGGAGCCAAATTAAGCAAATGACAGCAATTGTAGAATTAAAAAATGCAACCAAAATCGTTAAAAATGGCTTTGATGAAGAGAAGATTATTTTAAATGATGTTTCCTTAGAAATTTTTGAACAGGACTTTATCACGATTTTAGGTGGAAATGGTGCTGGGAAATCAACCCTCTTTAACACTATTGCAGGAACTTTATCACTAACCAGTGGAACTATCCGTATTTTAGGTGAGGATGTTACCAAGTTTTCACCCGAGAAGCGTGCTAAGTATCTGTCTCGAGTCTTCCAAGATCCCAAGATGGGGACAGCTCCCCGTATGACGGTGGCTGAAAATCTTTTGATTTCCAAGTTTCGTGGTGAAAAGCGTGGACTGTTTCCGAGACGTCTGGCTAGCTATAAGGATGAGTTTCAGGAGACCATTGAAAAAGTAGGGAATGGTCTTGAGAAACATTTGAATACACCGATCGAGTTCTTATCAGGTGGACAAAGACAGGCCTTGAGTCTCTTGATGGCAACCTTGAAGCGTCCTGAATTACTCTTGTTAGACGAGCATACTGCAGCTCTTGATCCAAAGACCAGTGTCGCACTCATGGAATTGACGGATGAATTTGTCCAGAAAGACCAGTTGACAGCTCTTATGATTACTCACCACATGGAAGATGCTCTTAAGTATGGCAATCGCTTGATTGTCATGAAAGAAGGACGAATTATCCAAGATTTGAACCAAGAAGAAAAAGCAAAAATGAAAATCTCTGATTATTATCAACTCTTTGAATAAAGTAGGGAAAATGAGTGAAATGGTTTACTTTTTTTCTGAAATAAAGTATACTATATAAAGTAAACTATGATAACATGGAGGTATTGTGTATGGTTGACAAACAAGTCATTGAAGAAATCAAAAACAATGCCAACATTGTGGAAGTCATAGGAGATGTGATTTCTTTACAAAAGGCAGGACGGAACTATCTAGGGCTCTGTCCTTTTCATGGTGAAAAAACACCTTCTTTCAACGTTGTAGAGGACAAGCAGTTTTATCACTGTTTTGGTTGTGGTCGCTCAGGTGATGTCTTTAAGTTCATAGAGGAGTACCAAGGGGTTCCCTTTATGGAGGCTGTCCAAATCTTAGGTCAGCGTGTTGGGATAGAGGTGGAAAAACCGCTTTATAGTGAACAGAAGCCAGCTTCACCCCACCAAGCTCTTTATGATATGCACGAAGATGCTGCCAAATTTTATCATGCTATTCTCATGACCACGACCATGGGGGAAGAGGCCAGAAATTACCTCTATCAGCGAGGTTTGACAGATGAAGTGCTCAAACATTTTCGGATTGGTTTAGCACCTCCAGAACGCAACTATCTCTATCAACGTTTGTCTGGTCAGTATCGTGATGAGGATTTTCTAGATTCAGGGCTATTTTACCTATCGGATGCAAATCAATTTGTAGACACCTTTCATAATCGCATTATGTTTCCTTTGACAAATGACCAGGGAAAGGTCATTGCCTTCTCAGGTCGTATCTGGCAGAAAACGGATTCACAAATTTCTAAGTATAAAAATAGCCGATCGACTGCAATTTTTAACAAAAGTTACGAATTATATCATATGGATAGGGCAAAAAAATCTTCTGGTAAAACCAGTGAGATTTACCTCATGGAAGGATTCATGGATGTCATTGCAGCCTATCGGGCTGGAATCGAAAACGCTGTCGCATCTATGGGAACGGCCTTAAGTCGTGAGCATGTTGAGCATCTGAAAAGGTTAACCAAGAAGTTAGTCCTTGTTTACGATGGCGATAAGGCTGGGCAAGCCGCGACTTTGAAAGCGCTGGACGAAATTGGTGATATACCTGTGCAAATTGTCAGCATGCCTGATAACTTGGATCCAGATGAGTATCTACAAAAAAATGGACCAGAAGACTTGGCCTATCTATTAACGAAAACTCGTATTAGTCCGATTGAGTTCTACATTCACCAGTATAAGCCTGAAAATAGTGAAAATCTGCAGGCTCAGATTGAGTTTATTGAAAAAATAGCTCCCTTGATTGTTCAAGAAAAGTCTATCACTGCTCAAAACAGCTATATTCATATTTTAGCTGACAGTCTGGCATCATTTGATTATGCCCAGATTGAGCAGATTGTTAATGAGAGTCGTCAGGCGCAAAGGCAGAATCGCATGGAAGGGATTTCCAGACCGACGACAATCACTATGCCTGTCACCAAGCAGTTATCGGCTATTATGAGGGCAGAAGCCCATCTACTTTATCGAATGATGGAATCTCCTCTTGTTTTGAACGATTACCGTTTGCGAGAAGATTTTGCATTTGACACACCTGAATTTCAGGTCTTATATGACTTGCTTGGTCAGTATGGCAATCTTCCTCCAGAAGTTTTAGCAGAACAGACAGAAGAAGTTGAAAGAGCTTGGTATCAAGTCTTAGCTCAGGATTTGCCTGCTGAGATGTCGCCGCAGGAACTTAGTGAAGTAGAAATGACTCGAAACAAGGCTCTCTTGAATCAGGACAATATGAGAATCAAAAAGAAAGTGCAGGAAGCTAGCCATGTAGGAGATACCGACACAGCCTTAGAAGAATTGGAACGTTTAATTTCCCAAAAGAGAAGAATGGAGTAATAATGGCAACAAAACAAAAAGAAGTAACAACATTTGACGTACAAGTAGCAGAATTTATCCGTAATCATAAGCAAAAAGGGACAGCAACAGATGATGAAATCAATGCTAGTCTTGT
>CAUTUU010000102.1:0-3209 GCA_963541545.1 uncultured bacterium | reverse complement strand
CACACTAACTTCCACTTGGATTAGCGGTGGAAGTTAGTTTGGGAATTTACCTTTTCTTTTATTTTTTCTGCCACGAGGCAAAAAGCATGCTGAGGTAAAAAATGCTCATCATAATAGGAACACCAAGAATGGTCTTTTCATGATAGAAAATCGTCAAATAGGCCGAAAAAACCACTCCAAGGACAAAACTACTAAGCAGACTAACAAATATGAACCCTTCACGTAAAAAAGGTGTGTGCTTGGTTCGGAAATAATCTCCAAAAGCCAGCATGGTCCGCTTGATATTTCCTGTCATAAAGGCATTATTATAAGCAATACCCGATACCTCTCCAAAAGCGGTTGTTACCAACCCCATACAAAAGGCCAAGGGCGGTACTAGATAGATATTATCTACAGTCTGTGGTACAAAACCAATAATGATTGATAGGATTGCTAAAGGAATCAAGGACAGAATCGGTTTTTTCACAATTCTCAATTTTTCCTTATAAATTGTTAGTAAAAAGACCCCCATCATAAAAGCTAGTAAGGTCATTACTTTGGCACTAGCATCTGACACATTATGTTGAATGAACCCCACTGATAGAAAGACGACATTTCCCGTTTGCCCAGCAACAAGAGTATTCCCTCGCACAATAAAAGTATAGGCATCTACATATCCTGCACAAAAAGTCAAAAAAAGCGCTAGCCTCTTAGACTGACGTGATATTTTTCTTATGGGTAATAACCTCATTTTCCCTCCCATTTCATTTACTCATCTCATTATTGTACCACTTTCTTTGGAAAAGACCTAGTAGCTTATTTGAAATTTTTTACCCTCTGTTGGATAGTCCCGTCTATCTATGTTATAATGAAAGAAGGATTTGAAATCTGAAAAGGAGTAACTATGCTTAAATTAGGTGTCATCGGAACAGGGGCTATCAGCCATCACTTCATAGAAGCAGCCCATACCAGCGGAGAATACCAGTTGGTCGCAGTCTATTCTAGAAAACTTGAAACCGCAGCAATTTTTGCTTCTCGCTATAAGGATATCCAACTCTTTGATCAAGTAGAGGACTTCTTCAAGAGCTCCTTTGATGTAGTCTATATTGCTAGTCCAAACTCCTTACATTTTGATCAGGCAAAAGCTTCCTTGACTGCTGGCAAACACGTCATTCTTGAAAAGCCAGCTGTCACGCAGCCACAAGAATGGCTGAACTTGATTCAAACAGCTGAGAAAAATAATTGTTTTATCTTTGAAGCAGCTCGTAATTATCACGAGAAAGCTTTCACTACTATCAAAAACTTTTTAGCAGACAAACAGATTTTAGGGGCAGATTTCAACTATGCCAAGTATTCTTCCAAAATGCCAGATTTGTTAGCTGGTCAGACACCAAATGTCTTTTCAGACTGTTTTGCTGGCGGTGCCCTTATGGATTTGGGAATTTATCCCCTCTATGCGGCTATTCGTCTCTTTGGAATGGCTCAAGACGCAACCTACCAAGCTCGACAGCTTAACAATAGCATTGACCTAAATGGTGACGGAATTCTCTTCTACCCTGACTTTCAAGTTCATATCAAGGCTGGGAAAAACATCACTTCCAATCTTCCTTGCGAGATTTATACGACAGATGGTACCTTGACCCTCAATACGATTGAACATGTCCATTCAGCTATTTTTACCAACCACCAAGGAAATCAAGTCCATCTTCCTATCCAACAGGCTCCTCATACGATGACTGAGGAAGTCGATGCATTTGCACAGATGATTCAGCAACCAGACCAGATACTCTACCAGACTTGGCTGGACGATGCAAGCTCTGTTCATGACCTACTATATACCATGCGCCAGACTGCTGGCATTAGATTTGAGGCAGAAAAATGAAAACCAAACTACCAATTGAATGGCAAGAACTAAGCTACCAACTCGGTTTCCAAGAATTTACCCCCATTCAAACTCAACTATTTGAGCCTATTCTTTCAGGAGAAAATCTCCTAGGAGTGAGCCCAACAGGAACTGGTAAGACCCTAGCTTACCTCCTACCAAGTCTTCTCCGACTACAAAAGAAAAAAGCCCAACAACTCTTGATTTTAGCACCAAATACAGAACTTGCTGGACAAATTTTTGATGTATGTAAAACGTGGGCAGAGGCTATCGGTTTGACAGCCCAACTATTCTTATCAGGTTCAAGTCAGAAACGCCAGATTGAACGCCTCAAAAAAGGACCAGAAATTCTGATTGGAACCCCTGGCCGTATCTTTGAGTTGATTAAATTGAAAAAAATCAAGATGATGAATGTAGAAACCATCATCTTGGATGAATTTGATCAATTGCTAGATGATTCTCAGATTCACTTTGTTGAGAAAATCACTCACTATGCACCTCGTGACCATCAACTCATCTACATGAGCGCCACAACCAAGTTTGACCAAGAAAAGATTGCATCTAATACGCGAACCATTGATCTCTCTGATCAAAAACTGGACAATATCCAGCATTTCTACATGCAGGTAGACCAACGTCACCGAGTGGATATGCTACGAAAACTGGCTCATGTCGAGGATTTCCGCGGACTAGTCTTCTTTAACAGCCTGTCAGACCTTGGAAGTACAGAAGAAAAACTACAATATCGAGATATCCTAGCTGTTTCACTAGCTAGTGATGTCAATGTTAAATTTAGAAAAGTCATCTTAGAAAAATTTAAAGGCAAGCAACTAAGCCTGCTTCTTGCAACTGACCTTTTGGCTCGTGGAATTGATATCGATAGCCTAGAATGCGTCGTAAACTTTGATGTTCCTAGAGATATTGAAACCTACACTCACCGTGCTGGCCGTACAGGTCGCATGGGTAAAGAGGGCTATGTTATCACTCTCGTCACTCATCCAGAAGAACTTAAAAAACTTAAGAAGTTCGCAAGTGTACGTGAAATTGTCCTAAAAAATCAAGAACTCTATATCAAATAATCTCCATTACTCTATGCACATCAGGTGTATGGAGCTTTTTTATAAGTAATTCTTTAATTTTAGTTCAATATTCGAAAAAGGCTCTATAATATTTGTAGTGGGTAAATCCCCTATAGATATTATGGAGCCTATTTTGTTGTAGAAAAAAAGTCCCATATAACCTATAATGAAAAGCGACAAAACAACTCATTAGAAAGATTCATATGGAACAATTACTACTCGATATCAAAGACCCTAATGTCCAAATTATGGATATCGTGAATAGAGAT
>CAUTUU010000101.1:0-3245 GCA_963541545.1 uncultured bacterium | reverse complement strand
AATATAAAATCTGGGATCCAGTTGTGTGGACGATTTTACCCTTGCTGTATATGATGTTTGCTCTTTTTAATGGTTTGGTATTGAAACTAGACATTCCTAATTCTAAGGTAAGTCCCTTCCCTTACTTCTTTTTGAATGTGAACAAGGGTTGGGATGTCGTGTTCAAGTGGTGTTTGATTATCTTTGTTGCCTATATGGTGGCAGGATTTATCTTCTACTTTATTAAGCAAATCAAGAGAAAGTCATCCTAATACTCTTCGACAATCTCTTCAAACCACGTCAGTTTCCATCTGCAACCTCAAAACACTGCTTTGAGCAATCTGCGGCTAGCTTCCTAGTTTGCTCTTTGATTTTCATTGAGTATAAGACACAAGAGATTCATTTTCGAGTTTAAGAAGGAGTCTATGCACCAAAGAGGCTTCTTCTTTTCTTGCTTGTTTGATAACTATCAAAAGAGATAGAAGATTAAGAGAAATATAGAAAGAGATTTCATGAAACAATTTTTAGAACGGGCCAGTATTTTGGCTCTCTCCCTCGTTTTGATTACATCCTTTTCCATCTCGAGTGCCCTGCCAGCCATGTTTGACTATTATCAAGGCTATCCTAAGGAACAAATCGAGCTCTTGGCGAGCCTGCCTTCCTTCGGGATCATGATGATGTTACTGCTAAATGGCTTCTTAGAAAAAATATTTCCTGAGCGCTTACAGATTAGTTTGGGCTTGCTGATTTTATCACTGAGTGGAACGGCTCCCTTCTGGTACCAAGCCTATCCTTTTGTCTTTGGAACACGGATTCTTTTTGGTTTGGGTGTTGGGATGATCAATGCCAAGGCCATTTCTATTATCAGTGAACGTTACCAAGGAAAAACGAGAATACAGATGTTAGGGTTACGCGGTTCTGCAGAGGTCGTTGGGGCTTCTCTCATTACCTTGGCAGTCGGCCAGTTGTTGGCTTTTGGTTGGACAGCTACTTTCTTAGCCTATAGTGCTGGATTTTTGGTGCTGACCCTCTATCTGCTCTTTGTCCCTTATGGAAAAGGAAAGAAAGAAGTCAAGAAAAAAGAGAAGGAAGCAAGTCGCTTAACTCGGGAAATGAAAGGCTTGATTTTTATCCTAGCTATTGAAGCGGCGGTTGTAGTTTGTACCAATACGGCTATTACCATCCGTATTCCAAGTTTGATGGTGGAAAGAGGACTGGGAGATGCCCAGTTATCTAGTTTTGTTCTTAGTGTTATGCAGTTGATCGGGATTGTGGCTGGGGTGAGTTTTTCTTTCTTGATTTCTATCTTTAAAGAGAAACTGCTCCTCTGGTCTGGTATTACCTTCGGCTTAGGGCAAATCGTGATTGCTCTCTCTCCATCCTTGTGGGTGGTAGTGGCAGGAAGCATTCTTGCTGGTTTTGCTTACAGTATAGCCCTGACGACGGTCTTTCAACTTGTCTCTGAAAGAATTCCAGCTAAACTCCTCAATCAAGCAACTTCATTTGCAGTTTTAGGCTGTAGTTTCGGAGCTTTTACGACTCCATTTGTTCTAGGGGCAATTGGGTTACTAACTCACAATGGCATGCAGGTCTTTGCCATTTTAGGATCATGGTTGATTGTAACCTCTATCTTTGTCATGTACCTACTTCAAAAGAGAGCTTAGGATTGATTCCTAAGTTTTTCTTTTTTGAGTTTTGTACCCAGATAGCTATGAATTTTCTAGCTTGTTATTGGATTAATTTCTTGATAAAATAAAAGTTATGACAAGATACAAAGCAACTATCTCCTATGACGGTTACGCCTTTGCTGGTTTTCAACGCCAGCCCCATGTGCGGAGCGTTCAGGAGGAAATTGAAAAAACCTTGACGAGACTCAATAAAGGGCAAGCCATCACTGTTCACGGTGCTGGTAGGACTGATAGTGGGGTTCATGCTTTGGGACAGGTGATTCATTTTGACCTGCCTTATCAAATGGATGAGGAAAAACTTCGCTTTGCCTTGGACACCCAGTCCCCTGAAGATATTGATGTGATTTCGATTGAGCTAGTGGCGGATGATTTTCATTGCCGTTATGCAAAACATAGCAAGACCTATGAGTTTATCGTGGATAGGGGTCGTCCTAAAAATCCCATGCGCCGTCACTATGCTACTCACTTTCCTTATCCGCTTGATGTGGAGCGGATGCAGGAGGCTGTCAAAAAGCTAGAGGGCACCCATGATTTCACAGGCTTTACAGCCTCTGGAACTAGTGTTGAAGACAAGGTTCGCACCATCACAGAAGCTAGTCTCAGGGTTGATGAGACAGGACAATTTTTGACCTTTACCTTTTCAGGAAATGGTTTCTTGTATAAACAGATTCGCAATATGGTGGGGACGCTGCTCAAAATCGGCAATAATCGTATGCCAGTAGAGCAGATTGACTTGATTTTAGAGAAGAAGGACAGGCAGTTAGCAGGTCCAACGACAGCACCAAATGGCTTGTATTTAAAGGAGATTCGTTATGAAGAATAATCGTATTTTAGCACTTTCAGGAAATGATATTTTTAGTGGTGGTGGTTTGTCAGCTGATTTAGCAACCTACACCTTGAACGGTTTGCATGGCTTTGTAGCAGTGACTTGTTTGACAGCCTTGACAGAGAAGGGCTTTGAAGTCTTTCCAACTGACGATGCCATTTTTCAACATGAATTAGATAGCTTGCGTGATGTGGAGTTTGCAGGAATTAAGATAGGTCTTCTACCAACTGTTAGTGTGGCTGAGAAAGCCTTGGACTTTATCAAACAACGCCCAGGAGTGCCTGTGGTTCTGGATCCTGTCTTGGTCTGCAAGGAAACGCACGACGTAGCTGTCAGTGAACTATGCCAAGAATTGATTCGCTTTTTCCCTCATGTCAGCGTGATTACGCCTAACCTCCCAGAAGCAGAATTATTGGCTGGTCAGGAAATCAAAACCTTGGAAGACATGAAGGCTGCAGCGCAGAAATTGCATGAATTAGGAGCGCCAGCAGTCATTATCAAGGGAGGCAATCGCCTTAGTCAGGACAAGGCTGTAGATGTCTTTTATGATGGCCAAACCTTTACAGTCCTAGAAAATCCTGTTATCCAAGGGCAAAATGCTGGTGCAGGTTGTACCTTTGCCTCTAGCATTGCCAGTCACCTAGTCAAAGGTGATGAACTTTTACCAGCAGTAGAAAGCTCTAAGGCTTTCGTTTATCGTGCCATTGCACAAGCAGATCAGTATGGAGTAAGACAATATGAAGCAAACCAAA
>CAUTUU010000100.1:0-3573 GCA_963541545.1 uncultured bacterium | reverse complement strand
TGGCACATGGCATCTCGCAACATACTTTGATCTTCTGCGACTAATACTTTCATCTACTTTCTCTCCTTATAAGGTAGTCGAACCTGAACTTCTGTCGGTTGTTTCTGACTGATTACCTTGACTTCTCCCGAAAATGGAAGAACACGATTTCGAACTGTATGGAGCTCATCCCCTTTTAGAGAAGCGAAGCCACAGCCATCATCACTTACTATTAAAATGAGTTCTTTCTCTGTCCGTTCTAATTTTAAGTAAGCCTTCGACGCTTTGGCATGTTTGATAATATTAGTCACTAGCTCAAGCAAAATCATGGAAGCCGTTGACTCCAATTCCTGAGTTAGGCTAGCAGTATCTAGTTGGTTATCCGTTTCCACCTTAATTCCAGCAATTTCTAACATCTTTTTCACAGTCTCTAGTTCAGATGTCAAAGTTCTAGACTTAAGATTTTCCACAATGGTTCGCACTTCATTCATAGAATCCTTGCTAATCTGGTGAATTTCTTTTAATTCTTTCTCCATCTGTGGATAGGCCTGCATCTGCAATAACTGCAAGGCTAGATCTGTCTTGACACTAAGCATAGCAAAGGTATGTCCCAGACTATCATGCAAATCCTGACCGATACGATTGCGCTCATTTTCTGCTAGCAATAGATTTATCTGGGCATTTTGCTTAGCCTGCGCTTCTTTCAAATCCTCGACAATGCGAATCCGAACCGAGCCAAAAGTCATTAAATCGACAAAAGTAAGAATCCCAAGTTCATAGACTAGAAACTCAACTTCGATTTCCTGAAAAATCAAAAGTTGCACCACAACAAGGACTTGAGCAAGGAAAAAAGTCCATACATGCAGAGAATGTAGACTACGCACTCTGAAATGATAAATTAACAGATTGGCAAGGAAAAAGAAGAACCAGACATAGTTTCCAGAAATGAAGACGGTATTTCCAGCTACATAAGCCAGCATGAAAAACCAAAAGAGTCTAGATAATCGCTGATTCTTGGTTGTTAAAATTCCTAAGTAAGCCATTACAAATAGAATATCAACTAATAAATGCCAGCTAGGAAGCTCCCCAATCACTACAGGTAAGATGGGGAAAACCATAAAAATCAAACTGGCCCAAAACATATAGTGTATGCTTTTCAGTCTTTCAAGCATTAAGCATTCTCCTTATGACCTTGAAGGTAAATAGTCAAACCAAATAAAACTGTTGAAAAAACAAGTAAATAAACTGTTGCTGATAGATTGATGCCACCATCGTTTAAGAAGGTTTTGAGAAATTCCATCAACTGATAGGTTGGTAGACACTTACCAACTGCTTGCATCCAGTCTGGAAATAAAGAGATGGGCATCCAGAGTCCTCCTAAAACAGCCAAGCCTAGATAAAGAAGATTGCCCACGACAGACATCAGCTGACTAGTTGGTAACAGCGTCAAAGTTAAACCAAGCGCTACAAAAGCAATACTTCCCGCAATCAGCAAAATCGCAGCTCCAACCCAGCTTCCTAGAGACATGTCCACACCTCTGACTAAGTGCCCGACTGAGAAAACCACCAAGATTGAAACCAAATAATCAACCATCATACTTGTTATCTTTGATAGATAATATTCTACCATATTTACAGGGCTATGACGTAATGTTTTCTGCCAGTTGTTAATCTTGTCAGTATGTAAGACAGCTGGAAATGAAAACATAGCAGTCGACATCATGGAAAAAGCCGTCATGGAGACGAGGTAATCACGCATAAAATTAGCTGGCCCACCTGGTGTGTCCTGATACATGCCAGAAAAGAATAAATAGAAGGCCGTCGGCATCCCTACTGACAATAGATAAGTTACTAATTGTCGTTTGGTCAATAGAAATTCTATCTTGTTTAGTGCGATCAATCGTTTCATCTTAGTCATCTCCCTTTTGTGTTTCTTCAAAGATTGTATCCAGCAAACTGCGGTTATTAACTTCGATTTCTTGTATGCTACATCCTGCTCTGACTAACAATTCCCAGAAAGCATCCGCTTCACGTGTGACTACTTGCAGGGCATCTTGTTTTAGGACCCAGTTTTCAACCAAGTTTGACTTCTCTACGACTTCCTTGTAAGCTATAGGAAGGATAAAGTGCTTTTCTATTTCCTCGCTACGCATAGCTAAAGGTGTCGTATCTCGAATCAACTCTCCCTTATTTAAGAGCAAAATGCGGTCTGCGGTATGTTCCACTTCCTCAATATAATGGGACGAATAGAGAATGGTGACTCCTTGCGCTTTTAGCTCCTGAATAATTTCCCAAAAACGTTGACGGGTAGAGGTATCCATGGCAGCAGTTGGCTCATCTAAAAAGACAAGCTTTGGTCGGCCAATCAAGGTCAAGATAAAAGAGAAAAGACGCTTTTGACCGCCTGATAATTTTTCTGCCAACTCTTCTTTTTGTTGCTTGCCAAACTGCAATAGTTGATCGATTTCCTGGTTGCTCAAAGGATTTGGATAGATACGTTGAAAGAAAGCAATCAACTCTTTAACCTTCAATTTCTGTACAATCACATTTTCTTGAGGGAGATAAGCCCTAGTATAATTTAACTTAGAGCTCGTCACTGCTAAACCTTGAACGGATACTTGACCGCTAGTGACCAGTTTATCTCCAAGCAAACAATCTAAGAGTGTCGTCTTCCCAGCACCATTGGGACCAATCAAAGCAACACATTCACCGTCGTTGATTTCAAAAGAGATGTTCCGCAAGATCTCCTTGTCTTTTATTTTCTTACACAATTTATCAACTTTAATAACAGTCATGATATTCTCCTTTCAGCCACTCCTTTCCCATAGGAAAGGCGATAAAAATCATAAATCCTAGTCCCCAGGCACCACGGATGAATTGGTGAAGGAAGGCTTGATCAAACCAACCTGTAAACATTTCTACCAACCATACCACTAGTGATAGTCCAATAAAAAGATAGAGAAACGCTTTTTTCATTTTTCAAACTCCTTTTTCACATCTGAGACTAATTTCAAACCTTCTCGGATAAGCCAGGACATCATTCCAAATCCTGCAAATAGCTCCCAAGGAAAATGATAGAAATCTTCATCCAATCCTGAGAACATGAGATAAGTCATGACTCCTGCTGCTACTAGACTCACTGCGACAATCATTTTATTTTTCATCTCTTCTTCCTCCATTTCATACTTCAATTATAGCCCTTTGAAGTTAGCGGAGCTAGATGCTTCTGTCACTAGAAAATATGACAAATGTCATAAAAGATTCTGTTCAAAACAAGCAAGATACACTATGCAATAAAAGATAAGTAGAAAAATCTAAGGCAGCTTCCTCAAAAGAAATATCAAACACAATTCACACTATAATGTAAACTAATACTTATCTAAACTCGTAATAGCAGCAATTTTTATAACATTGAAACATATATTATAGGTTCAGCAAAAACTCTTCTATTGCTTTATTAAGAATTAATAAGAGTTATAAAATCTATAAAATTTCAATGTGTATAATTAACTACCGTATTATTACACAGGGTAGGAAACAAAGGCTCTATAATATTTGTAGTGGGTAAATCCCCTATAGATATTATGGAGCCTA
>CAUTUU010000099.1:0-3592 GCA_963541545.1 uncultured bacterium | reverse complement strand
CGCCGGAAGTAGTTGGGGGTTGCCCCCTGTGAGATATGGAAGTCGCTTAGCTCTATTCCGCCATAGCTCAGTTGGTAGTAGCGCATGACTGTTAATCATGATGTCGTAGGTTCGAGTCCTACTGGCGGAGTATAGATAAAAGGGAACAACACTGTGTTCCCTTTTTGGGCTATTTGTCAACTATAGTGGATTGAAGAAAGGCTAAAATCTAGAAAGGATAAATTTCGTTCTTTCTTTTTTGATATTTAGAGCGATGAAAATCCGTTTTTTGAAGTTTTCAAAGTTCCGAAATCCGAAGGTATTTCGCTTGATAAGTTTAATGAGATTATTAGTTGCTTCTAATTTGGCGTTGGAATAGGATAATTGGAGGGCGTTGACAATTTTCTCTTTATCCTTTAGAAAGGTTTTATAGTAAATTGTGAGCGAACAGGTAGTATAACAGAAGCATTACACGTTTTCCAAATCTCACGTAATACTATTTATGGCTGGTTAAATCTAAAAGAGAAAACAGGAGAGCTAAATCATCAAGTAAAAGGAACAAAACCAAGAAAGGTTGATAGAGATAGACTTAAAAACTATCTTACTGACAATCCAGACGCTTATTTAACTGAAATAGCCTCTGAATTTGGTTGTCATCCAACTACTATCCACTATGCTCTCAAAGCTATGGGATACACTCGAAAAAAAGAACCACACCGACTATGAGCAAGACCCAGAAAAAGTAGCCTTATTTCTGAAAAATTTTAATAGTTTAAAGTACTTAGCACCTGTTTATATTGATGAAACAGGATTCGATACTTATTTTTATCGAGAATATGGTCGCTCATTAAAAGGTCAGTTAATCAGTTAATAAGAGGTAAAGTATCTGGAAGAAGATATCAGAGGATTTCTTTGGTTGCAGGGCTAACAAATGGTGAGTTAATCGCTCCAATGACTTACGAAGAGACGATGACGAGCGACTTTTTTGAAGCTTGGTTTCAGAAGTTTCTCTTACCAACATTGAGTACACCATCAGTTATTATTATGGATAATGCAAGATTCCATAGAATGGGTAAGCTAGAGCTCTTATGTGAAGAATTTGGGCATAAACTTTTACCACTTCCTCCCTACTCACCTGAGTACAATCCTATTGAGAAAACATGGGCTCATATCAAAAAGCACCTCAAAAAGGTATTACCAAGTTGCAATACTTTTTTTGAGGCTCTTTTGTCTTATTCTTGTTTCAATTGACTATAGCATATTGAGTCTAGAATAGTACACTATGACTACTAACACATTTCTAGAAATTAATTTGACTTTAATAGATATGTTTACATCTTATTTCAATCTACTATATAAAGATAGTCTGAAATAGAGGATGAAGCAACTTTAGATTATTTTCAATTAATTCAATAAATTAAGTATTTAGAATAGTATTAACCGGTTGTTTTCTAGATTTAATAGTTTGAAATTTACATAAGCTATTTGCCTCTATTCTGTCAATTTTTCTTATTTTTTATCTTGTTGAGGTTGGTATTTTAACAATTCAGGAATTGTTAATAAATGATTAAAATTTTTTGTTAGAATAAGGTCATAAAAAGTAAAGGAGTGTATGCTTATGCTACAAAGTATTTATAATCAGATGACTGATTTCTATGACAGTATCGAAGAAGAGTATGCTACTTTCTTTGATAATAGTTGGGAATGGGAAGATTTTCATTTTAAATTTTTGATTTATTATTTAGTTCGATATGGAATTGGGTGTCGTAGGGATTTTATTGTTTACCACTATCGTGTTGCTTATCGTTTGTATCTTGAAAAGATGATAATGAATCGGGGTTTTATTTCTTGTTGAGGTAATTTTAGTAAATTTCCGAACAAACTTACTTTTTCATGGCAATATAACAATAAATAGCTGGTAATTTTTCTAAATCATTTTTTAATAGTTGGAAATAGCAAATCTTTCTATTGTTTCTTCTTGATAAAAAGGCGATTTTTTCTTATAATAAATTGTAAGATATAATTGCGGGTGAGATTCCTGCCATGTATGTGAGAAAGGAAGAGCCTGAGGGCTCAGACAAGATTATGACTTCAGTTGTTGTTGTAGGTACCCAGTGGGGTGATGAAGGTAAAGGGAAGATTACAGACTTCCTTTCAGCGAATGCAGAAGTGATTGCACGTTACCAAGGTGGTGATAATGCTGGTCACACGATTGTGATTGATGGTAAGAAATTTAAGTTGCACTTGATTCCCTCTGGGATTTTCTTCCCTGAAAAAATCTCTGTCATTGGGAACGGTATGGTTGTAAATCCTAAATCTCTTGTAAAAGAGTTGAGCTATCTTCATGAGGAAGGTGTTACAACGGATAACTTGCGTATTTCTGATCGTGCCCATGTTATTTTGCCTTATCATATCGAGTTGGATCGCTTGCAAGAAGAAGCTAAGGGTGACAATAAGATTGGTACTACAATTAAGGGAATTGGTCCAGCATATATGGACAAGGCTGCTCGTGTGGGAATTCGTATCGCAGATCTTTTGGACAAAGACATTTTCCGTGAGCGTTTAGAACGTAACCTTGTTGAAAAGAATCGTCTCTTTGAAAAATTGTATGACAGTAAAGCGATTGCTTTCGATGATATTTTTGAAGAATATTACGAATATGGTCAACAAATTAAGAAATATGTGACCGATACATCTGTTATTTTGAATGATGCGCTTGATAATGGTAAACGTGTGCTTTTTGAAGGTGCACAAGGTGTTATGCTAGATATCGACCAAGGTACCTATCCATTTGTTACGTCATCAAACCCTGTGGCTGGTGGTGTGACAATTGGTTCTGGTGTTGGTCCAAGTAAGATTGACAAGGTTGTAGGTGTATGTAAAGCCTATACGAGTCGTGTGGGAGATGGTCCTTTCCCAACTGAGTTGTTTGATGAAGTGGGAGAACGTATCCGTGAAGTCGGTCATGAATATGGTACAACAACTGGTCGTCCACGTCGTGTGGGATGGTTTGACTCAGTTGTGATGCGTCATAGCCGTCGTGTTTCTGGTATTACTAACCTTTCATTGAACTCTATCGATGTTTTGAGCGGTTTGGATACTGTGAAAATCTGTGTGGCCTATGATCTTGATGGTCAACGTATTGACTACTATCCAGCTAGTCTTGAGCAATTGAAACGTTGCAAGCCTATCTATGAAGAGTTACCAGGTTGGTCAGAAGATATTACTGGAGTTCGTAATTTGGAAGATCTTCCTGAGAATGCGCGTAACTATGTTCGTCGTGTGAGCGAATTGGTTGGCGTTCGTATTTCTACTTTCTCAGTAGGTCCTGGTCGTGAACAAACAAATATTTTAGAAAGTGTTTGGTCGTAAGAGATTTTTAAGATTTGTTTAAGATAGGTCGGGTATACTATAGACAGTTACAAGAAGACCTCCTAACTTGTTGTAACAAATATCCTAAACTTTTCTTTTTCATAATAATCTCCCTTAACTCCACCCAATCAGGTGGAGTTTTTTGGCTCTATTTCAAGCTTTTGGGGACTATTCTAAAAATAATTTGGCTCTTTGTCAACTGTAGTGGGTTGAAGAAAAGCTAAGATCGAGAAAGGACAAA
>CAUTUU010000098.1:0-3638 GCA_963541545.1 uncultured bacterium | reverse complement strand
AAATTAATACAAAAGATGGTCAAATCGAACTAACAGATGAAGTGATTGCAACCGTCGTAGGTGGAGCAGCAACTGAGATTTTTGGTGTGGTCGGTATGGCTAGTAAAAATGCCCTCAAAGATAATTTCCAAGCCCTTCTAGGTAAGGAAAATTATTCCAAAGGTGTCGTCGTAAAAGCGGCCGAAGATGGCAGTATTGCAGTTGATGTATATACCGTGTTGAGCTACGGAACAAAGATTAGCGAAGTGTCAAAAAACATTCAAGAGCGTGTTCGTTTTAGTTTGGAAAACCAACTTGGAATTACTGCTCAGACTGTAAATGTCTACATTCAAAATATCAAAGTTGTAGGAGAATAACCGTGTCAAAAATTACTACTAGCTTATTTCAAGAAATGGTGCAGGCTGCATCAACTCGCTTGAATAAGCAAGCTGAATATGTCAATTCATTAAACGTCTTTCCAGTTCCAGATGGAGATACTGGGACAAACATGGGAATGACCATTGAAAATGGAGCTAAAGAAGTTGCAGACAAGCCAGCTTCTACAGTTGGAGAAGTAGCGAGCATTCTTGCTAAAGGTCTTTTGATGGGGGCGCGTGGGAACTCAGGTGTTATTACGTCTCAGCTTTTCCGCGGATTTTCACAAGCCATCAAGGATAAAGACGAGTTAACAGGTCAAGATTTGGCTCTTGCCTTCCAATCAGGTGTTGAAGTTGCCTATAAGGCGGTGATGAAGCCAGTTGAAGGAACGATTTTGACAGTTTCTCGTGGTGCTGCTATCGGTGCTAAGAAAAAAGCTGAGCAAACAGATGACGCTGTTGAAGTAATGCGTGCAGCTTTAGAAGGTGCTAAAACAGCTCTTGCTAAAACGCCAGACATGCTTCCAGTTTTGAAGGAAGTTGGCGTTGTGGACTCAGGTGGTCAAGGACTGGTCTTCATCTACGAAGGTTTCCTTTCGGCCCTTACTGGCGAATATATTGCATCTGAGGACTTTGTAGCCACTCCTGCCAACATGAGTGAAATGATCAATGCAGAGCACCACAAGTCTGTAGCTGGTCATGTAGCGACTGAGGACATCACATTTGGTTACTGTACGGAAATCATGGTAGCTCTTAAGCAAGGTCCAACCTATGCCAAAGATTTTGACTACGACGAATTTCGTAACTATTTGAATGAACTCGGGGACTCTCTCCTTGTTGTCAACGATGATGAAATTGTCAAAGTCCATGTCCATACAGAAGATCCAGGACTTGTTATGCAAGAAGGTCTCAAATATGGTAGCTTGGTCAAGGTAAAAGTTGACAATATGCGTAACCAACACGAAGCACAGGTTGAAAAAGAAGCTGCTCAAGTTAGCAAGCCAGCTGAAGAAAAAGAGTATGCTCTGATTGCTGTAGTGGCTGGTAAAGGCCTAGCAGATATCTTCCGTTCTCAAGGTGTGGATTATGTTATCGAAGGTGGTCAAACCATGAACCCTTCAACAGAAGACTTTATCAAGGCTGTTGAACAGGTCAACGCTCGTAATATTATCTTCTTGCCAAACAACAAAAATATCTTCATGGCAGCTCAATCTGCAGCAGAAGTTTTGGAACAACCAGCAGTAGTGGTGGAAGCTCGTACTCTTCCTCAAGGTTTGACAAGTCTTCTTGCCTTTGATCCAAGCAAGTCCATCGAAGAAAACCAAGAGCGTATGACAGCTGCTCTTAGCGATGTCGTTAGCGGAAGCGTCACAACAGCGGTGCGTGATACAACGATTGATGGCTTAGAAATCCATGAAAATGATAATCTTGGTATGGTCGATGGGAAAATTCTCGTGTCAAACCCTGACATGCACCAAACCTTGACAGAAACCTTGAAACATATGTTGGATGAAGATAGTGAAATCGTAACATTCTATGTCGGTGAAGACGGAAGCGAAGAACTCGCAAATGAAATTGCTCAAGAAATCGTAGAAGAATTCGAAGATGTTGAAGTCGAGATTCACCAAGGACAACAACCAGTTTACCCATACCTATTTAGTGTGGAATAAGATTAATGAAGGACTGAGAAATCAGTTCTTTTTTATTTTTTAATAAATGAAATCGATATCTTTTTTTATAAAAATAAAAATAATATTCATAAATAAACGTTAAAATAGAAAATTCAGAAAATTTCTTCTTTTCTCTTGAAAAATCTTGAAAAAATGGTATGATAGTAACAAGTTATTTTTAAGAGAAGAGAAAGGGGAACAATGGAGAAAATCAGTTTAGAATCTCCTAAGACGGGGTCGGACCTAGTTTTGGAAACACTTCGTGATTTAGGAATTGATACCATCTTTGGTTATCCTGGTGGTGCTGTCTTGCCTTTTTATGATGCGATATATAATTTTAAAGGCATTCGCCACATTCTAGGACGCCATGAGCAAGGTTGTTTGCATGAAGCTGAAGGTTATGCCAAATCAACTGGAAAGTTGGGTGTTGCCGTCGTCACTAGTGGACCAGGAGCAACAAATGCCATTACAGGGATTGCGGATGCCATGAGCGATAGCGTTCCCCTTTTGGTCTTTACAGGTCAGGTGGCGCGAGCAGGGATTGGGAAGGATGCCTTTCAGGAGGCAGACATCGTGGGAATTACCATGCCAATCACTAAGTACAATTACCAAGTTCGTGAGACGGCAGATATTCCTCGTATCATTACGGAAGCTGTCCATATCGCAACTACAGGTCGTCCAGGGCCAGTTGTCATTGACCTACCTAAAGACGTATCTGCTTTAGAAACAGACTTCATTTATTCACCAGAAGTGAATCTACCAAGCTATCAACCGACTCTTGAGCCGAATGATATGCAAATCAAGAAAATCTTGAAGCAATTATCCAAGGCTAAAAAGCCAGTCTTGCTAGCTGGTGGTGGAATTAGTTATGCTGAAGCTGCTGCAGAATTAAATGAATTTGCAGAACGTTATCAAATTCCAGTGGTAACCAGTCTTTTGGGGCAAGGCACGATTGCAACGACTCATCCACTCTTCCTTGGAATGGGAGGTATGCACGGGTCGTTCGCAGCTAATATTGCCATGACGGAAGCTGACTTTATGATTAGTATTGCTTGCCGTTTCGATGACCGCTTGACAGGAAATCCTAAGACCTTCGCTAAGAATGCTAAGGTTGCTCACATTGATATTGATCCAGCCGAGATTGGCAAGATTATCAGTGCAGATATTCCTGTAGTTGGAGATGCTAAGAAAGCCTTGCAAATGTTGTTGGCAGAACCAACCGTTCATAACAATACTGAGAAATGGATTGAGAAAGTTACTAAAGACAAGAACCGTGTTCGTTCTTATGACAAGAAAGAGCGTGTGGTTCAACCGCAAGCCGTTATTGAACGAATTGGTGAATTGACCAACGGAGATGCAATTGTGGTCACAGACGTTGGTCAACATCAGATGTGGACAGCTCAGTATTATCCATACCAAAATGAGCGTCAGTTAGTGACTTCAGGCGGTTTGGGAACCATGGGATTCGGAATTCCAGCAGCAATCGGTGCTAAAATTGCCAATCCAGATAAGGAAGTGGTCTTGTTTGTTGGGGATGGTGGTTTCCAAATGACCAATCAGGAATTGGCTATTTTGAACATTTACAAGGTGCCAATCAAGGTGGTTATGCTGA
>CAUTUU010000097.1:0-3886 GCA_963541545.1 uncultured bacterium | reverse complement strand
TTTGCCTCTTTTGATACACTTAAACTATGAATACAAATCTCAAACCCAAACTTCAACGTTTTACTTCTGCGACTGCCTTTGCCTGTCCTATCTGCCAAGAAAAGCTGACTCTGGTTGAGAGCAGTCTCAAGTGTAGCAATCGCCATTCTTTTGACTTGGCGAAATTCGGCTATGTCAATCTAGCCCCTCAAATCAAGCAATCTGCTAACTACGACAAGGAAAACTTTCAAAATCGCCAACAAATCCTAGAAGCTGGATTTTATCAAGCTATTCTAGAGACCGTCTCTGATTTACTTTCAAACTCAAAAAATGCCAAAATAATTTTAGATATTGGTTGTGGTGAAGGTTTCTATTCTCGCAAGCTTCAAGAAAGGCATCCTGACAAAACCTTCTATGCTTTTGATATTTCCAAAGATTCCGTCCAAATCGCTGCCAAGAGTGAACCAAACTGGGCAGTCAATTGGTTCGTTGGTGACTTGGCTCGTCTTCCTATAAAAGACGCTAGCATGGATATCCTGCTTGATATCTTCTCACCTGCCAACTATGGAGAATTTCGTCGCGTTTTATCCAAAGACGGTATCTTGATCAAGGTCATCCCAACTGAAAATCACCTCAAAGAAATCCGTCAAAGGGTACAAGACCAACTGACAAACAAGGATTATTCTAACCAAGATATCAAAAATCATTTCCAAGAACACTTTACCATCCTATCTAGCCAAACGGTCTCTCTGACTAAGACTATCACAACAGAGCACCTCCAAGCCCTACTCAGTATGACTCCTCTACTCTTTCATATCGACCAGAGCAAGATTGACTGGAGCGACTTAACAAAGATTACCATTGAAGCTGAGATTCTGGTTGGGAAAACATTGTAAACTAGACTTCGCAAAAGTAGAAAACTTACTGAGAATCTTCAATATTACGAAAACGCATAAGAACAGGTACTCAAAAACCTTAATCTTATGCGTTTTGTTATGCAAAAATCACTGGAGTTTCTATACACATTAAGTGGAAATCTTTGAAACCAGTTCTTTTAATAACCATTGAATACCATATATTACATTTACCCCGAATATGATATAGGCCGTATAAATCAAGTATTTCGATTTCTCCCGCCTCAAAGAATAGATCTTGTACAAAATAGATAAATTTAAAATAATAAATAACAGAGACAAAATCTTCCCTCCAAAATCAATCATAAAAGTAGGCAGTCAAGCATAGTTCTAATCTTTATTTTCGATTCGAAATTACAAACTTATCAATGAACAATAAGTGATATAAGGCCAGTACCAGACCCCAAAAGCTACCACGAAAAGAGATTTCTTGATGATTGAGAGGAAACAAATCATGGTTACCTATATATAGGCAGGTCAAAATGATAAATAAAATCCAAAATAAATCCGTCCATTTATATTTTGAAAAATATTTTTTCCACATAAAAACACCTTCTTTCCTACAATCATATTATAATACTTTATGTAAACGAATACAAGGAATATGAGGTAATCATCTACAAAGAAAGATGAGGTTGAAAGAGAGTGTTAAACCTTCAATTCGTCTATGATTTCTCTTCTTTTAAGACATGATTGACTCAAATCCACCTCATTCAAAAAAAGCGAATTTCAATCGAAATTCGCTTTTTACAAATCTTATTAGTATAAATTTGTATCTTAATTCAAGTGCCAGATATCTTCGTTGTACTGAGCGATTGTACGGTCAGATGAGAAGAATCCTGCTTTAGAAATGTTAACGATAACTTTATCCAACCATGCGTCACGGTCTTCGTAGTCAGCCAACATTTGCTCTTTGACTTTGATGTAGTCTTCCAAGTCAAGAAGAGTCATGAACCAGTCTTTATTGATCAATTCATTGTAAAGACGTTCCAAGCGTTCTTTGTTTCCAGCTGCAAGAACCGCATCGCTAACGATGAAGTCAACCAATGGTTTGATAGCTTCACGAGCGTAGAATTCGCTTGATTTGTAAGCTGCTTTTGCGTAAAGGTCGATAACAGTTTCTGAATCTTCACCAAAGATGTAGATGTTTTCGTCTCCAACCAACTCAGCGATTTCCACGTTAGCACCGTCCATAGTACCAAGAGTCAAAGCTCCGTTCAACATGAATTTCATGTTACCAGTACCTGAAGCTTCTTTAGAAGCAAGTGAGATTTGTTCTGAGATATCACATGCTGGGATAAGGAAGCTTGCTGCAGTAACGTTGTAGTTTTCAACCATAACAACTTGCAAGTGTGGAGCAACTGCTGGATCGTTGGCAATAACTTCTGACATGCAAAGGATCAAGTGGATGATGTCTTGAGCGATTGTGTAGGCTGGAGCTGCTTTACCACCAAAGAAGATTGTGATTGGGCGAGCAGGGATGTTACCAGCCTTGATATCAAGATATTTGTGGATTACGTACAAAGCGTTCATTTGTTGGCGTTTGTACTCGTGAAGACGTTTGATTTGGATATCAAAGATAGAGTTTGGATTGATTTCCACACCTTGGTGTTCTTTCAAGTGACGAGCCAATTTACGTTTGTTGTGAGCCTTGATGCTTTCCAATTTTTCTTTGACAGCTGCTTTGTCTTCATAAGACAAAAGTTTTTCAAGCTCATCTGCTTCATGGTGCCAACCTTCTCCAAGAATCTCATCCAAGTAGTGAGACAATCTTGGGTTAGCATGCATGAGCCAACGACGGAAAGTAATACCGTTTGTTTTGTTGTTGAATTTTTCTGGGTAGATGTCGTAGAAAGCTTTCAACTCAGAGTTCTTCAAGATTTCAGTGTGGAGTGCTGCTACCCCGTTAACACTGTATCCGTAGTGGATATCCATGTGAGCCATGTGAACACGTCCGCTCTCATCGATGATTTGAACAGCTGGATCTTTGTATTCTGCTTTCACGCGACGATCCAATTCTTCGATGATTGGTACCAAGTGAGGAACCACTTCTTGCAAGAATTCAAGAGGCCATTTTTCAAGGGCTTCAGCAAGGATTGTGTGGTTAGTGTAGGCAGTCATGCTACGAACAATTGAGATTGCTTCGTCAAGTTCGATACCACGAGCAGTCAAAAGACGGATCAACTCAGGAATAACCATTGATGGGTGAGTATCGTTGATTTGGACAACTGCGTAGTCAGCAAGGTCATGCAAGTTGCTTCCTTTTTCGATTGCTTCGTCGATGATCAATTGCGCACCGTTTGAAACCATGAAGTATTGTTGGAAGATACGGAGCAATTCACCTTGACGGTCACTATCATCTGGGTAAAGGAAGAGAGTCAAGTTGCGAGCGATATCTGTCTTGTCAAAGTTGATACCATCTTTAATAATAGAAGAATCAACTGAATCCAAGTCAAACAAACGCAAGCGGTTTTTAGTTGCTGTTTCATAACCAGTAACATCAATATCGTAAAGAGTTGATGTCAAAGTAAAGTCTGCAAATGGTACTTGGTAGCTACGGCTTGAGCGAACCAACCAGTTTTGCTCTGTCAACCATGCATTTGGAATTGTTTCTTGTTGGTTGTTTTTAAGAACTTGTTGGAAAAGACCAAAGTGGTAGTTAAGACCAACACCGTCACCATTCAAACCAAGAGTCGCAATTGAGTCGATAAAGCAGGCAGCCAAACGTCCCAAACCACCATTACCAAGAGATGGTTCCAATTCAACTTCTTCAACTTCAATCAAGTCTTTACCTGCAGCTGCAAGTTCTTTTTTGACATCGTCGTAAAGACCAAGGTTGATCAAGTTGTTTGACAAGAGTTTACCAATCAAGAACTCAGCTGAGATATAGTAAACTTTCTTTTTACCAGTGTTGACTGGTTTTTGGCTGCTTGCAAGCTTGCTGTAGTTAAGAAGAGCAAGGTAAAGCTCTTCATTGCTACATTCTGCAATGG
>CAUTUU010000096.1:0-3900 GCA_963541545.1 uncultured bacterium | reverse complement strand
CGTCAGACTCTAGAATATGCTGAAAGTATGAATATTCAACGGGATATGATTTACAAGGAGCGTAATCGTCTAATAGATGGTTCTCGTGACTTAGAGGATGTCGTAGAAGAAATCATTGCTAGTTATATAGATCAAGTGACCTCTTCAAATTATGAAAGCCGAGAGTTACTCTTCCATTTTCTTGTGACCAATATTAGTTTTCACATTAAAGAGGTTCCAGATTATATAGATGTGACTGACAAGACTGCAGTTCGTAGTTTTATGAAGCAGGTGATTGATAAAGAACTTTCTGAAAAGAAAGAATTACTTAATCAACATGGCTTATATGAACAGTTTTTACGCCTCTCACTACTTAAAGCCATTGATGACAATTGGGTTGAGCAGGTAGATTATCTACAACAGTTAACTATGGCTATCGGTGGTCAATCTGCTAGTCAGAAAAATCCAATCGTAGAGTATTATCAAGAAGCCTATGCGGGCTTTGAAGCTATGAAAGAACAAATCCGTGCGGATATGGTGCGTAATCTCCTGATGGGCTTGGTTGAAGTCACTCCTAAGGGTGAGATTATGACTCATTTCCCATAAAAAGAGGAAAATATGACAATATACAATATAAATTTAGGAATTGGCTGGGCTAGTAGTGGTGTTGAATACGCCCAAGCCTATCGTGCTGGTGTTTTTCGGAAATTAAATTTGTCCTCTAAGTTTATCTTTACAGATATGATTTTAGCCGATAATATTCAGCACTTAACAGCCAATATTGGTTTTGATGATGATCAAGTAATTTGGCTTTATAATCATTTTACAGATATCAAGATTGCACCTACTAGCGTGACAGTGGATGATGTCCTGGCTATTTTCGGCGGTGTGGAAAGTCGTAGAGAAAAGAATGGTAAGGTTTTACGTATCTTCTTTTCTGGCCAAGATAAGTTTGTCACCTGTTATTTGGTGGATGAGAACAAGGACTTGGTTCAACATGCTGAGTATGTTTTTAAAGGAAAATTGATTCGTAAGGACTACTTTTCTTATACGCGTTATTGTAGTGAATACTTTGCTCCCAAGGACAATGTTGCAGTCCTATACCAAAGAACTTTCTATAATGAAGATGGAACTCCAGCCTATGATATCTTGATGAATCAAGGGAAGGAAGAAGTTTACCGTTTCAAGGATAAGATTTTCTATGGGAAGCAAGCCTTTATGCGTGCCTTTATGAAATCCTTGAATTTGAACAAGTCTGATTTGGTTATTCTCGATAGGGAAACAGGTATTGGACAGGTTGTTTTTGAGGAAGCGCAGACAGCACATCTAGCGGTAGTTGTTCATGCGGAGCATTATAGTGAAAATGCTACAAATGAGGACTATATTCTTTGGAATAACTATTATGATTACCAGTTTACAAATGCAGATAAGGTTGATTTCTTTATCGTATCAACTGACAGACAGAATGAAGTGTTGCAAGAGCAATTTGCCAAATATACTCAGCATCGTCCAAAGATTGTTACCATTCCTGTAGGAAGTATTGATGCATTAACTGAGTCAAGTCAGGGACGTAAACCCTTTTCATTGATTACGGCTTCACGTCTTGCCAAAGAAAAACACATTGATTGGTTGGTTAAGGCTGTGATTGAGGCTCGTAAGGAAATACCTGAATTAACCTTCGATATTTATGGTAGTGGTGGAGAAGATTCTCTGCTTAGAGAAATTATTGCAAATCATCAGGCTGAGGATTATATCCAGCTCAAGGGGCATGCGGAACTTTCGCAAATTTATAGCCAGTATGAGGTCTATTTGACGGCTTCTACCAGTGAAGGATTTGGTTTGACCTTGATGGAAGCTATTGGTTCAGGTCTACCACTAATCGGTTTTGATGTGCCTTATGGCAATCAGACCTTTATAGAAGATGGGAAAAATGGTTATTTGATTCCAAGTTCATCAGACCACGTAGAGGACCAAATCAAGCAAGCTTATGCAGCTAAGATTTGTCAATTGTATCAAGAAAATCGTTTGGCGGATATGCGTGCCCATTCTTACCAGATTGCAGAAGGCTTCTTAACCGAAGAAATTTTAGAAAAGTGGAAGAAAACAGTAGAGGAGGTGCTCCATGATTGAACTTTATGATCGTTATAGTCAGGAAAGTCGAGATTTACATGAAAGTCTAGTCGCTACTGGACTGTCTCAACTTGGAGTAGTCATCGATGCAGATGGTTTTCTGCCTGATGGTCTGGTTTCTCCTTTTACCTGTTATCTAGGTTACGAGGATGGAAAACCTCTCTATTTTAACCAAGTCCCTGTTCCAGCTTTTTGGGAAATTTCAGGAAATAATCAGTCTGCTCGTATTGAAGATATGACAGAGGAGAGAGCCGTTATTCATTATGCTGATGGAATGCAGGCTCGCCTAGTTAAGCAGGTAGACTGGAAAGATTTAGAAGGTCGAGTACGTCAGGTTGACCACTATAATCGCTTCGGAGCTTGTTTTGCTACAACGACCTATAGCGCAGATAGTGAGCCGGTTATGACGGTTTACCAAGACGTCAATGGTCAGGAAGTCTTGCTGGAAAATCATGTGACGGGTGATATCTTATTGACTTTGCCTGGTCAGTCCATGCGTTACTTTGCCAATAAGGTTGAATTTATTACCTTCTTTTTGCAAGATTTGGAAATAGATACAAGTCAGCTTATCTTTAATACTCTAGCAACTCCTTTCTTAGTTTCCTTCCATCATCCAGATAAATCTGGCTCAGATGTTTTGGTTTGGCAGGAACCACTCTATGATGCCATTCCAGGCAATATGCAGTTGATTTTGGAAAGTAATGATGTGCGTACTAAGAAAATCATCATTCCAAATAAGGCGACTTATGAGCGCGCTTTAGAATTGACTGACGAGAAATACCATGATCAGTTTGTGCACTTGGGTTACCATTATCAGTTTAAACGTGATAATTTCCTAAGACGAGACGCCTTAATCTTGACCAATTCCGATCAAATTGAGCAAGTAGAAGCAATCGTAGAAACCTTGCCTGATGTTACCTTCCGTATCGCAGCGGTGACAGAGATGTCTTCTAAGCTCTTAGATATGCTTCGCTATCCTAATGTGGTCCTTTACCAGAACGCTAGTCCACAGAAGATTCAGGAGCTCTATCAATTGTCGGATATTTACTTGGATATAAACCACAGTAATGAGTTGCTGCAGGCGGTGCGTCAGGCCTTTGAGCACAATCTCTTGATTCTGGGATTCAACCAGACGGTACACAATAGACTCTATATCGCTCCTGATCATCTATTTGAAAGTAGTGAAGTTTCTGCTTTGGTTGAGACCATTAAACTGGCTCTTTCAGATGTTGATCAAATGCGTCAGGCACTTGGCAAACAAGGCCAACATGCAAATTATGTTGACTTGGTACCATATCAGGAAACCATGCAAACCGTTTTAGGAGGCTAACATGTCAGATGAAGATTTATTTTATAAAGACGTTGAAGGTCGCATGGAAGAGTTGAAACAAAAACCTATCAAGAAGGAAAAAGAAACCCGAGGTGAAAAGATCAGTAAGACTTTTTCACTCATCTTGGGGTTAATGATTTTGATTGGTTTGCTCTTTACTTTGCTGGGAATTTTGAGGTAGGCCTATGATTGAAATACTGATTGTTTTAGCTATTGTCCTATCTCTTGCTTTGATTGTATTGGTGACCATACAACCTCGTCAAAATCAACTATTTTCCATGGATGCGACTAGTAATATTGGTAAACCAAACTACTGGCAGAGTAACACCTTGGTAAAGGTTCTCACTTTATTGGTGAGTTTGGCCTTATTCGTTTTACTATTAGCCTTTATGGTAATAACTTACAAATAAAAGAAAACTTCAGATATTCACCTTTTGTGACTGGTCTGAAGTTTTCTTTTT
>CAUTUU010000095.1:0-3997 GCA_963541545.1 uncultured bacterium | reverse complement strand
TAATCTTTCCAATAAGACACTCCATATTATAGGAAAGGGGAAGAAAGAACGTATCCTATTTTTAGGAGATCAAAAAACATTCAATTTATTAGAAACATATATAAATAAAACAAGAAATGAATCAAATGATTTCTTATTTCCAGGGAAACATTCACTTAAACCATTGTCAGAGCAAAGTGTACGTTTAGTAATAAAGAGAATCGTTGAACAAAATAACTTTTCTAGAACTATTACACCGCATATGTTTAGACATAGCTTTGCGACAATGCTTCTAGATAGTGATGTAGATATTCGATATATTCAACAAATTCTTGGACACAGTTCTATATCAATCACACAAATCTATACTCACGTATCTCATTCAAAACAAAAAGAAATACTTAGTTCTTTTAATCCTGTATCAGCGATTCATTCTGATAAGAAATGAACACTCATTAAACACACTTATTTCATATATTTATAATTTTTTTGCTATATCCTAATAAGCATTGATAGTATATATCCCCCAAAAAATTTACATTTTTATATGAAGTATTTGATAAAAAGGAGTATAATAACTTTAAAACTGATTGCATGTATATCGATAAGGAGGTCAACTCTTTATGCTGAGAAGATTTGTTACTAAAAAGCACCTCATACTTTACTTCTTTTCTATTGCCATTACTTGGCTGGAAGCAATTATCACACCAGCACTTGTTCAGAATATTGTTGCTAGTTTTACCAATCAAGAACTAGGCCTTCTTTGGAAAGTTTTGATTTTAGGAATCCTTGGCAATCTCATCCTCTTACTGGGTTTGGCTGGGAAACGTTATTACTATGCTCGTTTGATTACTGATTTTAAGTATGGAATCAAGAGTGCTATTTTCAAGCGATTTTTAAACAGTTATGAGATTGATGAAAAGGATATTTTGTCTGACCTAGAAAACGACGTCAAGCAAGTAGAAGAAAGCTATATTGAGCCAACGGTTATCATTATTTCTTCTCTTGGCTTCACCACTGTGTCCATTCTCTATGCCCTATGGACCAATTTTTACCTAGGCTTGATTTTCATTCTCTTCTACTCCTTTCCTGTCCTCTGCAGTGCTATCGGATCCAAGCGTTTGGACTCACTTTCTAAAAAGCGGTCAACTGTTAACCAAAACTACTTAGCAAGCTTGACAAATTTTATTGGCGGCAGTCAACAAATTCGCCATTATCAGGGACAAGACTTCTTTTTTGCTCGCTACCAAAAGCAATTACAAACCAGTCTGGATGCTGAAATCAACTATGAAAAACAACGAACTTTAAACAGTCTTTTTATCAATAGCATCGATGCCTTTTGCTCCGTCACCCCTATCGTCATTGGTGGCTTTATGACTTACTATAATTATTTAGATGCGGCTAGTTTTGTGGCCATCTATCTGGTTTCCCATAATATCGGCTATCAATTCCAAGAGTTGGCTTACTTTACCAACACTCGAAAAGCGACTCAAATTCTTCTCAACAAATACCAAAAACTTTTGGGCCAGTCTGAATCCATCTCGCCTAGAAGCATAGAAAATATTTTCCCTCTCCAACTTGACAACATCTCCCTTGAAAAAGAGGGGAATAGCCTCCTGTCTCCGATTTCCATGCACATCAAGCAAGGAGAAAAAATTGCCATTATCGGGGAAAGTGGCTCTGGTAAGACAACCCTCCTCAATATCATTCATGGAGAAGAGACACCGACAAGTGGACAGATTAGATTTGCTGGTCAAAACCTGTCTCGTCAGGAAATCACGGGCATTAGTTCCTATATCCTCCAAGATAGTCATTACTTTGACACGCTCTCTCTGGAAGACAATATCCTTCTAGGACTGGATAAAAAACAAGAGACTTTAAATCATATCCTCAAAAAAACAGGATTAGAACATTTGAAAAATCGAATCCTTAGCAATGACAGTCTGTCTGGTGGCGAGAAACAACGACTAGAAATTGCTCGCGCCCTCTACCATGATAGCCAACTCATCTTAGCAGATGAGATTAAGGCCAATCTTGACTTGGAAAATAGCAGAAAGATCAGTGACCTACTCTTCTCCCTACCTCAAACAGTTATTGAAGTCATTCACCACTACACAGAAGAAGACTTAAAACACTATGACCAAGTCATTCACCTAAGCAAAGAAAACAATACTCTATAACATACGATTTTAAAAAGCAAGGAACTCGAATTCCTTGCTTTTTAACTCAATATCAAACTGGCTACAATGGGGCTGACAAAGACATAGAGAATACCGGTAACACCGATAGCTAAGCCACCCATAGCTCCTGCTACAGAGCCGTATCGAAAGGCAGTTCCTGTTCCGACCGCGTGACCTGTTCCTCCGAGAGAAAGTCCGACTGCTACTGGGTCGTCAATTTTCAACCACTTCAAAAGGGTTGGGCCAATCACACTGGTTAAAATCCCAGTTGCCACTACAACCACCAAGGTCACAGTCGTCAAGCCCTGCAATTTTTCTGTGATTCCCACTGCCATGGCGGTTGTTACTGACTTGGGAAAGAGAGAAATGGCTAGGAAAAAGTCCATGCCAAAGATTTTAGCCACAAGGGCTGTGAAAGAAGTATTGACCACTACCGCTAGCAGACTACCAAAGAGAATACTGCGAGCATGGTGCTTCATCAGGTGAAAACTCTTATAAAGCGGAATCCCTAGAGCCACGGTCGATGGGACAATCAAGTTGTTCAGATAAACCCCACCTTGGTAGTAATCTTGGTAAGAAATACCCGTCGCCTTTAGAAAGATAATAATGAAAACAGCTGACAAAAGCAAGGGCGTTGTCAATGGATGGGGAAAACGTCTGTAAATCAGCATTCCCACTAGATAAGCTAGGATAGACAGGGCTAGCCCAAACAGGGGATTGGAAACAAATTCACTCATTTGGCATCTCCTTTCTCATAATCTCCCTCAAACCGTCTCTTGATGAACTGAACAACCAAAGCAATAAGAATAATATTGATAACAGCTGCAAAAAAGACAATCAAAACGATGGGCAAAAGATAGGGAGCAATCACATCAAACTTTTCCATGATTCCAACTGCTGGTGGCAAAAAGAGAATGGTCATATTGGCCAGCAAGAAATTCCCGACCATGTTGACATGTCTGGTTCTCAGCCACTTAAATTGTAGGGCTAGAAAGAGAATAATCAAACCGATAATACTGCCTGGGATAGGCAAATGAAAGAAACTGGAAATCCCCTCTCCGATTAGAGAAATCACAAAGAGAATCATTAATTGAACATATAATTTCATCCTAAACTCCACGAAATAGACTTCTTGCATACCAGTTTACTCTTTTTTCAGAAAATTTCAAGGAAATGCATAAGAGTTAGTGAAAGTTTAAGAAGAAAGGAGATACAGACAATTAAAGACTAGCATAAACAGACGTGATGTAAGATAAAAGATTTCAGCGTCCTTCTTGCCAGCTTTCTTGAAAAATAGTATAATTATTGCATGCGCAATCATCTTGTGATGTAGAAACTGTCCGTAAATGGACTTTCTTCTATTTATGACTCTAAAAAGAAAGGAGATACTATGACCTATTTGGAAAAATGGTTTGACTTCAACCGTCGTCAGAAAGAAATTGAAAGTCTCTTAGAAGATACCATTGCCCAGCAGAGTGACCAGAGTCTGACCTTGAAAGAGTTTTACCTGCTCTACTATCTGAACTTGGCCCAAGAAAAATCTCTACGACAGATTGACCTGCCAGATAAACTTCATCTGAGCCCGAGCGCTGTTTCTCGGATGGTGGCTCGCTTAGAAGCCAAAAATTGCGGTCTGCTTAGTCGCATGTGTTGTGATCAAGATAGACGCTCTAGCTTTATCTGCCTGACAAGTGATGGGCAAAAGACACTAGCCTCTCTACAAAAGGCTGTCGAAGAAAGCTTGGAAACTGGTTTGGATTTCTTAATTTAAGATGATTTTAGAAAAAAAGTTGCGTGCGCAATCATTTTTCTTGACATTCTCTTTTACAAGGAGTAAA
>CAUTUU010000094.1:0-4043 GCA_963541545.1 uncultured bacterium | reverse complement strand
TCGCTGTTGTACTGATATGGTGTTCTGCTTGTGGTCTTTCTTGTTCATGAATTTGTGCTTTCATCATCAAACGTGTCACATCAAACTCAATCGAACCAATCATATCATTAAACATACGGAAACCTTCTGCCTGATACTCGACAACAGGGTTGTTCTGAGCATAACCACGAAGTCCAACCGCATTACGCAATTGATCGAGGGCATCGATATGATCTGTCCACTTGTTATCTACCACTCGTAGAATCAAAACTTTTTGGAATTCTTTAACTGCTTCTTCATCGCGTAGTTTTGAAACCTGACTATCGTAAACTTGCAAGGCACGTTGGAAGAGCTCTTCCTTAATAGCCTTATCAGACAAGCCTGACAAGTCTTCAATCGAAATAGAATCCTCAGGAAGCAAGTTGTACTTAGCAAAGTTCAAAATTGCTTCTAGTTTTTCATCTTGTTTCGCACGCGCATGACCATCAACAACACGACCAATCGTGCGTTTAATCATAGCCTGAATTTCAGGTGCCAAGTCACGGTCTGCAGTGATGACATCGTAACGTTGAGCGTAGATAATCTCACGTTGTTCGCGCATGACATCATCGTATTGAAGGACTTGTTTACGAGTATCGTAGTTATTTCCTTCGACACGTTTTTGCGCTGCTTCAACCTGACGTGTCAACATACGAGACTCAATCGCCTCTTCAGACATGTTCAGACGTTCAAAGATTCCCTTCAAGCGTTCAGAACCAAAACGTTTCATCAAGTCATCTTCAAGAGATAGGTAGAATTGTGACTCACCTGGGTCTCCTTGACGACCTGAACGTCCACGAAGCTGGTTATCGATACGACGGCTTTCATGACGTTCTGTACCAATAACACAAAGTCCACCAAGTTCGCGAACCCCTTCACCAAGCTTGATGTCAGTACCACGACCGGCCATGTTAGTCGCAATGGTAACAGCACCACGTTGACCAGCATTCATGATGATTTGGGCTTCTTTATAGTGGTTCTTAGCATTCAAGACTTCGTGAGGAACACCAGCTGCGACTAATTTCTTAGAAATGTAGTCACTAGTTTCAACCGCTACTGTACCAACCAAGACTGGCTGACCTTTTTGGTAACGAGCCTTAACGTCTTCGACAACCGCCTTAAACTTAGCCTCGATACTTGCATAAAGAAGGTCTGAGTGGTCAATACGTTGAACAGGACGGTTTGTTGGGATTGGAATAACACGAATGTTGTAGATTTCACGGAATTCTTCTTCCTCAGTCTTACCTGTACCCGTCATACCAGACAATTTCTTGTACATACGGAAGAGGTTTTGGTAAGTGATTGAGGCAGATGTCTTGGTTTCATCCTGGATTGGCACACCTTCTTTGGCTTCAATGGCTTGGTGCAATCCATCAGAATAACGACGACCTTCCATGGTACGACCTGTAAATTGGTCGACAATCAAAATTTCTTGCTCTTCGCTCACCACATAGTCGATATCGAGAAGCATGATGTAGTTGGCACGAAGGGCGTTATCGATAAAGTGAGTCAGAGCTACATTTTCGATATCATAGAGATTTTCAAGTTTGAAGTAGCTTTCCGCCTTGTCAATCCCTGAATCAGACAAACCAATAGTCTTAGACTGCACATCAATGATGTAGTCGTCTTTGTCCAAAGATTTTACATAGTGGTCTGCCATATGGTACAACTGACTAGTTTCAACCGCATTAGCACCTGATACGATCAAAGGTGTACGGGCTTCGTCAATCAAGATAGAGTCAACCTCATCGACCAAGGCATAGTTAAGCGGACGTTGTACCATGTTTTCAGCACGAACGACCATGTTGTCACGAAGGTAGTCAAACCCGATTTCTGAGTTGGTTGAATAAGTAATATCACACTCATAGGCTTCTTTTTTCTCCATTGGAGATTTGGCAGCCAAGTTAATCCCTACTGACAAACCAAGCCATGAGTACAATTCACCCATCTCAGTCGCGTCACGTTCGGATAGGTATTCATTGACCGTAACTACGTGAACCCCTTTACCTGAAAGGGCATTGAGGTATACTGGCATGGTCGCAGTCAAGGTTTTCCCTTCCCCTGTACGCATCTCTGGCACGTCACCATGGTGAAGAACGATTCCTCCCATGACCTGAACCTTATATGGGAAGAGACCTAGGACACGTTTGGCACCCTCACGGACAACCGCAAATGCTTCATAAAGCAGTGAATCCAGTGATTCTCCATTTTGATAACGTTCTTTAAATTCAACTGTTTTTGCTTTTAGTTGGTCGTCAGTCAAAGCAGCCATTTGGTCTTCGTATTTGAAAACCTTATCAGCCATCTTTTCCAGACGACGGATTTCTCCTTTATCATTTTCGATAATTGTTTTTAAAATATTAGCCATGTTTTTCCTTACTTTAAATTCCGAATATTTTAGAATGTTCTTTTAATTTTAGCACAATTACTGATTATTTTCAAGGAAGAATCCCCATTTTGAAAAGGAAACAGAGGCTAGTTTCCAAGCTAACCTCTCTGACTTTTATGATACTTTAATTGCCAAAAATCGGCAAAAGAGCAAATAGAATAAATAGGTTAATCCAAAGAGAAAGACAGCAGATAAGTCCAAAAACAAAGAGACTGACTTTCTTGGACAGCAAGGCCATCAAAATGGACAGAATTCCAAAAACTAGCAAGATTTTCTGCATACTGAGGAGATTGATAGATATTCCCAGAACTTCTTTATCCCAAGGGACAAAGAAGAAAGCAATCCAGATCAACAGAACTAAACCAATATAGACCTTAGAATAGCGTGTAATAAATGATTTTAGATGTGCCATAAGCTACCTCCTATCAATAAAAACCATATAAATCAATGCCTTCCGCCTTTAGATTTCCCGAGTTCCCGTCTCAAGCGAAACATTTTTTTGAAGAAGACATAGGTTAACCAAGAACTGGAAAAAGCAATAAGTAGTAATAATAGCCAAATGCCCCAAGACTTGATGTCTGCCACATTTCTCAATAGGATATTGAAAAATAGGACTGAAAAAACTGTCCAAGCGAGGCTAAAAAGAGCATAGAGTGTGATGTAAATCCAGTAAAAATAGTAAAAAATTTGGAAAAATTTACTATCTCTGTTGGCCTTTTCAATCCAGCTGAAAAAGTAAAAACAGGGTAATAAGATTAACAATTTAAACAAATGTTCCATCATCAACACCTCGTTTTGATAGCGTTTTCTTCATCTTCATTCTATCAAAAAAATCTGGAAATGTCATTCCAGATTCTGCTTTGTTATTTACGTTTTCTTGCGATGAGATGGATTGGAGTTCCTTCAAAGACAAAGGCCTTGCGGATTTGATTTTCCAAGAAACGCAGGTAAGAAAAGTGCATGAGTTCTTCTTCGTTGACAAAGATAACAAAGGTTGGTGGCTTGGTTGCCACTTGGGTCGCATAGAAAATCTTGAGACGTTTTCCTTTGTCTGTCGGTGTTGGGTTGATGGCAATAGCATCCATAATCACATCATTCAAGACAGCTGATGGAATACGTGTATTTTGACTTTCGCTAATCTGTTTGATCATCTCAGGCAGTTTATGGAGACGTTGCTTGGTCAAGGCTGATACAAAGATAATAGGTGCGTAAGGCAAGTATTGGAACTGCTCACGGATATCTTCTTCCCAGTTTTTCATGGTGTGGTTGTCTTTTTCAAGAGTATCCCACTTGTTGACCACGATAATCATCCCTTTACCAGCTTCATGGGCAAATCCTGCAATACGCTTGTCGTATTCACGGATACCTTCTTCCGCATTGATGACCATCAAGACCACATCTGAGCGGTCAATAGCTCGCATGGCACGCATAACAGAGTATTTCTCAGTATTTTCATAGACCTTACCAGACTTACGCATACCAGCCGTATCAATCATGGTAAACTCTTGGCCATCTGTATCTGTAAAATGGGTATCAATTGCGTCACGTGTTGTTCCAGCAACTGGACTGGCAATGACACGGTCTTCTCCCAAGATAGCATTGATCAAGCTTGATTTTCCGACGTTAGGACGACCAA
>CAUTUU010000093.1:0-4076 GCA_963541545.1 uncultured bacterium | reverse complement strand
TTAAACATCCTGAAGTCATCCAAAATATCTATGACTGGGCTGACTGGTTCATGGAAACGACTGGTGTAGCTGGTTTCCGCTTGGATGCTGTCAAACATATCGATTCTTTCTTTATGCGCAATTTCATCCGCGATATGAAGGAAAAATACGGTGAGGATTTCTACGTTTTTGGTGAATTCTGGAATCCTGACAAGGAAGCCAATCTAGATTATCTTGAAAAAACAGAAGAACGCTTTGACCTTGTCGATGTTCGTCTCCACCAGAATCTCTTTGAAGCCAGTCAAGCTGGAGCAAGCTACGACCTTCGTAACATTTTCACAGATAGCTTGGTTGAACTCAAGCCCGACAAGGCTGTAACTTTTGTCGACAACCATGATACCCAACGAGGACAGGCCCTTGAGTCGACTGTTGAAGAATGGTTTAAACCAGCAGCCTATTCCCTCATTCTATTACGCCAAGATGGACTGCCATGTGTCTTTTACGGAGACTACTATGGTATTTCAGGGCAGTATGCTCAAGAAGATTTCAAAGAAGTTCTTGACCGCCTCCTAGCCATCCGAAAAGATTTGGCATATGGAGAACAAATAGACTACTTTGATGACGCAAACTGTATCGGTTGGGTACGTTCAGGTGCTGAAAATCAATCCCCAATCGCAGTCCTTATCTCAAATGACCAAGAAAACAGTAAGTCAATGTTTGTCGGCCAAGAATGGGATAACCAAACCTTTGTAGATTTACTTGGCAATCACCAATGTCAAGTTACAATTGATGAAGAAGGTTATGGACAATTCCCAGTCTCAGAAAGATCTGTAAGTGTCTGGGCAGCCAATACAATCTAATACTCAATGAAAATCAAGTCAGATCCAATCGGATTTGGCTTTTTTGCATTCACAAAAAGACCTACCCAAATGGATAGATCTTTGCTTGATTACAATTTATCTGCTACTTCATCCAACAATTCTTGGATTTTAGCTTGGGTGCTTCCTCCTGCCATGGCCATGTCTGGTTTACCACCACCACGTCCATCAACGATTGGTGCCAATTCTTTGACAAGGTTTCCTGCATGAAGGTCTTTTGTTTTACTTGCTACAAGGACATTTACTTTGTCACCAATAGCGGCAACTAGGACAAGAAGATCAGAGTAGTCTTTTTGTTTCCAGTTATCTGCAAAGGTACGAAGGGCACCGGCATCTGATACAGACACTTGACTAGCAATGTAACGGTGACCGTTGACTTCCTTAACATTCTTGAAGATGTCGCCTGCGGCTACAGCTGCGGCTTTTTCTTTCAACTCAGCATTTTCTTTTTGAAGTTGACGTAGTTGTTCTTGAAGGCATTCTACCTTGTGAGGTACTTCTTTAAGTTGAGGTGCTTTCAAGGTTGCTGCGACAGCTTTAAGAGCGTCTTCTTGTTCACGGTAGGCTTCAAAGGCTTCCTTACCAGTCACTGCCAAGATACGGCGAGTTCCTGATCCGATACCTTCTTCTTTGACAATCTTGAAGAGACCAATTTCAGAAGTATTACCAACGTGGGTACCACCACAAAGCTCGATAGAGTAGTCACCGATAGTAACAACACGGACTTCCTTACCGTATTTCTCACCAAAGAGAGCCATAGCTCCCATTTCCTTGGCAGTGTCAATATCTGTTTCAACTGTCTTAACTTCAAGAGCTTCCCAGATTTTTTCGTTGACTTGCTGTTCAATCGCACGCAACTCTTCAGCAGTTACTGCTTGGAAATGAGTAAAGTCAAAGCGAAGGAATTCAACTTCGTTAAGAGAACCTGCTTGTGTTGCGTGATTTCCAAGGATATTATGAAGGGCAGCGTGAAGCAAGTGAGTCGCAGTGTGGTTTTTCATAACACGGTGACGACGATTTTTATCAATTGCCAGCGTATATTCTTGGTTTAAGGCAAGCGGTACAAGGATTTCAACAGTGTGAAGAGCTTGTCCATTCGGAGCTTTTTGAACATTGGTCACAGTAGCCACGACCTTACCTGACTCATCCAAGATTTGTCCATGGTCAGCTACCTGTCCACCCATTTCAGCGTAGAATGGTGTTTCTGCAAAGATAAGTGAGGCAGTTCCTTCTGATACAGCTTCTACTTCTGCATTGTCAGCCACGATAGCTACCAATTTAGAAGACAATTGTGATGCTTCATAGTTAAAGCGGCTTTCCACAGTGATGTTTTGAAGGGTTTCATTTTGCATACCCATTGAGCCACCCTTGACAGCTGACGCACGCGCGCGTTCTTGCTGTTCTTTCATGGCTGCTTCAAAACCTTCACGGTCTACAGTCATACCAGCTTCTTCAGCGATTTCTTCAGTCAATTCAACTGGGAATCCATAAGTGTCGTAGAGTTTGAATACATCTGAACCAGCAATGACAGATTGACCTTTTTCTTTCAAATCAGCTACAATGCCTTGGGCAAAGTATTGACCTGAGTGAAGGGTACGAGCAAATGACTCTTCCTCACTCTTAACAATTTTTTCGATAAAGTCACGTTTTTCAAGCACTTCTGGATAGTAGCTTTCCATGATTTTTCCAACAGTTGGAACGAGTTTGTAAAGGAAAGGCTCGTTAATACCCAATTTTTGACCGTGCATAGAGGCACGACGGAGAAGACGACGAAGGACGTAACCACGACCCTCATTTCCTGGAAGGGCACCATCACCGATGGCAAATGAAAGAGAACGGATGTGGTCAGCGATGACCTTAAAGCTCATGTTGTCGCCATCTTGATCATAAACCTTACTAGACAACTTCTCAACTTCACGAATGATTGGCATGAAGAGGTCTGTTTCAAAGTTTGTCTTAGCCCCTTGGATAACCGCTACCAAACGCTCCAAACCAGCGCCCGTATCAATGTTCTTGTGTGGCAATTCCTTGTACTCGCTACGAGGAACAGCAGGGTCAGCGTTAAATTGTGACAAAACGATATTCCAGATTTCGATGTAACGGTCGTTTTCGATATCTTCTGCAAGGAGGCGAAGACCGATATTTTCTGGGTCAAATGCTTCTCCACGGTCAAAGAAAATCTCTGTATCTGGTCCAGAAGGTCCGGCACCGATTTCCCAGAAGTTGTCCTCAATTGGAATCAAGTGGCTTGGATCCACTCCCACTTCAATCCAGCGGTTGTAAGAATCTTTATCATCTGGGTAGTAAGTCATGTAAAGTTTTTCAGCTGGGAAGTCAAACCACTCAGGGCTTGTCAAAAGCTCATAAGCCCAAGTAATAGCTTCGTCACGGAAGTAATCACCGATAGAGAAGTTCCCCAACATTTCAAACATAGTATGGTGACGTGCAGTCTTCCCTACGTTTTCAATATCGTTGGTGCGGATAGCCTTTTGGGCATTGGTAATACGTGGATTTTCAGGGATGATTGTCCCGTCAAAGTATTTCTTAAGGGTTGCTACCCCAGAGTTGATCCACAAAAGAGTTGGGTCATTTACAGGAACCAAGCTCACTGATGGTTCTACAGAGTGACCTTTGGTCGCCCAGAAATCAAGCCACATTTGGCGTACTTGTGCACTAGATAGTTGTTTCATATTGTCTCCTTATTGCTTGTTTAATTTGATTGGCTTTCCAGCATTTCCACATAGTCAATAGCGACACAGAGAGAAATGACTAGGTCTGCATAAGCGTCCTCAAGGACTGTTACGTTATAAGTAGAGGTCAGATGGAAGAGTTCTTTCCTGATTTCCGCAATCAACTGATCGCGATCATCCAGTAGTTTAAAATTCAAATCCCAGATATTGCCCTCAATACGAAGCCCCAGATTATCAAACTCATACTTATCTCGCCAGAAGGTCAACTTCTTACGAATGACAAAACTCGATCCGTCCTGAAGCTGAATCTCAAAACGAGGAAGTAGAGTCCAAATCTCTTTACTAATCTCACTGACTTGGTTACCAAATGCATCATAGATGGTAAAGGTTTTAGGAATCTTAAAAAATGATCCTTCCACCTGATAGGCGATTTCTCCCCTATCATCCTTGATAGCGAAGCGCTCGCCTCCAAGGCGAAACTTTTGTTTGACAAGAAATGTTTTCATCAACACCTCCAAAAATCAAAAGA
>CAUTUU010000092.1:0-4085 GCA_963541545.1 uncultured bacterium | reverse complement strand
GTAATTGTTCCATATGAATCTTTCTAATGAGTTGTTTGGTCACTTTTCATTATAGATCTTATGGGACTTTTTTTCTACAACAAAATAGGCTCCATAATATCTATAGGGGGGTACCCACTACAAATATTATAGAGCCTTTTTTTCTACACAAAATAGGCTCCATAATATCCATAGTGGATTTACTCACTACAAATATTATAGAGCCCTTTTAATAATATAAAAAACTTCAGGTGTGTAGAACTTAATTGAATTACTCATCTGGAGTTATTTTATAATGGTATTATTTTACTTCCAACTCTTGAGTGAAATTTCGCCACTATTTAACCAGATTTCTGTTCCATTATCACATTGAACTAAAAGTTTGCCACTTTCAGAGATATCTTTAGCAAATCCCTTGTAGTCTTTCTGATCTAGTGTAAAAGTCACTTCTTTTCCTAGAACGAAGGACTGCTTTTTGTATAGGTATAATAACTCTTCTGCTGGGGTTTCGAAGAAAGAACGCCATATTTCGATAATTAATTCATTTCTTGTTATAGGTGCTGGTGTTTTAAATAAGCTAGCAGCTTTTTCTTTTAATTCTTGTGGGAAGTCTTGAATAGTGAAGTTGATCCCTACTCCAATAATGATATCTGTGACTAGGCCTGTTTCTACAGAGGTCATCGCTTCAGTGAGGATTCCTCCAATTTTATGATTTTTGAGGTAGATATCGTTGACCCATTTTATGTCGACATCTATTAAAGTTAGGTTCTTAATGGCTTTGTAGATAGCTCCAGCTACAAGTAGTGTGTAGGACGGTAATTTGTCATAAGGGAGATTTGGTTTAAGATGGAGGGTCATATAAATGCCACCTTGTGGGGAGTAGAAAGAACGTTGGAAACGGCCTCGGCCAGCTGTTTGATAGGAAGCTAGATAGAGGGTGTTTGGTTCATGTCCTAAATCAATTGCTTCTTTTGCATCGAGTTGTGTTGATTTTGTTTCGGGTTTAAAACTGATTTTAATTGGAAGATTTTGTTCTAGAAGTTCCGGAAGAATAAGGTCTCCATTCATCAGTTTATATCCTTTGTTTTTGATGCTATCAATTTCAATGCCTTCCTGTTCTAAGCGTTTGATGGCTTTCCAAATTGATGTTCGGGTCAGTGATAGTTCTTCTGCAATCTTTTCTCCGCTGATATAATCGGTTTCTTTTGCTAGAATCTGGTAGACGGATTGGTAGGATTTCATAGTGTTTCCTTTCTTTAAGAATAGTATATGATTTGAATCTAGTTTGGATAGTTGCGCCTAATCTATATTTTATTACTACTATTTTAACATATGCCTACTATTTACGGCATGATTTTCTTAGAGAAAATACAATCATTAAGATTGAGTTTTGAAATCCCAGTATTTTTGCTCCCTTTTTTACCTAGGAAACGTTTCCTTTGTTTTCAAATTGCTTAAAAAGTGGTACAATATAGGATAGCTTACTATTATCTGAATCAAGTGATTTGGAGAGAAAGGATTCGTTTTGAAATCAATAGGCTTTATTGAAAAGCTGAAAGGGTTGTCTAGTAAAGAGCTGATTTTATTGGGAATTATCCTGAGTATCTTTTTACCCTTTTATCTTTTTGTAGTTGTATTCTGTTTATATATTATCAGTTTAATTTTTACAGGGGACATGAAAAGTATTCTTCAGAAAATGGGGGAGCATCCGATGCTGCTTCTTTTTCTTGGATATAGTACTGTTATATCCGTTTTTGCACAAAATTGGATGGGAGTTGTGGCTTCAGTAGGAATTTTTCTATTTACTGTTTTCTTTTTGCACTATCAGTCGATTTTATCACATAAATTCTTTCGCTTGATTTTGCAGCTCGTCTTGTTTGGTAGTGTATTGTCAGCTGCTTTTGCGAGTTTAGAACATTTCCAAATTGTGAAGAAATTCAACTATGCTTTTCTTTCACCCAATATGCAGGTCTGGCATCAGAATCGTGCAGAAGTGACCTTCTTTAATCCTAATTATTATGGAATTATTTGTTGTTTCTGTATCATGATTGCCTTCTATCTGTTCACAACGACCAAGTTGAATTGGTTGAAAGTATTCTGTGTGATTGCAGGCTTTGTGAATCTCTTTGGTTTGAATTTTACTCAAAATCGAACTGCCTTTCCTGCTATTATCGCTGGAGCCATTATTTATCTCTTTACGACCATTAAAAACTGGAAGGCCTTTTGGCTTAGTATTGGGGTCTTTGCGATTGGCTTGAGTTTCCTCTTTTCTAGTGATTTGGGAGTTCGGATGGGGACTTTAGATTCTTCTATGGAAGAACGCATTTCTATCTGGGATGCTGGGATGGCCTTGTTTAAGCAAAATCCTTTTTGGGGTGAGGGGCCATTGACCTACATGCACTCTTATCCTCGGATAAATGCTCCTTATCATGAACATGCTCACAGTCTTTATATTGATACGATTCTGAGTTATGGAATTGTGGGAACTATTTTATTAGTCTTGTCTTCTGTTGCTCCTGTTCGCTTGATGATGGATATGAGTCAGGAGTCAGGTAAACGTCCGATTATTGGTCTTTATCTATCTTTCCTTACAGTGGTTGCTGTACACGGAATTTTTGACTTAGCCCTCTTCTGGATTCAGTCCGGTTTCATTTTCTTACTAGTTATGTGCAGTATTTCATTAGAACATCGAACTTTGGTATCGGACATGACGGATTAAGTTTATAAGATTACAATCTTCTATCTTGGGTAGGAGATTTTTTTACTGGGAAAAATTATTTCCAAATCGAAATAGTTGACAGTTGGAATGATGAGTGTTACAATTATTTTATTCATTTCTATATCGAAATAAACTGGAGGTGTTATGAAAGATAGTCATTTGCTAGCCCATCATATTCGTTTGCTGAATGGGCGAATTTTTCAAAAGTTATTGAGCCAAGATCCTGAAGCTCTTTATCGGAGTGAGCAGGGAAAGATTTTAGCGGTTTTATGGAATAGTGAAACTGGCTGTGCAACGGCGACAGATATTGCGCTTGCGACTGGGCTTGCTAATAATACGCTGACGACTATGATAAAAAAGCTAGAGGAACAAAAGCTTGTAACTGTCAGTCCATGTGGAGAAGATAAGCGTAAGAAGTATTTGGTTTTAACAGAGTTGGGGCAGTCTCAGAAAGAAGTGGGGTATCGTGTTAGTCAGAAATTGGATACGATCTTTTACAAAGGATTTTTAGAGGAAGAAATTCGGCAATTTGAAGCCTTTCAAGAAAGAATTTTGGCGAATCTGAAAGAGAAGGAAAATGAGGTTTAAATCATGTCACAACAAGTGAAAAATGCTCACAACCTATACATTCATGCTATTCAAAACGGACGAGTTGCTGAGGCTCAAGCCCAGTCTGTAGGGGATACCTATATCCAACATTCGACAGGTGTACCTGACGGGAAAGAAGGGTTTGCGACCTTCTTTGCAAATTTCTTCGAGCGCCATCCGGAACGTCAGATGAGTATTGTCCGCACTATTGAGGATAGCAATCTGGTCTTTGTTCATGTTCATCAGTATCTGAATGATGGGAAAGCTCAATGGGTGACGACAGATACTTTCCGTTCAGATGAGAATGGACGTATCGTGGAGCATTGGGATGTTATTGACTACTATCGAACGCCTGAAAATGGACAATTAGACCAGATTTTTTGCGATTTTAAGATCAAGGATTTGGACAAAACAGCAGAAAATAAAAAGTTGGTTCGCCGTTTCTTGACAGAAATTTTCCAAAATGGGGAACTGGAGCAGTGGAGTGATTATGTGGCAGATGATTTGATGCAGCATAATCATGAGATTGGACAAGGAAGTGCTACTTATAAAAACTATGTGGCTGAACATGGTGTCACTTTTGACTTTGTTTTCCAGCTTTTGGGACAAGGAAATTATGTGGTTAGCTATGGTCAGACTCAGATTGATGGTCTTGCCTATGCCCAGTACGATATTTTCCGTCTAGAAAATGGGAAAATTGTGGAGCATTGGGATAATAAGGAAATTATGCCTAAGGTAGAAGATTTGACCAATCGAGGGAAGTTTTAAATTGAGGATACAGAATGATTGAATACAAAAA
>CAUTUU010000091.1:0-4129 GCA_963541545.1 uncultured bacterium | reverse complement strand
TTCGGTTAATCATCGCCCCCTGTCCCAAACTACGGACGATAATTTCACGGTAAATTTCTTCTTCTGGTTCGATATAGTGGACATTTCCTGTAGCCAAAACTGGCTTGCCAAGGCGGTCTCCAACCTCTATTAAACTCTTGATAATAGTCTGGAGCTCCTCCATATCCTTGACCTGTTCCTTAGCAATCAAGGGAGCATAGATAGCCGGTGGCATGACCTCGATAAAATCATAATACTTGGCCACCTCAACCGCCGCATCCACACCTTGGGAAACAACCGCATCAAAAACTTCACCTTCTGAGCAGGATGATCCTAAAATCAAGCCCTCCCGATGGGAATCTAGAACCGTTCTCGGAATCCGTGGCACCCCTTCAAAATACTTAGTATTAGACAAAGAAACCAGTTTAAAGATATTTTTCAGACCCACCTGATTCTTGACATAAATAGTCGCATGCTTGATTCGAGCTTTTTTATAAGAATCTGGACTAATCAAATCAATGTTGAGTCTAGCCAAGTCTGTCACACCATGTTTTTCTGCAACCTCTTTGATAAAGATGAAGAGCAGGCGACCTGTAGCTTCCGCATCGTAGTTGGCCATGTGATGGTGTTCCAGTGCCACACCGAAACGCTTAGTCAAAGGGCCCAAACCATGACGTTTATACTCAGGGTAGAGATTTCTAGCAAATTCTAGAGTATCGATTACTGGCTGGCTAATCTTAGGCAGACCATGGCGCTCATAGTTGGCATTCATAAAGCCAACGTCAAAGGTCGCATTGTGGGCAACTAAGACTGTATCCTTGCAGAATTCTTGGAATTCTTGCAGAACTTGTTCCAGTGGTTTGGCATTTTTTACATGATCATCTGTAATTCCAGTCAACTCAGTAGTAAAGGCTGACAAGGGATGGCCGGGATTAATAAATTCATCAAATTCGGCAATGACATTGCCCTTGTACATCTTAGAAGCCGCAACCTGAATCAAGTCATTATAGATAGCTGAAAGCCCCGTCGTTTCCACGTCAAAGACCACGTAGGTTGCTTCGGACAAGTCCATCTCCACTTCGTTATAGACGATAGGGACACGGTCCTCCACGATATTGGCTTCCATCCCATAGATCAGCTGGATTCCCGCTTTCTTAGCCGCCTTATAGCCGTGTGGGAAGGACTGGACATTTCCATGGTCCGTGATGGCAACCGCCTTGTGTCCCCACTTAGCAGCTGTCGCAACGATTTCTTCAACCTCTGGTAGAGCATCCATGGTCGACATGTTAGTATGAGCATGAAACTCAACCCGACGCTCACCTTCTGGCATCAAATCCTTCCGCTCATAGTGAACGACTTCCTGCACATCCTGCACATTCATAGTCAAATCGCGTGTGAAGTTATTCATCTCCACATTCCCACGGACTCGGAGCCAAGAATTTTTCTTGATTAGATCAAATTTCTGAGCCTCTTCTTCATTCTTAACCCACTTTTGCATAGAAAAACTTGAAGTGTAGTCCGTCATTTTAAAGTTGATCAAAACACGCCCTGTTCTGGTCACTTTTTGCTCCACATCAAAAACAACCCCTTCAAGGACCAAACGATTTTCCTCCGTCGTCACTTCAATCATAGGAGTAATCTCTGCCTTATCCAGCTTCGGTTTAGCTACAGCTTTTTTCGCTTGAAAATCAAATGCTGGTTTCTCTTCAGCTGGAGGTGGTGCCATCTGTTCCAGTTGCTCCATAGCACGGAGCGCTTCCTCATTAGCCGCTTGAACAATCTGCTCATTTTCAGCATGAAAGGCTTCTTCCTGCTCTTGGGTCAGTACATCATTTTTCTCTACTTGACAGTTAAAAGTAGGAAAACCAAATTTTTCAAGTTGTTTGGCTAAATTAGGAAGATGATTCTTCTTAAAATGTTCCTTATCAATCGCCTCAGAGCCTTCAATAAAGAGTTGATTGCCCTCCGCACGAACTCGCAAATTCTGATAAAGGGACTTAAAACCTTGACTAGCACATGGCCCCTCAGAGAAAGCCTCCCTATAGTAGGACTGCAAGAGTTGATTTGAAAATTCTTGAGACAGAGCCTTGATTTCAAAAATTGCTTTATTACCTGTCTTAGAAAATTCTTCGCTCAAGCCTTTCTTCAATTCTAAAAAGATTTCAATCGGTAAAATATTAGAAAATACGAAATGAAACTCCCATACCTTACTAATTTTATGAACCACAACTCGCTCAATCTCAGCCTGTGATAAAGCAGGATCCTGTCTCATTTCAGCAGGCATCCCCAATTGATTCATCAAAATTTCAAAACTATTTGACATTCATTTTCCTCACATTATTCTCCTACTATTTTACCATATTTAGAGGTATTTTCTAAAGACAAAAGGAAGCCACTAAGTGACTTCCTTCTAGAGCGAGGACTGATTAGTCTTCACCTTTGTTTTTCTTAATGATTTCTTCTTGTACTGACTTAGGTACATCTTCGTAGTGGTCAAATACCATCATGAATGTACCACGTCCTTGAGATGCAGAACGAAGAACTGTTGCGTAACCGAACATTTCAGCAAGTGGAACGTAAGCACGAACGATTTGGCTGTTACCGTGTGCTTCCATACCATCTACACGTCCACGACGAGCAGTTACGTGACCCATAACATCACCAAGGTTTTCTTCTGGAACAGTGATTGTTACAAGCATCATTGGCTCAAGGATAGCTGGTTGTGCAGTCTTAGCAGCTTCTTTAAGTGCAAGAGATGCAGCGATCTTGAAGGCAGTTTCAGATGAGTCGACATCGTGGTATGAACCATCGTAAAGCTTAGCTTTAACGTCAACCATTGGGTAACCTGCAAGAACACCGTTAGCCATAGATTCTACCAAACCTTTTTCAACCGCTGGGATAAATTCACGAGGAACCACACCACCGACGATTGCGTTTTCGAATTCGAATCCTTTACCTTCTTCGTTTGGAGTAAATTCAATCCATACATCACCGAATTGACCTTTACCACCAGACTGACGTTTGAAGAATCCACGTGCTTGAGTAGAAGCGCGGAATGTTTCACGGTAAGATACTTGAGGAGCACCTACGTTCGCTTCAACTTTGAACTCACGACGCATACGGTCAACAAGGACGTCAAGGTGAAGCTCACCCATACCAGAGATAACTGTTTCACCAGTTTCAACGTTTGTTTCAACGCGGAATGTTGGATCTTCTTCAGCCAATTTTTGAAGGGCGATACCCATCTTGTCTTGGTCAGCTTTAGATTTTGGCTCAACCATCAATTGGATAACTGGTTCTGGAACGTTGATTGACTCAAGGATGATTTTAGCTTTTTCATCTGTCAATGAGTCACCAGTTGTAGTATCTTTCAAACCAACGGCAGCAGCGATATCACCTGAGTAAACAGTGTCGATTTCTTGACGGCTGTTAGCGTGCATTTGAAGGATACGTCCGATACGTTCACGTTTACCTTTAGAAGTGTTCAATACGTATGAACCTGATTGAAGCACACCTGAGTAAACACGGAAGAATGTCAAACGACCTACGAATGGGTCAGTCATGATCTTGAAGGCAAGAGCTGCAAATGGCTCTTCGTCAGATGCTGGACGAGTTTCTTCATCGTCTGTATCTGGGTTGATACCTTTGATTGCTGGGATGTCAAGTGGGCTTGGAAGGTAGTCGATAACCGCATCAAGCATCAATTGAACACCTTTGTTCTTGAAGGCAGAACCACACAATACTGGGAAGAATTCAACGTTGATAGTCGCTTTACGGATACCAGCTTTCAATTCTTCGTTAGTGATTTCTTCACCTTCGAGGTATTTCATCATCAATTCTTCATCAGTTTCAGCAACTGCTTCAACCAATTTTTCACGGTATTCTTGAGCTTGGTCAAGGTATTCAGCTGGAATATCTTCTTCAAGGATATCTGTACCAAGGTCGTTAGTATAGATTTCAGCTTTCATCTTGATCAAGTCGATGATACCACGGAAGTCATCTTCAGAACCGATTGGCAATTGGATTGGGTGTGCATTTGCTTGAAGGCGATCGTGAAGTGTGCTTACAGAGTAAAGGAAGTCAGCACCGATTTTATCCATTTTGTTGGCAAATACGATACGTGGAACTCCATACTCAGTTGCTTGACGCC
>CAUTUU010000090.1:0-4184 GCA_963541545.1 uncultured bacterium | reverse complement strand
CAATTTCTCCCATGTCTGAAAAATGGTCTCGCACAATCGCTGTCAACTCTTCCTGAGTCTTCATGAGCTTGCGGTCATCTGCAACTTTTTTCGTAGCAAGGGCAAAGCTCCCAATACCAAGCAGAGCCAAGCCTGCCATCCACATTTTTTTAGCTTTCATACCATTCATTTTAACACAAAAAACGCCGCAGGACAAATGAGGAAGCAGCAGAAAGGCAAGTAAAAAGCCTCTTCCCTTAAGGAAAAGGACTTTTATTCTTATTGCCAGGCACCTGAGTTGCCAACGTAGTAACCATCAGGCGTGTAGGTATTGCGAAGCATCTTACCTGATGAAGCTAGATAATACCACTTACCATTGTCTTTTACCCAACCAGTCGCCATAGCACCTGAATCTTTTAGGTAATACCAAGTTCCATTATAGTTTACCCAACCAGTTGCCATTGAACCTGAGTTGTTTAGGTAATACCAAGTTCCATTATAGTCTACCCAACCAGTTGCCATAGCACCTGAGTTATTTAGGTAATACCAAGAGCCACCATCTTTAAGCCAACCTGTTGCCATAGCACCTGAGTCCTTTAGGTAATACCAAGAGTTATTATCATATAGCCAGTCACTAGCAATCATGGCTCCTGATGATTTAAAGGCATACCAGTTGCCACCTTGATAAAGCCAAGTTTTATTTAACATGACTCCTTGATCATTCATAAAGTACCAAGTTCCCTTGTACTTAACCCAATCGTTCTGCACCAATTGACCTTGTTTTTGATAGTACCAGTATGAGTATGATTGTAGCCAGCCTTCTGCTTTCACAACTGGATAAAGTTCTCTGAAGCGGTCTCCCCCTAAGTAGAATTTACTGATAGATTCTGGTTTTGTAAGTATGAACTCACCATGGTCATAGTCTCCCCAAGCATAGACTTTTTGACCATTGACAGTTTTTGGTAAGGTAGTTTTGTAGGTCTTGGTTCGATAGTCCCATTTAGTATCAAGGTAGGTGTATTGATTATTTGATTCTTTAATATAGTAGTAGCCACTCTTTACACCATCATTTACGTCATCTACCACTTTAGTGGACCAGATCTTCACTTCGTTTCCGCTCTTGGCCTCTACCTTGATATCTCCTCTATAGCCATACGGAACATAGAAATTCAGGTAACGCACCTCTACACCCATAATATAATCTTCCTTTTCTTGACCTAGGAAATTGATAGTCTGATCTTGACCATTGAGACTAACCTTCCACTCGATTTTCTCAGTTTCTGGCAAATTCAAGACTTTGATTTTCACTTCATTACCATTGTTAAATTGAAGAATCTCGCCATCTTGATACTTACCCTCAATACCCCATTCTGCTTTCAGATCGAAAGCCTGCCCTGAATGAGGTGAAACTAGCAAAGCTAGTCCTGCTAGAGACAAACCAAATAATGTGATTTTTTTCATCGTATATCCTCCTTAGGAACTATTGTGTCAATTATATCAATATCTATTTTCTTTTGCAAATCATATCCTAAATATGCTAGCAAAAAACCTCTGAGATTCTTCTCAAAGGTTCTGATTTTGCTAATTGCTGTTCTCAACCGCTGCAGTAATAAAGGCTGTGTAGAGTTCTTCTGGGCGGTTTGGACGGCTGGAAAGTTCAGGGTGATACTGACACGCTACAAAGAATTTATTTTCAGGAATTTCCACAATTTCAACCAAACGATTATCTAGAGAAACACCTGAGAAGACAAAGCCTGCTTCCTCGAACTGCTCACGGAAGGCATTGTTAAACTCATAGCGGTGACGGTGGCGGCGTTGCACCACTTCTTGATTGTGATAAGCCGCTGCTGCCTTAGAGCCACGTTTCAACTTAGACGGATAAAGTCCCAAGCGAAGGGTTCCCCCCATATCCTCAACATCAATCTGATCACGCATGATATCAATGATAGGGTATTTTGTTTCTGGTGCAAGTTCAGCAGAATTGGCACCTTCAAGACCCAAAACGTGACGAGCAAACTCGATACAAGTCAACTGCATTCCCAAGCAGACTCCCAACATTGGAACATCATTTTCACGCGCATAGCGGATAGCTTGGATTTTCCCTTCAGTACCACGCTGACCGAAACCACCTGGTACGATGATTCCATCTGCATCAAACAAGAGCTCTGCCACATTCTCTGCTGTCACGTCATTGGCATTGATCCAATTGATTTTAACTTCTGCGTCATTGGCATAACCAGAGTGTTTCAAGGCTTCAACCACAGAAATGTAAGCATCTTGCAACTCAACATACTTACCGACAAGGGAAATTTTAACTTGTTTTTTCAGGTTCATGACCTTATCCACCATAGCTGACCACTCTGTCATATCCGCTACTGGTGCGTCTAATTTCAAATGGTCACAGACAATTTGGTCCATACCTTGCGCCTGCAAATTCAATGGAATTTGGTAAAGATGCTCAACGTCCAACGATTCGATAACAGCTTCTGGTGCTACATCACAGAACTGTGCTAGTTTGTTTTTAATTCCTTGACCAGCTGGTTGCTCTGTACGAATCACCAACATATTTGGTTGGATTCCCAATCCACGCAATTCTTTGACAGAGTGTTGGGTTGGTTTGGTTTTCATTTCACCAGCAGCCTTGAGGTAAGGAAGCAAGGTTGTATGGATGTACATAACATTATCCGCACCAACATCTGCCTTCATCTGACGAAGGGCCTCTAGGAATGGCAAGGACTCGATATCTCCTACTGTTCCACCAACCTCTGTGATAATGACATCAGAGTCGGTCGTTACAGCGGCACGCTTGATTTTCTCTTTCAAAGCATCTGTGATATGAGGAATAACCTGAACAGTTGCCCCAAGATATTCTCCACGGCGTTCTTTACGAAGAACTTCACTGTAAATTTTACCAGTAGTCACGTTGGAATATTTGTTAAGATTGATATCGATAAAACGTTCATAGTGACCCAAGTCCAAATCTGTCTCAGCTCCATCATCTGTCACAAAGACTTCCCCGTGCTGATAAGGACTCATAGTTCCCGGATCGATATTGATATAAGGGTCAAACTTTTGAATGGTTACTTTGAGACCACGATTTTTCAAGAGACGGCCCAGACTCGCTGCCACAATCCCTTTCCCAATAGACGATACCACACCACCAGTTACAAAAATATATTTTGTTGACATAGATTCCTCTTTCTAAAATGCTCAAAGCCTTGTTGACTACGAGGGGACATAGGAAACAAGACCCTACTAATAAGAATAATCTGGGACGACTGCGCCAGATTCACAACTAAAATACAAGAAGATAACTTCTTGAAAAAACAAAAATAGCTCCCTAAGAACTAGGGAGCCCCGACCTCTAAAAGAGGTGCCCGAACAATATGATACCTAAAAATAGGACAATTGTCAATAGCTAACTTTTATTCCTCGATGTTTTCAGTATCATCATCTGAAAACTCGTCGTCTTCTTCGTTGAGATCCACATCTTCTCCCAAGTCATCTGGGGCGATTTCGTTGATTTCTGCATCGTAAGCTTCCACTTCATTTTTCTCATCATCTGGATTTTCATCATCGTATGAAAGAGCTGGATCTGCTTCGTATGCATCTTCGTCTTCTGGATCATCCGCATTGTAGTCAATAGCATCTGAATCGCCATCCATGAAGGCATTGACACGTTTTTTCTTAGCTTTTGGTGCTACTTCATCGTCGTCATTTTCCTCAAGAGCGATGATTTCTTCGTCGATTTCGTCCACACCATACCATGAACGAAGACCCCATTTGTTGTCTCCAAGTGAGATGAAGCTACCGTCAAAGTTCAACTCTGTGTAGAACAAAGGCAAAGCTTCGCGGATATCGCTGTTTGATGTTCCAAGGTAGTTTTGAATTTCGTTTACAAGATCGCTAAAATGCATCTCATGATCGCGACCACGAAGTTCCAAGATAGCACGCGCTACCTCAATCATAGATAGTTCACTTTTTTCTTGCCCAGCAAATACTTCTAATTCCAAAGCGTTTCTCCTCATTTATACTACTATCGCCAGAGCGAACAGACTCTGACCTCATTTTATCATTTACTCTTTATTTTACGATAATTTTGCGGAATAGTCAAAGGTTAAGGGGAACTAATACAAATCTTCTAAGCTTCGGTAACTTCTCAAAGTAACTTCCACTTGCCTGACCAAAGTGGAAATTAGTCTAAA
>CAUTUU010000089.1:0-4342 GCA_963541545.1 uncultured bacterium | reverse complement strand
CATGTAGGCAAATCATTCCCTCTTGATCCCAATCCGATAGCTCCCATAAATGAAGGTAATACTCATTTCTACACTTGTACACAATTCCTTGGACTTCTTCATACAATTCTTTAAGCATAATCTTCCCCTTTCTGTGTACAGTCTATCAAATCAAGAAGCTAATTGGGGCCATTTCAGCCATTCTGCACCCTTTACCTCCTCAACTGCACAAAAAAGAGAGGTCTTGCCTCTCTTTGGGTTATAATTCTGCAATTTGGTTTAGGTTTACTTCTGCAACTGTGTCATTACCAAACATAGAGATAATCATTTTCACTTTGTTATTATCAATTTCTGTAATCTTACCAGTGTAATCTGCAAAAGCACCATCAATAATACGTACGGTTTGGCCAACCTCAACATCGAAATCAAATTCTTGAACAGTTTGTCCCATAGATACCAAAATGTCACGAATTTCTTGTTCCAATAATGGAGTTGGTTTTGATCTGTTCCCGTGTGATCCGACAAATCCTGTTACATTTGGTGTGTTTCGAACGACAAACCAAGCTTCATCTGTCATGACCATTTCTACAAGAACATAACCTGGAAAGCGATTTTCTTCTATTTCTTTTCTCTTTCCATTTTTTTCAACTTGCACTGTTTGTGTTGGAATTTCAACGCGTAGAATATTATCCAACATATTGTAGGTTTGTGCACGTTGTAATAGATTTTCTTTTACCTTATTTTCATAACCAGAATAAGTTTGTAAAACAAACCACCCTTTATCAAAACTATCCATGATATTTCCTTTCATAAATAGAAGATTTTTAGTGTACTTTCACTACTCTTCTAAAAAATGTTAATAAATCGAATCAAACCTGAAACAATCAACTGGTCAAAAATGTAAATAATTACTACAAAGAAAGCAGTGTATTCCATGATAGAACGAAAATCTCTCCAGCTTTCCTTGCGAGTTGGCCATGTTGTATCTTTAAGAAGTCTAAAAATATCTCCAATAAAACGCATCGCTCTCTCCTATCTCGTTTCTCTGTGTGTAGTGTACTTGCCACAATGCTTACAAAATTTATTTACTTCTAGTCGTGTAGGCTTGGGGTTTCCACTGATCTTGATTGAATAGTTTCTAGAACCACAAACCGCACAAGCTAGGCTTGCTTTTTTTAGTGCCATAACGCCTCCATCCTATCTATTATAACAAGAAAGCCAGGCTTTGACAAGCATCTTAGCGAAATAGATTGACTACCGAATCCCATATTGTTTGAGCCTTTTCCTTAATCTTGGCATCCGAGATAGCCCGACTAGCCTCATCTACTAGACTTTGTGCACGACCTCGAATATCAGACAAATTATCATCTGTCTGGCTATTATCATTGGTTTGTACTTGTCTTTTTGTGTTAGCTGGTGCAATTCCATTCTGCTTATAAGCATTTTCAACTGTAAAGGTACTTCCTGGTGTATAAGGTAAAATGGTATTTGCAATATTCCTAAAGACATGGGCTGCACCATTTGAAGTAGATCCTGCTAGATAGTGATTTTCATCGGTGGTCGGAAAACCAAGCCAGTGGCTAATCACTACATCAGGTGTATAACCAATTACCCACTGGTCACTTGTGTATTCAGGATTGAAAACTGCTTCAGTTGTCCCAGTTTTCCCTGCCATAACATAATCTGCAGGCGATGAACTAATACCGGTACCGTTGGTGAATGTCCCCAACATCATACTGGTCATCTTATCAGCTACAGACTTATCAATCACCCGTTTTTGTGAATTTTTATGGCTTGCAATAACTTGTCCACTAGCATTTTCAATTCTACTAATAAAATGAGCTTCAGGCATTAAACCTTCATTTGCAAAGGCAGCATATGCTTGAGCCATTTGCAGAGGATTGGTTTCGACACCACTTCCCAAGGCGACACCAAGAACACGGTCGACCTTTTCCATGTTGAGTCCAAATTTTTCGCCTGCCTCAAAAGCCTTATCAACACCCAAATCATTAACAGTAGCAACAGCAGGTAGATTAAGCGACTCTGCCAAGGCTTGATACATAGGAACTTCTCGACTCGTTTTGATCCCTGCATAGTTATCAACCTTATAGCTGTCATACTGCATGGTATGGTTATCCAACTGCTTATTCAAAGCCCAGCCTACTTCAACTGCCGGCGTATAAACAACTAAAGGCTTAATTGTAGAACCAGGACTACGTTTTGATTGAGTTGCATAGTTGAAATTCCGAAATCCAGTTTTATCATTGTCAGCAACCTGACCGACAACCCCACGAACTCCCCCTGTTTTCGGTTCGAGAGCCACACTTCCTGATTGAGCAAATGTTCCATCCTCTGCCCTCGGAAATAGTGAGGTGTTTTCATAGACAACCTGCATATTTGCTTGGTAGTTTTGATCCAACTCTGTGTAAATGCGGTAGCCATTATTTACGATTTCTTCCTCTGTTAGATTATACTTGGAAACGGCTTCGTTAACCACCGCATCAAAATAAGAGGGATAACGGTAATCTGAAATTTTACCTTCATACTTATCTTGCAATTGCGAAGTCATATCAACTCCTGCAGCTTCGGTTTCTTGATTTTTATCAATATATCCCGCTGCAACCATATTCTGCAAGACAGTATCGCGACGATTGGTAGAGTCCTCTACAGAATTCAAGGGATTATACAGCTCCGGCCCTTTGAGCATCCCTGCTAGAGTAGCAGCTTGATCCAGACTCACTTCTGATGCAGATACTCCAAAGTATTTCTTACTCGCATCTTCTACACCCCACACACCATTTCCAAAATAGGCGTTGTTAAGATACATAGTTAGGATCTGATCTTTGCTATATTTTTTAGTCAATTCTAAAGCCAAGAAAAATTCTTTCGCTTTTCTCTCAACAGTTTGATCCTGTGACAAATAGGCGTTCTTAGCCAGCTGTTGGGTAATAGTAGAGCCACCACCTGAACGTCCAGCAGTGACAATAGCCAAGAAGAAACGACCATAGTTAATCCCGTCATTTTTATAGAAAGAACGGTCTTCTGTCGCAATAACGGCATTCTGCAAATTTTTACTGATATCAGTCAATTCAACATAGGTTCCTTTTTGACCAGATAAGGCACCAGCCTCTTTTTCTTCACGGTCAAAAATGATAGTTCGAGTTTTCAAGGCGTTTTGCAAATCATTGACATTGGTTGACTTGGCTACAGCAAATAAATAGGTTCCGACTAGCAAACCTGCACTCAATCCTAGTATGACGACGATTTTTGTTAGATGATATCGACGCCAGAATTTTCGAATTGGACCCACTTGGGCTAATTTTTTTCGATCGCTACGAGAGCGACGTAAGTTAGTCGAACCAGAATCCTCTAGTTCACTTGTTTCTTTTTTAAAAAGAGAAAGAAATTTCTCGAATAATTTATCTAATTTCATGCGTTTATTTTATCATCTTCATCATAGGAAGACAAGAATTTAGCTATTTCCTATCCAAATAGGGCTTTTTTTGTTACAATATCTGTATGAAATTCACATTTACATTACCAGACTCTCTACCTCAAATGACGGTGAAGCAATTACTAGAGGAGCAACTCCTCATCCCTAGAAAAATCCGTCATTTTTTGAGAATCAAGAAACACATTTTGATTAATCAGCGAGAAGTTCATTGGAACGAGATGGTAAATCCTGGAGATGTTTGCCAGTTGACTTTTGACGAGGAAGATTATCCCGAAAAAGAAATCCCTTGGGGCAACCCAAACCTCGTTCAGGAAGTTTATCAAGATCAACACTTGATTATTGTCAACAAACCTGAGGGTATGAAAACGCATGGTAATCAGCCAAACGAAATCGCCCTTCTTAACCATGTCAGTGCCTATGTTGGTCAAACCTGCTATGTCGTTCATCGTCTGGACATGGAAACTAGTGGCTTGGTTCTCTTTGCCAAAAATCCTTTTATCCTGCCCATTCTCAATCGCTTGTTGGAGAAAAAAGAGATTTCTAGGGAATATTGGGCACTTGTTAATGGAAATATCAGCAGCAAAGAGCTTGTTTTCAGGGACAAAATCGGACGTAATCGTCATGATCGCAGAAAACGAGTAGTTGATACAAAAAATGGACAATCTGCTGAAACACATGTGAGCAGATTAAAGCAATTTCCAAACAAGACTTCCTTGGTTCGTTGCAAACTAAAAACAGGACGAACCCATCAAATACGTGTCCACCTTTCGCATCATAACTTCCCGATCCTAGGCGACCCTCTCTATAAGAGTAAATCAAAAACAAGTCGGCTTATGCTCCACGCCTTTCGACTGTCCTTTACCCATCCACTTACATTAGAAAAATTAAGCTTCACTGCCCTTTCAGATA
>CAUTUU010000088.1:0-4382 GCA_963541545.1 uncultured bacterium | reverse complement strand
CAGGAATTGGCTATTTTGAACATTTACAAGGTGCCAATCAAGGTGGTTATGCTGAACAACCACTCACTTGGAATGGTTCGTCAGTGGCAGGAATCCTTCTATGAAGGTAGAACATCAGAGTCAGTCTTTGATACCCTTCCTGATTTCCAATTGATGGCACAGGCTTATGGCATTAAAAACTATAAGTTTGACAATCCTGAGACCTTGACTCAAGATCTTGAAGTCATCACTGAGGATGTTCCTATGCTAATCGAGGTAGATATTTCTCGTAAGGAACAGGTGTTACCAATGGTACCAGCTGGTAAGAGTAATCATGAGATGTTGGGGGTGAAGTTCCATGCGTAGAATGTTAACAGCAAAACTACAAAATCGTTCAGGAGTCCTCAATCGCTTTACCGGTGTCCTGTCTCGCCGTCAGGTCAATATCGAAAGTATTTCTGTTGGAGCAACAGAAGATCCGAATGTATCGCGTATCACCATTATTATTGATGTCGCTTCACATGATGAAGTGGAGCAAATCATCAAGCAACTCAATCGTCAGATTGATGTGATTCGCATTCGAGATATTACGGATAAACCGCACTTGGAGCGCGAGGTGATTTTGGTTAAGATGTCAGCGCCAGCAGAGAAGCGTGCTGAGATTCTAGCCATTATTCAACCTTTCCGTGCAACAGTGGTAGACGTAGCTCCAAGCTCGATTACCATTCAGATGACAGGAAATGCTGAAAAGAGTGAAGCTCTATTACGAGTCATTCGACCATACGGTATTCGCAATATTGCTAGAACGGGTGCAACTGGATTTACCCGCGACTAAAAATCCAACTTAAATTTGTTAAACCAGCCTAAAAGGCAATAAATAATAGAAAAGAGAGAAAAACTATGGCAGTTCAAATGGAATACGAAAAAGATGTTAAAGTAGCAGCACTTGACGGTAAAAAAATCGCCGTTATCGGTTATGGTTCACAAGGACATGCGCATGCTCAAAACTTGCGTGATTCAGGTCGCGATGTCATCATCGGTGTACGTCCAGGTAAATCTTTTGACAAAGCAAAAGAAGACGGATTTGACACTTACACAGTAGCAGAAGCTACTAAATTGGCTGATGTTATCATGATTTTGGCACCAGACGAAATCCAACAAGAATTGTACGAAGCAGAAATCGCTCCAAACTTGGAAGCTGGAAATGCAGTTGGTTTTGCACATGGTTTCAACATCCACTTTGAATTCATCAAAGTTCCTGCAGATGTTGATGTCTTCATGTGTGCTCCTAAAGGACCAGGACACTTGGTACGTCGTACTTACGAAGAAGGATTTGGTGTTCCAGCTCTTTACGCAGTTTACCAAGATGCAACAGGAAATGCTAAAAACATTGCTATGGACTGGTGTAAAGGTGTTGGAGCAGCTCGTGTAGGTCTTCTTGAAACAACTTATAAAGAAGAAACTGAAGAAGATTTGTTTGGTGAACAAGCTGTACTTTGTGGTGGTTTGACTGCCCTTATCGAAGCAGGTTTCGAAGTCTTGACAGAAGCAGGTTACGCTCCAGAATTGGCTTACTTTGAAGTTCTTCACGAAATGAAATTGATCGTTGACTTGATCTACGAAGGTGGATTCAAGAAAATGCGTCAATCAATTTCAAACACTGCTGAGTACGGTGACTATGTATCAGGTCCACGTGTAATCACTGAGCAAGTTAAAGAAAACATGAAAGCTGTCTTGGCTGATATCCAAAATGGTAAATTTGCAAATGACTTTGTAAATGACTATAAAGCTGGACGTCCAAAATTGACTGCTTACCGTGAACAAGCAGCTAACCTTGAAATTGAAAAAGTTGGTGCAGAATTGCGTAAAGCAATGCCATTCGTTGGTAAAAACGACGACGATGCATTCAAAATCTATAACTAATTGATAGAAATCAAGTTGAAGGCGAGTTGGGGGGACCTAACTCGCTTTTATAATCAATTCAGCTCTGTTTGAGAGGATGGATTGTGATAGTATGAAATAGTCTAGGAGAAAAAGATGTTAAGTTCAAAAGATATCATCAAGGCTCACAAGGTCTTGAACGGTGTGGTTGTGAATACCCCACTGGATTATGACCATTATTTATCGGAGAAGTATGGTGCTAAGATTTATTTGAAAAAGGAAAATGCTCAACGTGTTCGTTCCTTTAAAATTCGTGGTGCCTATTATGCTATTTCTCAGCTCAGCAAGGAAGAGCGTGAGCGTGGGGTAGTCTGTGCTTCTGCGGGAAATCATGCGCAGGGAGTTGCCTATACTTGTAATGAAATGAAGATTCCTGCTACTATCTTTATGCCCATTACAACTCCGCAACAAAAGATTGGCCAGGTTCGCTTTTTTGGTGGTGACTTCGTAACCATTAAACTAGTTGGAGATACTTTTGATGCCTCAGCTAAGGCAGCTCAAGAATTTACAGTTTCTGAAAATCGTACCTTTATTGATCCCTTTGATGATGCTCATGTTCAAGCTGGTCAAGGAACAGTTGCTTATGAGATTTTAGAAGAAGCTCGAAAAGAATCGATTGATTTTGATGCTGTCTTGGTTCCTGTTGGTGGTGGCGGTCTCATTGCTGGGGTTTCTACCTATATCAAGGAAACAAGTCCAGAAATTGAAGTCATTGGGGTAGAGGCTAATGGAGCACGTTCCATGAAGGCTGCCTTTGAAGCTGGTGGACCTGTTAAACTCAAGGAGATTGATAAATTTGCTGATGGGATTGCCGTGCAAAAAGTAGGTCAGTTGACCTATGAAGCAACTCGCCAACACGTTCAGACTTTAGTAGGTGTCGACGAGGGGTTGATTTCTGAAACCTTGATTGACCTCTACTCTAAGCAAGGCATTGTTGCAGAACCTGCTGGAGCGGCTAGTATTGCCTCTTTAGAAGTTTTAGCTGAATATATCGAGGGGAAAACCATTTGTTGTATCATTTCTGGAGGAAATAATGATATCAACCGTATGCCAGAAATGGAAGAACGTGCCTTGATTTATGATGGGATCAAGCATTACTTTGTGGTTAATTTTCCACAGCGTCCGGGGGCTTTGCGTGAGTTTGTAAATGATATCCTAGGACCAAATGATGATATCACACGTTTTGAGTATATCAAACGAGCTAGCAAGGGGACAGGGCCTGTATTGATTGGAATCGCTTTGGCAGATAAGCATGATTATGCAGGCTTGATTCGTCGAATGGAAGGTTTTGATCCATCTTATATTAACTTAAATGGTAATGAAACGCTCTATAATATGCTTGTCTGAGGACTAATAAAAAAATATCATATTATTTGCACAACTGATGTATAGGTGCTATAATGAGGAAGAAGAAAGGGGGCGATTCCTATGAACTTAGGAAAATTATCGTACTATTTCTACTATAACTTATTATAGTACCTATTATTTTTGTTTCAGTTTATAATAATAAAAAAGAATTACTTGCTATATATAAGGAGACTATTTAGGGTGCCATTTTTTATATATAACTAATTTAAAAATTGTCTAAATATAATAGTAAATAGAGAAAATAATCAGTATTTTCGAGATAGCTTAGGTGACTTAATTGATAGAACTGATGTGATACTTGTAAAATGAGAATAGTAGAAAAGTTTGGGACGTTAGAAAGTGATATTCTAGATGCTGGCTATGAAGTTGGTGTTTGATAAGAATATGTAAAATCTGATGAGACAAATCCATTGTACCAGTTGAAAAAGAAAATAAGATTTAAATAGTGACAGGAAGGGATCTCATATAAGGAGAAAGGGAAGAGATAGTTAAGAGGTAATCAGAGGAGAATATTATCTTTGGTAGCTTTAACCATTTTAAAGGAATGTATAGAATTACTTGAATATGACTCCTGTCTATCCTATTGAGTAGCTGGTATGTAGTTTATATGAATATTATTACATATTTGAAGTTTAATAATACAATTATTTTTTAGGTAGTTGCTAATGGTTTATAGTAAGTAAAAACCTATATATTATCGGCTTTAAAAAAGAAGTAAGAAAAATTTAGAACTTTTATTTTATTGAATATATGTTTTTTTATTGACAAAAGACATAAAAACGTATAGAATAATATATCGTAAAGAAGAAAATAGGAGAAGGACATGGCTAAGTCAAACTTTGAAAAAGTAGAATCAGTTGTTGGCTGGGTTCGTGATAAGAAGATCACAGGCTACCGTATCTCTAAAGAAACGAATGCGCGTGAAATGTCTATCATTGCTCTAGCGCAGGGGCGTGCAAAAGTAAAAAATATTTCGTTTGAAACGGCTCTAGGTTTAATTGATTTCTATGATAAAAATCATGAAAAATTTGAAGATTAATCGGCTCATTGTCAACTGTAGTGGGTTGAAGAAAAGCTAAGCTCGAGAAAGGACG
>CAUTUU010000087.1:0-4497 GCA_963541545.1 uncultured bacterium | reverse complement strand
CTTTACGAGTTCCTACAAGAGAACCGATGACTTGGATTCCATCTAGAACGGTTTTTACGATACTTAGTTCCATCATTTCAGAAGGAAGTCCGACGGCGACAACACGACCACCAGCACGAACGGAGTCAACAGCCTGATTGAAGGCAACTTTAGATACAGCAGTTACGACAGCTGAATGAGCTCCACCATCTGTTTTTTCTTTGATGAGTCCTGGTACATCATCAACTTCTAGGCCGTTAATAACGATATCAGCACCGACTTCTTTTGCAAGGGCAAGTTTATCGCTGTTGATATCAACTGCGATGACATGAGCATTAAATACTTTTTTAGCGTATTGAACGGCTAGGTTACCAAGTCCACCAGCACCGTAAAGAACAACCCATTGGCCTGGTTCAACTTTTGCTTCCTTAATAGCTTTATAGGTTGTTACACCAGCACATGTGATAGAAGAAGCTTGGGCTGGATCAAGTCCGTCAGGAACTTTGACAGCATAGTCTGCAGTTACGATACATTGTTCCGCCATACCACCATCTACTGAGTAGCCAGCATTTTTCACTGTACGGCAAAGGGTTTCGCGACCAGTTGTACAGTATTCACAAGTGCCACATCCTTCAAAGAACCAAGCAACGCTGACGCGGTCGCCGACTTTAAGGCTTTTCACATCTGGGGCAATTTCTTTAACGATACCAACACCTTCATGTCCTAGAACACGTCCTGGTACTTGACCAAAGTCACCATGGGCAACGTGGAGGTCAGTGTGGCAAACACCACAGTATTCAATTTCTACAAGTGCTTCCCCAGTTTCAAGTGGACGGAGTACTTTTTCTTCAATAGCAACACCAGTGCTTTCTGGATTTACAACAACAGCTTTCATAGCTATCCTCCTTGATATTAACTGAGAGCAGGAGCAACAGGACTGGATTGATTTTGTGTCAACAGAGTCGAGTGTGACGAGCTCTCTTGTATTTATATGTGAAGTATATCACAAAAGAAAACCTTTTCCAAGGTTTTGGAGGTAAAAAATAGAACAATCGATTAACTGGTTGATGAGACTGTGAAAAGAACACAAAGAGGCTGGGACAAAAAGATTTTGATTTTAGGAATTCTTTATTATAAATTTTTAAAATCGATAGATTGGAAAAAAAGCGAACAAGACAGAATTCTGAGTGTCAGATAACTTATTTTGTTCGCTTTTTATATTTATGGTTAGACTTTTGTCCCAGACTCAGTAGGGGTTATAAGAATAAGTCTTGTAGGGTTTTGGCAACCCCGTCTTGGTCATTTGTCAGGGAAATTTGCTCATCCGCATAAGGGAGTAGCTCTGGGTTGGCATTTTTCATGGCATAGCCCTTCCCAGCAAAAGCGAGCATTTCGGTATCATTGTGTTCATCTCCAAAGGCAATCAAATCTTTTTTGTCGCGGTTCATTACCTTGAGCAAGTATTCCAAGGCGAAGGCCTTGTTGACACCTTTGGGGGTACACTCAAGGATATTGAGCGGACCACCCCAGGTATTGATAGACAGTTGATGCTGATAGAAGGCGTTCATTTCTTTTGCCAAGGCATATTTGTCACTGGCTCTGGTCTGCAGCAGAATACAGTTAGGATCCTTGGTCACCAATTCAGGCTGAAATTGATTTTCAGGTTGGAAAGATTCTACACCAAATAGTTTGGGATTGGCAATTTCTTCATTAGGATTTGTAATGTAGAATTTTTTACGATATTCTCCAGCGATAAAATCGGCTTGAATGTCCTCTGAACGTTGAACCATATCTAGCAGATATTTTTTGTCTACGGTTAAACACTTTTCAAAGTCCCAAACTTGGTCTGGTAAATGAGTGAGGGAGCCGTTGAAGTTAATCATAGGAGTGTCTAAGCCTAGTTCACGGTAAAAATCTTTTGACATGCGGTAAGGGCGCCCTGTCGTAATAATAACTTGATGGCCTTTTTCAGTAACTTTTTTGATGGTTTCTTTGGTAAAGTCAGAAATTTGACTGTCTGAGTTGAGCAGGGTTCCATCCAGGTCAACTGCAATAATTTTCTTCGTCATAGGGACCTTTCTAGTTTCTTTTCAGATAAGATGTCTTCTATTATAACAGAAAGCAGGCAGAAAAGCAGATTCCAAACAAAAAATGAAATTCCATCAATTTCTTAAATAAATCAAACAAAGATATTGAAAAAGTGAATGATAAATGATATAATTCTATTATTGTTCGTAAAAATTAAAAGGAGATTGATAATGGACAAATTATTTAAACTAAAAGAGAACGGTACAGACGTTCGTACAGAGGTTCTCGCTGGTTTAACAACTTTCTTTGCAATGAGTTATATTCTCTTTGTAAACCCACAAATTCTTTCGCAAACAGGAATGCCTGCTCAGGGTGTATTCCTCGCAACGATTATCGGTGCAGTTGCTGGTACTTTGATGATGGCCTTCTACGCCAACTTGCCATATGCTCAAGCACCAGGTATGGGACTCAATGCCTTCTTTACCTTTACAGTTGTATTTGGACTCGGTTATTCTTGGCAAGAAGCCCTAGCTATGGTCTTCATCTGTGGAATTATCTCATTGATTATTACCTTGACAAATGTTCGTAAAATGATCATTGAATCGATTCCGAATGCCCTTCGTTCGGCTATTTCAGCTGGTATCGGTGTCTTCCTTGCCTACGTAGGGATTAAGAATGCTGGACTTTTGAAATTCTCTATCGATCCAGGAAATTACACGGTTGCAGGAGAAGGGGCTGATAAAGCTCAAGCAGCGATTACAGCAAATGCTTCAGCAGTTCCAGGCTTGGTCAGCTTTAATAATCCGGCTGTTTTGGTGGCTCTTGCAGGACTTGCCATTACTATCTTCTTTGTCATTAAAGGGATTAAAGGAGGAATTATCCTCTCTATCTTGACAACAACTGTTCTTGCTATCGCAGTTGGTTTGGTAGATTTGTCTAGTATCGATTTTGCTAATAACCATGTTGGTGCAGCTTTTGAAGACTTGAAGACAGTCTTTGGTGCAGCTCTTGGTTCAGAAGGTTTGGTAGCTTTGATTTCAGATACAGCTCGCTTGCCTGAAACTCTGATGGCTATTCTTGCCTTCTCATTGACAGATATTTTTGATACAATTGGTACCTTGATCGGTACGGGTGAAAAAGTTGGTATCGTAGCGACAAATGGTGAAAATCACCAATCAGCTAAGTTGGACAAGGCTCTTTACTCTGACTTGATTGGTACTTCAATTGGTGCCATCGCTGGTACTTCGAACGTAACGACTTATGTTGAGTCTGCTGCTGGTATCGGTGCAGGTGGACGTACTGGTTTGACAGCCTTGGTTGTGGCAATCTGTTTTGCAATTTCAAGCTTCTTTAGTCCACTTCTAGCGATTGTACCAACAGCCGCTACAGCTCCAATCTTGATTATCGTTGGGATTATGATGTTTGGTAGCTTGAAAAATATCCATTGGGACGATATGGCTGAAGCGGTTCCTGCCTTCTTCACATCTATCTTTATGGGATTCAGCTACTCTATCACTCAAGGGATTGCAGTTGGTTTCTTGACTTACACTTTGACTAAGCTTGTCAAAGGTCAAGCTAAAGATGTTCATGTCATGATTTGGATTTTGGATGCCTTGTTTATCCTTAACTACATCAGTATGGCCTTATAACAGAATTACCCAGGGGGATTTTCCCCCTTTTTTAATACAAAGGAGATCGGTGATGAAAGAGAAAAGTATGTGGAAAGAATTGTTGAATCGTGCAGGTTGGCTTTTGATCTTTTTGCTAGCGACAATCTTATATCAGATTCCTTTAGCAGTTACTACAATTTTAGCTTTACATAGAGTACCACTGATACAGTCAGGACTGATAGTTGCTGGTATTTCGATTGTAGTGTTGGCACTGTTTATTTTTGGAGCTCGTAAAACGCAGTTAGCAAGCTTTAATTTTTCTTTTTTTAGAGCTAAGGATTTGGCAAGATTGGGTTTGAGTTATCTAGTCATTATCGGGTCAAATATACTTGGTTCCATCTTATTGCAGCTGTCAAATGAGACGACAACAGGTAACCAGTCTCAGATTAACGATATGGTTCAGAATAGTTCTCTGATTTCCAGTTTCTTCTTGTTGGCCTTGCTTGCTCCAATTTGTGAGGAAATCTTGTGTCGTGGGATTGTTCCTAAAAAGATTTTCCGAGGAAAAGAGAACTTGGGATTTGTAGTTGGTACGATTGTGTTTGCTTTATTGCATCAACCAAGTAATTTCCCTTCTTTATTGATTTATGGAGGTATGTCGATCGTTCTGTCTTGGACGGCTTACAAGACCCAACGTTTGGAAATGTCTATCTTACTTCACATGATTGTGAATGGGGTTGCTTTCTGTTTGTTGGCTCTTGTGGTGATCATGAGTCGGACATTAGGGATTTCTGTTTAGAAAGTTTTCATGTAGGAACCAATCTCTTTCTGGTAAATTCCCAAACTAACTTCCACCGCTAATCCAAGTGGAAGTTAGTGT
>CAUTUU010000086.1:0-4684 GCA_963541545.1 uncultured bacterium | reverse complement strand
CCGTCCTTTCTCGAGCTTAGCTTTTCTTCAACCCACTACAGTTGACAATGAGCCGCTTTTTCAAATAGTTGGAAACTGGGAACAAAAATAAAAAGCCTAGAAATCAATTCTAGACTTACATTTTTTTATTTTCCAAGGTAGTATTCAGAAACTACGTTCAATTTTTCGTCGAATTCGAATACCAATGGTGGGAAGTTAGGGATTTCCACGTCCATGATTTCGTCATCTGACAAACCTTTGATGTGTTTTACAAGGGCACGGATTGAGTTACCGTGAGCTCCTACGAATACGTTTTTACCATCTTTAAGAGCTGGAGCGATTTTATCTTCCCAGAATGGAAGGGCACGTTCCAAAGTCACTTTCAAGTTTTCAGCATCTGGAATAACTGAGTCGTCAAGTGAAGCGTAACGACGGTCAGTATGTGCTGAGTGCTCATCATCACGGTCCATGTTTGGAGGCAATACATCGTATGAACGACGCCAGATGTGAACTTGCTCATCACCAAATTGTTCAGCAGCTTCTGCTTTGTTTTTACCAGTCAAACCACCGTAGTGACGTTCGTTCAAGCGCCATGATTTTTCAACTGGAACCCAAAGTTGGTCAGATGCTTCAAGTGCAAGGTTAGTTGTTTTGATCGCACGTTTCAATACTGAAGTGTAAGCTTGGTCAAATTCAATACCAGCTTCTTTGATCAATTTACCAGCGTCAATCGCTTGTTGTGTACCTTTTTCAGACAAATCAACATCAGCCCAACCAGTGAAAAGGTTAGCTTTGTTCCATTCAGACTCACCGTGGCGAGCAAAAACCAATTTTACCATTAGATGGATTCTCCTTTTATTTTTCGAGGTTTCCCTCGTTTATCTATTCTATTTTACACAATTTTTCACAAAAAAGCTAGTCAAAATCGACTAAAAAGAGAGAACTAAGCTAGCTCTCTCAAGTTTTTATCCCATTATATAACTAAACAAAGCATATAAAAAATTACTTATTTTTTAAAGCATCAATCATACGATCTGCATTTTGATCTGCATTTTGTATCATACGGTCTGTATGTTTTCTCGTATTAGTATCATCATAACGATTTAGAATTAATGCTTCAATTGTTTCTTTACAATTTTCAAGATTAGCTTTTTCAAATACTACTGCACTAATAACGTGTGATCCACCAGAAGTAAGATTTAAAACAAGAAGAGTTTGAAAAGCACTTAAAACTGTCAATACTCCATAAGCAGCCAAAATCAAACCTCCTACAAATGAATTCCCCATCATAGAAAATCCAAGAATAGTAAAAATGACACCCCAAGCAAATGATTTGAAATCAAGACTAAATGAATCGTCTACACTTGCAACTTGTTCTACTGGAATTGTCTTATTCTGAGAACCTAGGGGAATAACTTTTAAAATAGTATTAGGATTTGAAGTTTTAATAAAAACTCCCTCCAAAGCTACAGAAGCTTTCATGTAGAAAGTCAAGTAAGATGTAATAAAGGTTTGTTTCATAAAAAAATCTCCTTTTTTATTTTTTTTCAAATAAAATTGTATCATATTTGCTAAAAAAAAAAGTATTTTCTGATATTATAAAATAAAAATTTGTATAATATGAAATAAAATATAATACTTTTCAGAAATCAAAAACAATTCTGCAAATTTATTATTGTAAAAATGTTACACAATTTTTCACAAAAAAGCTAGTCAAAATCGATTAAAAAGAGAAGGGGTGAACGCCCCTTCTCCCAATAAACAGCTATTCTTGAACTTGAAATTGTTTCAAGCTTGTTAAAAAAAGGGCACCACCGATGACAATGACTGTGCCACCAATCCAGCCTAAAAATGGAATCAAGCCTACTACAGAACCTACGATTAACAAAATAGATGGTGCCATTGAAATACGCTTATCATCTTTATAGTAGATTAGAGAGAGAATTCCAAGAATTAGAGTTGCGATTTTCACTAATGTAAAAACAATGAAAATAATCGCCAAAATTACTCCTGCAAAATCTTCATTCTCAAAAATAGGTACAATCATTAATATAATTACAGGTAAAATTGCCAAGAGCGTGCCTGCGATAGTCCCAATAATTCCAGCAACTTGTGCAAGTGTTTGTGTCTTCATAACTGTCTCCTTTTATTTTAATAAGGTATATTATACCATATTTTTATTAAAGTTTTATTTTTTAAAAAAATACAGGAATTTCTCCTGTATTTTTCTTAGACTATTTCTCTTCAAATCCTTCTGCTACTGCTTCCGCAAAGTTTTCTTCTACGATACTTGCACAGTGGTCACAGATGACTGCGTGGTAACTGCGTTCTGCTGTTGTTGGGTCGATACGACGGCAACGGTCACATACTTCACCTGCAGCTCGTTCAACAGTGAAGGCTACATCTTCAAAGCTAACGGCAGCTTCTGGAGCTGGTCCTTCTGCGATGGTCAATTCAGACACAATCAAAAGTTGAGCTACATTGCTGTTTACTGCTTCAAGTAGAGTTTTCACCACTTCGTTTGGATAAACTGTCAAGTGTGCTTCAAGCGATTTACCGATAACTTTGGCATTACGAGCTTCTTCCAAGGCTTTTTGAGCTTGTCCGCGGAAGTCCATGAAGGCAGCCCATGTCTCCAAGATTTCCTCTTGATTAGCAAAAGTTTCTGCTTCTGGCAATTCTGACAATTGAACGAAGGCTTCTGCTTCAAACTCAAGATATGACCAGATTTCCTCTGCTGTGTGAGGAAGGATTGGTGTCAAGAGTTTGGTGATTTTGACAAGAATGTCATAGAAGACAGTTTGCATTTGACGGCGTTCCAATGATTTGGCACCTTCAATGTAAACAACATCTTTAGCAAAATCAAGGTAGAAGGCTGACAAATCAACGTTGATAAAGTTCACCAAGGCCTTGTAGATTGTCAAGAATTCAAAGTTTGCGTAAGCGTCACGAATGGTCTTGACAAGCTGGTTGAAGCGAATAGTCATGTACTTATCAACTGAACGAAGCTCATCGTAAGCTACTGCATCTTGAGCTGGGTTAAAGTCAGATGTATTGGCGATCAAGAAACGAAGGGTGTTACGGATCTTACGGTAAGTTTCAGAGACTTGGCTCAAGATATCCATAGAGATACGCACGTCGTTGCTTGAGTCTACACTTGTTACCCAGAGACGCAAAATTTCAGCACCAAATTGTTTTTCAACATCACTTGGAGCAATGGTATTTCCAAGAGATTTAGACATCTTCTCACCTTTACCATCAAGGGCAAAACCTTGTGACAAGATTTGTTTGTAAGGTGCTACGCCATGGTTGGCAACTGATGTGATGAGTGATGAGTTGAACCAACCACGGTATTGGTCAGAACCTTCTAGGTAAAGGTCTGCTGGGTAAGTCAACTCAGGACGGTTTACTACAACTCCATTCCATGATGAACCTGAGTCAAACCAAACGTCCATGATATCTGTTTCTTTTTTGAACTCACCATTTGGTGAACCTGGATGAGTAAATCCTTCTGGCAAGAGGTCTTTGGCATCACGTTCCCACCAGATGATAGAACCGTGTTCCTCAAAGAGTTGAGCCACATGTTCAATAGTTTCAGCTGTCATAATCGCTGTACCGTCTTCAGCGTAGAAGATTGGAAGTGGAACACCCCAAGCACGTTGACGAGAGATAACCCAGTCGCCACGGTCACGAATCATATTGTAAAGACGAACTTTACCCCATTCTGAGTGGAATTTCACTTTTTCAATTTCATCCAAGATTTCTTGGCGGAATTTAGAAACTGATGCAAACCATTGTGGAACTGCACGCCAGATGATTGGTTTCTTCGTACGCCAGTCAAATGGGTATGAGTGAGAGATTTCTTCTTGGGCAAGAAGGAGGCTACCAAGTTTTTCAATAACAGTTGGTACAACCTTGTCGTAGAATTGACCTTCAAACTCAGCACCAGCATTAGCCATCATGATACCGCGTTCATCAACAGTAACTGCGACTTCAAGACCATTAGCAATACCGACATTGTAGTCATCCTCACCAAAACCAGGAGCTGTATGGACAATACCTGTACCAGAGTCAGTTGTAACGTGATCACCAAGGATAACCAATTCATCTACAGCTGTATCCCATGGGTGTTCTGTTACGATGTGGTTCAATTCTTGGCCACGGTAAGTTGCCACCACTTGAACGTCAGCCCAACCAAATTTCTCAGACAAGCTATTCAATAATTCTGCAGCAACCACAAACTTACGAGCTTCACCAGCAGGTTGAACTAAAACGTAATCAATATCTGCTCCAACAGTCAAACCACGAGAAGCTGTGATAGTAAATGGAGTAGTTGTCCAAACAACGATGTAAGTATCTGTATCTAGAACGCCTTTGCCATCTTTTACCTTGTTGGCATAGTAAAGGGAAGTTGAAACCAAATCATGGTATTCAATCTCTGCTTCAGCAAGGGCAGATTCAGATGACCAAGACCAGTAAACTGGCTTGGCACCACGGTAGATATAACCTTTATTAGCCATCTCACCGAAGACACGGATTTGGGCTGCTTCATAATCAGGAGTCAAGGTCACATATGGATTTTCCCAGTCACCAGAAACACCCAAACGTTTGAAGTCTTCACGTTGTTTATCTACTTGTGAAAGAGCGTACTCACGGCAAAGTTTCAAGTACTCAACCAAGTCCATTTCTTTACGTTTGACACCTT
>CAUTUU010000085.1:0-4744 GCA_963541545.1 uncultured bacterium | reverse complement strand
TATCAGATTAACTTCCACTTGGATTAGTGGTGGAAGTTAGTTTGGGAATTTACCGTCACGGAAAAAAGTTTGCCAGCCCTCCTTTGATAAGGTATAATATTAACAAGAAAACAATCGAAGGAGATCGCATGTTTTATACTTATTTACGTGGATTAGTTGTCTTGCTCCTATGGTCCATCAATGGCAATGCCCACTATCATAATACTGATAAAATTCCTAATCAAGATGAAAATTATATTCTGGTTGCGCCTCACCGCACCTGGTGGGATCCAGTTTATATGGCCTTTGCGACCAAGCCAAAACAGTTCATCTTTATGGCCAAAAAAGAGCTCTTTACCAACCGTATCTTTGGCTGGTGGATTCGTATGTGTGGCGCCTTTCCCATCGACCGTGAAAATCCTAGCGCCTCTGCCATCAAATATCCTATCAATGTCCTTAAAAAAAGTGACCGCTCTCTCATCATGTTTCCAAGTGGAAGTCGTCACTCAAACGATGTTAAGGGTGGCGTAGCCCTGATTGCCAAAATGGCCAAGGTCCGTATCATGCCGGTTACCTACACGGGTCCTATGACTTTGAAGGGCTTGGTTAGCCGTGAACGTGTCGATATGAACTTTGGAAATCCAATTGATATCTCAGATATCAAGAAAATGAATGATGAAGGCATTGAAACAGTCGCCAATCGTATCCAAACAGAATTTCAACGTCTAGACCAAGAAACCAAACAATGGCACAACGATAAAAAACCAAACCCACTCTGGTGGTTTATCCGCATCCCTGCCCTCATCCTTGCCATTATTCTCGCTATCCTAACCATCATCTTTAGCTTTATCGCAAGCTTCATCTGGAATCCAGATAAAAAGAGAGAGGCTCTTGGTTAAAAAATACAACAATCCCTTGGCAAAAGCCAAGGGATAATTCTTTTACTTAATTTTCCATTTTTGGGCCAACCAGTTAGAAAAGGCTAAAAATCGCTCAGCCACTTGCTCATGATGGCCATAGGAATCAAAGACAAACTGGCCTTTCGGATAGCGTTTTTGAAGGTTAGTATGGATCTGTTCAGCATAGACTGGTGCTTGAGCCAAGCGATTAGTATGATGGGCTCCTTCTGTTTGACCATTCTGTAAATACAGCAAACAGTCCAAATTTTTCACCTTTTCTTCCCTACAGTAAGTCACAAAATCAGGATACCAAAAGGAACCGCAGATGGAAAAGACACAGGAAACCTTGTCAAAGCTGAAAAGACTGTAGACTGCCACCAAACCACCTAGTGAATAACCTCCATAAGCAAGGCGAGTTTCGTCCAGGCGATAAAGCGACAGCAGCTTGTCTAAAAGACCTCCAAATAAATGTTCATGATAGACGTTAGCTTGACCTCCAAAATCTGGAGCTCCATCTCTCAGAGCTGATGTCGCCCAGGGAGTGTAGTCGTCTAAGCGATCTTTAGAGGTCAAGCCCACTAAAATCACAGAATCGGACAGGGATGATAGGAAATACAAGTTTCCATCATTCAAGAGAATCGCTGGATAAATTTGATTGGGATCATAGGTTGAAGGCAGGCTGACCTTGACTTGGATTCCTTCCCAATCAAACTCATTATTTATTGATAAAGTCATTGATTTTCTCAAGGGAATCAATCACTGCTGGACCATAATCCATCAACTCATCGTAAGAGATGGTCATGATTTTTTGATTCTTAATAGCAGGAACACTTTCCAAAACAGCATTTGCCTTCATCAACTCTACTGCTTTTTCATCCAATTTTTTATTGCGGTCGCTGGTTACATAGATAATCAACTCAGGATCCATTGACACGAGGTTTTCCAAGGTCAAGCCTGATGTCCCCGTAGCAACGTTGGTATAACCAAGTTGGTTCAGCAAACTTTCTTGCAAAGCAGACTTGTAGGCACCGAAGGTTTCATCATTATAAGCAACCATAATCAAAGCCTTTTTCTTTTCACCTTGGCTTGTTGGGTTTGCTTTCTTAACAGCATCAATTTTAGCTTGTAATTGGGCTGCGTATTCATTAGCCTTGTCCTGAACATTAAAAATCATTCCCAGATTTTTGACATCTTCTACAATATTTCCCAAATCTTGCTGAATTGTTGAGAGAGAAGCTTTTTGTGTATAAACTGGGATTTTATTTTCATTCCAAGTGCTAACTGTCCCCAAGGATTTTTCAGAAAACATCATGTTTCGCCCCATCACAGCGTCTGGCTCATAAGAAAGGACTGTCTCTTGTGAGACTGTTTTTTTATCCCCAATTTGAGGAATAGTTGCAATCGCATCCTTGTATTTATCCGTCACAGCATTGTCCGGGTTGAGCATGCCAACAATTTTATCCTTCAAGCCTAGCTCCAATAAGATTTCAGTGGTTGAAAGATTGTTGGTGATCACTTTTTCAGGTGCCTTGTCAAAGACTTGTTCGACTTCATTTCCTTTAGCATCATAGGTTTTGACCGTTAACGGATAAGTCGTCTCTGCACTGGCCTTTTGACTTGTTTCTGCACTTGATTGTGTCGTAGCTTTTTCTGTAGTAGTGTTGCCACAAGCTGCCAAAGTTAAGGTAGCTACTGTTACGAGTAAAATGCTTAGTGTTTTTTTCATCTTATTTTCCTTTTCATTTTTATAAATAGTGAATCATGGCTTGCTGATCCTCGGTCCAAGTCACCTGACTTTGAACTCCGTATACAGTTTGCAATGACTCAGGGGTTATGGTCTCCTTTGGAGTCCCTTGGTAAAGGATTTCCCCCTCTTTCATCAGATAGAGATAATCCGAATAGCGACAAGCAAGTTGAATATCATGCAGGACAGCTAGAACATTGATCTTGAGATTTTTCACAATGGCCAACAAGTCTAGCTGATACTTGATATCCAAGTGATTGGTTGGTTCGTCAAGGAGCAAGAGAGTCGGTTCTTGTGCCAAGGCGCGGGCTAACAAGACTCGCTGTTTCTCTCCCCCTGATAGGGACGAATAGAGACGAGTTTTCTTCTCGAGCATATCCACCTTAACGAGGGCATCTTGAACGAGTGTAAAATCTCTTTCCCTTTCCTTCTGTAAAAAAGAGAGGTGGGGAGTTCTTCCCAGCAAGACGATTTCCTCAACTGTACAATCAAACTGCAATTGATTAAACTGGGTGACAACTGCCATTTGCTTGGCTGTTTCTTTGAGCGTCCATTGTTCCAGAGGTTTCCCATCTAGGCTTATCAAACCTTTGTCTGACTTTTCCTGACGATAGAGGAGTTTAAGCAGGCTGGTTTTTCCACTTCCATTTGGTCCTAGTATCGTATGAAATTGATGCCCCTCAACCTTAAGAGAAACTCCTTTGAGGATTTTTTTCTCTCCTAGTCCAAAGTGGACATCCTGACAAATCAAGTCCATATCAGACCCTCACCTCCCTTCGCCTACCTCCAACAATGTAGATAAAGAAGGGAGCACCTACTAAGGCTGTGAAAATACCAATAGGCAACTCAGCATTTGGAATAGTGACACGAGAGAGTACATCTGCCCAGATAACAAAAAGGGCACCTAGTAAAGTCGCAACAGGAAAAAGTCTCCTGTAATTCGTTCCTACTAACCCTCGAGCTAAGTGAGGAGTAATCAGACCGACAAATCCAATAATCCCACAGGTTGCCACTAAGACTGCTGTCAGCACAGCCACCATGGTCACATAAAGATACCAATAAAAGCGTAAGGGAATCCCCAAAGTTAAAGCAGCCTCATCTCCCATCATCATCGCATTGAAAACACGATACTGAGTAGAGAAAAATAGAAAGGCCATTCCTACTACTATAGTTGGCAGGAGTAAGTCAGACCAGGTAGTCCCGGCAAGCGAGCCCATGGTCCAAAACTTAATGGTCATCACACTGTCAGCATTAGCACCAACTGAGATAATAAAATTGGAAAATGCCAGAAAAAGAGCATTGACCACCGTTCCTGATAAGATCAGACTAGAAGTCGTCATCCTTCCCTGCATAGAGGCAATGATGAGGACAGCAATTGTTGCCAAAATAGCTCCAAGAAAAGCTCCAAGGCTAATCATCACTTTTAAACCAAGAATGATGCTCAAGGTTGCTCCTAGAGTTGCACCCGCAGATATTCCTAAGACATAAGGCTCTGCGATGGGATTGTTCACTGTAGACTGCATCACACTACCACACATAGAAAGACCAGCCCCTACTATCAGACCCAGCAACACTCGGGGGAATCTCATGTTCCATACAATGGCAAGAGTGGACTTTGAAACTTCTCCTATCTCAAGAGGAAACCCCAACCTGCTCAAAATAATCCGATAGGTATCTCCTAAATCAATCGCTACGGACCCCATAGAAACAGCTAGAAAGAGGGAAATCCCTAAAATACCTAGCAAAACACCTAAAAGTAACACAAATTGCAGGTCCCGTCGGCTTCCAGAAAATTTGGAAAGCATGCAAACCTCCTTTGATAGAATATTAAAAATTTAGAAAATTCTCATGAAAAGTATACCATATTTTCAACAATGGAACAAGATGAGAACAAATGAATATAGTTGGTTTTATTGTGCTAGGAACCGTAACCGAAGATCATACTTGAGTATATCGAGGTAAGAGGACAACATAAAAAGCCCTCTGAAGTCAGAGAGCTGATTTGAGCCCGGGCTAACATCCTAGTGAAAAAGATGAAACTCCTTGTATTCATCGAACACGGTGTCGTTTCCCTATTTTCATACGGATTTCTTACGCCCTTAGCATCATGATTCTTGCTGGA
>CAUTUU010000084.1:0-4754 GCA_963541545.1 uncultured bacterium | reverse complement strand
CGCGCAAAGCCACTCTGACTGGTTAAAATCTCTGTAAAATAAGATTCCAAACCCAAGTCTCTGAGAATGGTAAGAGCATTATCTCCCTTATGAGTGTAAACAAACTGTTGAATCCCTACTTGGTCTGCCCAAGATAACACATCACGCGCACCTGGCATCAAAACTACCTGAGCATTCTTCTCAGCCAAACTCTGTGCACGCACCTGATTTAGCACTTCCACATCCAGTTTTCTCTCTTCCGCCACCTGCACAAGCAAATCCTGCACAGAATACTTGAGGATAAACTCTCTCACCTTCTCCTTATCATAAGGAATAGCAAACTGAGCAAAAGTTTCCTCAATCCCTGACAAAATCGCTTCGTAAGAGTCAAATAAAGTCCCGTCTAAATCCCAAATAAAAGCTGTTTTTTGCATTTCCTATCCTTTCAAGCTCATATAGCGCTGGTAACGATAGCGTAGAAATATCCAGCGAAAACCATTATCCAAGAGAGTCCCTGCCCAAATACCAGGCAAGCCCCAACCAAGCACAATCCCCATCAGATATCCTGTTCCAATGCGGATACACCACATTCCTATACTTGTCGCATAAAAGGGAAGCCGAGCATTTCCCAATCCCTGCCAAACTGCCGTATAGATGACTGTTCCTATCGTCATAGGAGTTCCTAGTAGAGAGAAAAGTGCCACCAAAACACTAGCTTCAACCGCTAGAGGATCTGTCGTATAGAGATGAGTTAGTGGTACACCCAAGGCATAGATACTAAAGGTCAAAGGCAACATGAGAATCAGAGAAAGCCAAAAGGTTTGTTTGCTCAAACTAGCGACTCTTTTCCAATCATCTTCTCCAACCGCTCGAGCCACTTGCATGACTGTTGCTGTAGCCACACCAAAGGCAGGCATATAGTTAAACTGGGTCAAGACTTCTCCGACTGCATTCCCGGCCACTGCCTCCGTTCCAAAAGAAACGACCAAGGCAATGATAACGACATCACCAGCCCGCATCATAAGTCGCTCTCCAGCTGCTGGTATTGCCAAAATCAGTAAGTCTTTATCCAGTCCAAAAGTCGGTTTCTCAAAAGGTAGCTTTAATTGCGACCATAAAATCACAAGGCCTACCAAACGAGACAGAATTGTCCCCAAAGCAACACCAGCTATCCCCATATCCAGAACAAAAATAGCTAGACTGGAAAAGAGAATATTCAAGGCATTGGATAAGAGACTCACATAGAGGGGCAAACGCGGATTATGCGTTGCACGAATCAAAGCACCCAGACTCGTCATCAATCCCAAAAGAACAATCGATCCGCCTACCAAGGATAGATAGAGTCCGCCACTCTCAGCTACAGCCCTCTCCGTTCCCAAGAGTCCAATCATCTCTTGCCCAGCAAAGATAGACAAAGCTCCTAAAAGGAAACTTAATAGTAAAGTAATTTTTAACGCCTCAGTCACATGATAGGCTAGCTTAGACTGATCCTTCTGCCCAATACTTTTTGAAATAACACTAGAAATAGCTGCCCCAAGAGCAATGAAAATCGCCTGATAAATGGTGATGATATTACCAGCGACTGATACACCTGAAATAGCTATCAATCCTAAATGAGCAACCAAATAACTGTCCACCATTCCCATGAGCATCTGCAAAAAGTTTTCGCCCATAGCTGGTAGTGCAATATTAAGAATGTCTTTATTTTTCTTAAACAATCCTTCCTCCTGATGAAAAGAAACTCAGTTGGTTTCCCAACCGAGTTTACTCCCTCTGTCTTAAAGTCCTAGATAAGCCTCAACCGCTGCTTGCATATCCGCAGCTGGCACTGTTGTCTTGTGACGAACCGATGCTGTTTCAAGCCCATCAACTGCTGGTGGCACTGCTACTCCTGAGATTTTATGTAATTGAGCCAAGGCTTCAAAGTCAGTCAAGCCTACTTTCCCTGTTACCGCTTCGACTGCAATCACTGGGAACTTGTATGGACTAGCTGTTGAAGCAATCACCGTCTTAGTCACATCGCCAGTAGCCGCCTGGTATTTTCTATAAACTGCTGAGGCAACCGCCGTATGTGGATCCTCGATATAAGAATCTGACTCATAAACACGCTTGATTTCTGCCGCTGTTTCTTCCTCAGTCGCATATTCAGCTGCAAAGAGGTCCAAAATCTCTGCATCAAAATTAGTCAACTCATATTGACCTTGGCTATTCAAAGCATTCATGAGTTCAGCTGTCTTAACCGCATCATTACCCAAAAGATGGAAAATCAAACGCTCCAAGTTTGAAGATACCAAGATATCCATAGATGGGCTAGTTGTCACCTTGAACTCACGTTTCTTATCGTAAACACGTGTCTTGAAGAAGTCTGTCAAAACATTGTTGTCATTTGAAGCACAGATCAATTTACCAACTGGAAGACCGATTTGTTTAGCATAAAAGGCAGCCAAGATATTTCCAAAGTTTCCTGTTGGTACTGTGAAGTTGACCTTATCACCAGCCACAATCTCACCAGTCTTAACCAACTGAGCGTAGGCATAAACATAATAAACAATCTGTGGTACCAAACGACCAATGTTCATAGAGTTAGCTGATGAAAATTGCAACTTGTTAGCAGCCAATTTTTCACGGAGAGCCACATCATTAAACATATGCTTCACGTTGGTTTGCGCATCGTCAAAGTTACCGTCAATGGCGATAACATGAGTATTGTCGCCAGTCTGAGTAGTCATTTGCAACTCTTGTACCTTGCTGACACCGTCTTTTGGATAAAAGACGATAATCTCAGTACCAGGCACATCGGCAAATCCTGCCATAGCAGCCTTACCAGTATCACCAGATGTCGCTGTCAAAATGACAATCTTGTTCTCCAAGCCATGTTTCTTAGCAGCAGTCGTCATAAAATATGGCAAGATAGACAAGGCCATATCCTTAAAGGCAATCGTTGAACCATGGAAAAGTTCCAAGTTGTATTGCCCGTCTAATTTCACTAAAGGCGCTATAGCTGGTGTATCAAACTTGCTATCGTAGGCATTGTTGATACAGTAGTCCAACTCCTCAGCTGTAAAGTCATCTAAAAAGGCTGACAAAACTAACTTAGCCACTTCCTGATAAGAAGCATCTTTCAATTTGTCAAAATCCAAATCTACCTTTGGATAAGTAAGTGGTGTAAACAAGCCACCGTCCGTTGCCAAACCTTGCAAAATTGCTTTGCTGGCAGTTACTGTATTTTTCGCATCACGCGTTGATTGATAAACTAATGTCATTATTCTCTATCCTTTATCTATAGTCTCTTCCATTATATCATGATTTTTCAGAAAATTCTCCCTTTGTAAGAGAAATTATAGCCCCAAGTCTTCTTTCAAAGGTAGTAAGTAGGTCATTTCTTGCTTATTTCTCATCTCCAGTCCTTCCTCAGCTAACAAGAGTAAGTCTTTTGAAAAATCTATAATCGAAGTTTTCTCCTCAGCTGTTAGCTTTTTCTTAGAGAATTGCCGCCTTAAAGACTTGTAATTTCTCCCAAATGATTTAAAGAAAGGGGCGATTTCTAAGTAAGATTCAAGTTTCTCTAAATTAATTAATAATCCCAAGTGAAAAGTTGCAGAAGCAAAAGTCCTATCAAGTGGCTGAGTACACACACTACGAAACTCGACTGTTCCACGAGTCGTTAAGTCTTGATACTGGTAACTACGATGAGTTTCAAAGTCTTTTTCTTGAGGGGAAATAAAAACCTCATCCCCATTCAGAGCAAATGCCTGGATTTCAGGCATAAGCAAATAATCTCTTGCCTGAATCGGATAAAAATAATAGGTCTGCCCATCACGTTCCGCAGTAAAAATTGCAGAATGATCTAGATAGTCAAAAAAATCAGTTTCATCATTAAAAAGTCTAGCATTAACCCCAACATTCTCTGAATAAATACCATGCATGGACTCTTCCCAGAAAATATCCCTTGAAATTTTCGTATCCCAATCCGCACCCGAAAATTCAGAGTTCGCAAATAAATAAGCCTTAGCCGCTTCAATTTGAGTAAAAGCATTAATCACCCGTAAGTAGTTGGATTTTGAAATATCCAGCTGAACCTGACTCCCACAGATAAAAGCACCATATTCAGGGAAATGATGCAAATCTAATTTAGTAACATTTCTACTCAAATTCAAATAATCCATCAACATCTGATAGCGTGGATATGCCACTGGACAATTCTCATTTTTATTCCAGTTAGGATGAATTCCACAGCCAACAATAGCATGATTTGATTCAGCTAATTTTCTCTGAATTACATTCATATAATTATTGAAACGATTTTCGACCTCTTGAATCGTTTCAGCCTTACCAAATGCAAACTCAATCGTCGTATAGGAAACTTCAAAGAGAATAGCATCCTGACTTATCGGATCTACTAACTGAATAGGATTCCCAAAATCATCTACCTTTTCTACAGCGAAATCTAGAGCGGAAACTAAATAATGAAATAGATCCTTTATAATTTCAACATCTGTAGCAAGCCCTTCTAAATTTGCAACAGGATATTCCAGCTCAATCCCGACAAACAATTCAGGATTTTCTTTAATATTTTTCAAATACCGATGTTTTAATAAATCGATAGAACGAGACATACTTCCCTACACTTTCATAATCTAAATAAAATTTGAATAACTATTATTATACCAAAAATAATATAAAAAAGGAACGAAGATTTACAACGTTCCTTAACTCTATACTATACCGGCGGCCGGGGTCGAACCGGCACGTCCTTGCGGACACTGGATTTTGAG
>CAUTUU010000083.1:0-4839 GCA_963541545.1 uncultured bacterium | reverse complement strand
TATCAGATTAACTTCCACTTGGATTAGTGGTGGAAGTTAGTTTGGGAATTTACCTAGTATTGATAGGGATGTAAAGGTAATAAAAATATAGGATAGATATTCTAAGAAAATAAGAATATTTATCCTATATGTATTTATGAAATATTACCAGATATTTTATGAGTTAGCACTATTCTACCTTATAGAAAAATCCTGAGCTATTTCCTTCTATAAGTTGTTGTCCTGTCCATAGTCGTTCTTGGCTAATATCGGACGGGTCCTTATATCCGTTTTCGGGTGAAGAAGTAATAGCCATTGTCAAAGGAATTCCTGCAGGTAAAAAGGCAATAGCAGAACCACCAGCACCTCCATTTTTAGGAAGTAAACTTGCTTTAAGATAATGGTCAATTTCTTTAGCATGTTCAATTGAAACTTGCGAATGATCACTAACCAGTCCATGTTCATCAAATACAAGTTCTACACCAGCACTATTGCGCCATGTACCAGAGATGCTTGAAAAATCACCGTTTTGGATAGAAGAAATATTCATTCCTTTAATTTCTTGTGAAGGTGTTGTTTCTCCTGATATTGGCTTTGCTACAGATTTCCAAGGAAATGTATCTAGGTTCAGTAGTGGTGATCTAGTTCCTAAGCCGTCTTCTGTATCTGATTCAGTAAGCAATTCCAAATCTAATGTATTTGTATTTAGTTTATAGAGTTTATGAGATTGTTTGCCACCAGATGCACTTGAAAGTTGAAAATATCCATCTTCAAGAGGGACAAAAATCACTTTTTCTCCGATAAAATCTAAATGATTTTCTGCATTAGTGAGTTGAATAACTTTATCATTCTGAATCGTTCTGATGTCTAAAATATCATGTTTACCTGACTTAATTTTCAAAGCAATGATTAGTTCGTCCGTCCCATTTTTATCAAAATCATATAGGCAGTAGTCAATATCTGAATATACTTGTGGAGAATTATCTTTTAAGTTAGCTTTGGGATTAATATCCTTAGAGGGTTTATTTTGTGGTTGAGAATATTTTTCTATTACCTCGTTATATAAACTATAATCCGTTTTCTTCACTTCAGAAGAGGAGCTGGAGGATTCCGTACTAGTAGAACTCGTTTGTTCTGTACTTGCTGAAGTAGTAGCTTCTTGCTTTTGTTGGCAGGCTACAAGAGTCAAGCTAGTTAAAGCCAGAATCATAAATAAGGTTGTTTTTTAATCATAGCTAATCTTGTAGTTCAAGTCCCTGAGCATCTTTATGCCATTTATTTCCAGGTTTTGATGTTAATACTTGGATTCCAATGATTAGATTCCAAATAAGGTTAATCAGAATGACAAATGGAAGTAGGAACGGAATCATACCTAATAAAGTAATAACAAGACGTATAATACCTTGTTTAGAATTTCCTATATAGAAATCATACCCTCCTAGAGCACCGAGAAATAAAGCTAGTAAACCTGCAGCAACTTTAGATTTATCACTTTTACCACTGATGGGAAGATTGTCAGTAAAGTTAGCTAGATTATCTACTTTTGATACGATGTATTCACTACCATTTTGGTAAAATTCTACGTAATCTCCTAGTTGTGGCTCGAAACCAAAGCTAGTCCGTGGAATAGCAGTAAACTGCCCGTCAGAACCTTTCCCTACATAAATTGTTTCATCTTCAATTTTAATGATTTTATACATTCGTTTAATTCCTCCTTACCCACGTTTACGTTTTACGATAAATCCTAGTCCAGTGATTGAAAGGACAGTACCGATAAAGCCAAGAATAGATGTTGATTCACCTGTGTTTGGTAAAGTATTTTTATCGTTGTTTTTATTGTTTTCTGGTTTAGTTGTAGAAGTGCTGGTAGCTTGTTGTTTTTCTTGTGATAGCGTATTATCAGAATTTTGTTTGTCTGTCTTTGTATCACTAGTTTTATTAGTGCTTAATTCATTTTTATCTTGCTTGCCAGTGTTATTGTTAGTAGTTTGTTTATTTTTATCATTGCTTGGCTGTTGAGTGTTATTAACGTTGTTTGTTGTCTGGTCTGACTTAGGTTTTGTAGTACTGTCTTTTGTTTTTTCAGGTTGAGTAGTAGTTGTTGCGTTACCCTCTCCTGTTAATGTAACCTCTGTGCTAAAGACAAAATGGCGTTTTCTTTTATCAGTATTTTGTTCGTAAGTTGGTCCTGTAGTCCCTTCAACCGTTAGAATGTAGTTTCCTGAGGTAAGTGATGGCTCAAAAATAGTTCCTTCAAGTAGGTTAGAATAATACAAAGGATTCGATTCTTTAAATTCTTCTGACAAGCCTTCTAATACGACACTAGTTTTAGCAACTTCTTTTCCTGTTGCTTTATCTGTTAAAGTTGCTTGAATATTTGGAAGAATTGGGCCAGCATGGGGAGCTACTTCAGGTAATTTCGCTTTAAATGTTAACCCTGTAGAAGTTGTTTTTATCTCAGTAAATTTAAATTTACCAGTAATTTCCTGAATGTCATTAGAAGTTTTTCCTTCATCTACTGGCTTAGTAGGAGTTTCGGGTTTAACTTCTTCCGTAGGTTTAGTAGGATTAGCAGGTTTGACTTCTTCCACAGGTTTAGCTGGAGTAACAGGTTTGACCTCTTCCGTAGGTTTAATAGGAGTAACAGGTTTTGTAGTTGAAATCGAAGGGGTTGCATCATTAACTACCTTACGAGCAGCAGCTTCGATATTCTTCTTTGCTTGTTCAGCAGTTACACTTGCGCCTGAATAATCTTTGTAGGCACGAATTTCACCACTAACTAGATAGTTAGAAGTACCGTTTAATGCAGGTTCTGCTTTAAGAGAATAGTCCTTATATCCTTTTGTTGCGTCTAGAATTTCTGCCCCATGCCCCTCAGCGTAAGAGTTAGCTTCATCGAAGTTTTTGAATACAGCATCTGTTTCAAACGTTACAGTTGGGAAGCCGTCTCGTTGTGTTTCAGTAATCTTACCAGTAAGAACTCCATTATTTTGATTGGCTAAATTAGTGAGATCTATACCAGCGTTTTTGACAATCTTTTCAGCAGTCTCTTTATTTCCCTTGATCACTTCTTCATCTTCAGAATGAGAATCGATGAAACCTGAGACTAGATAATTGCCTCCCAAACCATCGGGTACAACTGATGCTGTGAAATAACCGTATCGACTATTTTCGATTGTTGCCTTAACGTAATTGTCAAGATATTTTTCGCCTTCTTAGAAGTTTTTAAAGACTGGATCTGTCTCAAAAGTCGTACGAGTACCGACATTATTTTTATTTGGTACTTGAGTAACTTCACTGGCAAAAATGTTACTAGGATGAGTAGCTACGTTTACTGCACTAATTGTTGCAGTAGCTAAGATAGCAGTAGCAAAAAGTTTAATTTTAGATTTTGTCTTCATTAAAAAAGACCTCCTATTATTTTTGAAGCAATCCCTTGTCCAATAATGTAGACTTTTATGGACAAAATTGATAGAATAAATAAAGAAGACATAATCCATCAAAATACTAAATTTTTCATTATTTTGAATTAAAAATGGTGAGATACTAGTTGTCCAAAATTTCCTACTTTTTTTGACAAAAACTATAGTTTTTTAGCCAATTATGAAAAGTACTTTTTGAAACTCCTAAGATTTCTGCTCCTTCACGAATAGTTATTTCTTTTTGTCTGTATTTTTTTGCTAAATCGTAAAAATTTGGTGGAACATTTAGCTTCGGTCTTCCGAACTGTTTCCCTCTTTTTTGAGCTTCTCGAATTCCTTCTAGTTGTCTTTGCTTGATTTGCTCTCTTTCCATTTGCGACACATAAGATAGAACTTGTAAAACCAAATCAGAAATTAGTTTACCAGTGATTGTATCGCTGGTATTTTTAGTATTCAAGAGTGGAAAATCTAAAACGCTGATATGTACCTTTTTTGTCTTGGTCAGTAACTGCCATTGTTCTAAAATATCGTCGTAGTTCCGTCCGAGTCTATCAATTGATTTAATAACTATCTCATCATCTGCTTGTAGAACCGTTAGCAACTTTTGGTATTCCGTCCTGTCAAAATCTTTTCCAGAGGCCCTATCTATAAAAATTTGATTTTGAGGGATATTTTCGAATGCCAAGGCAGACATTTGTCTATCGATATTTTGCTCCTTAGTGGATACTCGTACATAACCATAACGCATAAGGCTACCACCTATCTTTTTATCTCTATTTTAGACGAAAAGAAAACTACCGCCCATAATGAGTGGTAGTTTGGTGTACTCTTTGCTACTGTATTTTTTTGCCAAGATTTTGTCTTGGATGCGTGAATAGTAGTGTTGGATAAAAAATCTTAAGGACTTAAAATCCTTTTACAATTATTTCTTTCCTGTTTTATCAATTTTAACGTTAAAAGTCTATTATTAGTATAAATTGCTCAACATTAAATTGTCTGAAAATTTATTGAAAAATGAGTGAAAACATGGTATAATGAAACGTAAAATTAATTCAGATTTCCTGAATCGATAGGAGTATATAATGAAAAAACTAGGTTTTGTCCTTTTATCTTCAGCCTTGCTATTGACAGCATGTGCAGTCCGTTTTGAAAAATCAACAGAGAAAAATAATTCCTCTAAGGTGACAGCCTTGTCCGAAGACAAGCAGAAAATGCTTGATAAGGCCACTGCTGACTATAAGACTTTTGTGCAAGAGCAAATCGATAAACTGTTGACAGATACAGAAGGATTTGTCAAACTGTTGAAAGAAGGCAAGTTAGAAGAGGCTAAGAAGATTTATCCACTGATTCGTATGTCCTATGAGCGTTCAGAACCGATTGCCGAGAGTTTTGGTGAGTCAGATGTTAAGATTGACTTCCGTTTAGCAGACTACATGGA
>CAUTUU010000082.1:0-5061 GCA_963541545.1 uncultured bacterium | reverse complement strand
GCAAAAACGTCTTTGACTCAACAGGTATCCAAAACTTGGACAAATTGCCTGAAAAACTTGGTGTCCTTGGTGGCGGAAATATCGGTCTTGAATTTGCTGGCCTTTATAACAAACTTGGAAGCAAGGTTACAGTCCTAGATGCCTTGGATACTTTCCTACCTCGTGCAGAACCTTCCATCGCAGCTCTTGCTAAACAATACATGGAAGAAGACGGTATTGAATTGCTTCAAAACATCCGTACTACTGAAATCAAAAACGACGGTGACCAAGTCCTTGTCGTAACTGAAAATGAAACTTACCGTTTCGATGCCCTTCTCTACGCAACTGGACGTAAACCAAATGTAGAACCACTTCAACTTGAAAATACAGATATTGAACTAACTGAACGTGGTGCTATTAAAGTAGACAAACATTGTCAAACAAACGTTCCTGGTGTCTTTGCAGTTGGAGATGTCAACGGTGGTCTTCAATTTACTTACATTTCACTTGATGACTTCCGTGTTGTCTACAGCTACCTTGCTGGAGATGGTAGCTACACACTTGAAGACCGTCTCAATGTACCAAATACCATGTTCATCACACCTGCACTTTCACAAGTTGGTTTGACTGAAAGCCAAGCAGCTGATTTGAAACTTCCATACGCTGTCAAGGAAATCCCTGTTGCAGCAATGCCTCGCGGTCACGTAAATGGAGACCTTCGTGGAGCCTTCAAAGCTGTTGTCAATACTGAAACAAAAGAAATTCTTGGAGCAAGCATCTTCTCAGAAGGTTCTCAAGAAATCATCAACATCATCACTGTTGCTATGGACAACAAGATTCCTTACACTTACTTCACAAAACAAATCTTCACTCACCCAACCTTGGCTGAGAACTTGAATGACTTGTTTGCGATTTAAGTTGAGATTTAATCATATCGAACAGCCCTCTCTGGGCTGTTTTTATTTCTTCGAAATCTCAAATCTGTCTTTTCCCTCTTTTATGATATAATAGAAGCATGAAATTAAAAACTACTTTGGGCCTTCTTGCTGGGCGCTCTTCCCACTTCGTTTTAAGTCGTCTTGGCCGTGGAAGTACACTCCCAGGAAAACTCGCCCTTCAATTTGATAAAGATATTTTACAAAACCTAGCTAAGAACTACGAGATTGTCGTGGTCACTGGAACCAATGGAAAAACTCTGACAACTGCCCTCACTGTCGGCATTTTAAAAGAGGTTTATGGTCAAGTTCTGACCAATCCAAGCGGTGCCAACATGATTACAGGGATTGCGACAACCTTCCTGACTGCCAAATCTTCTAAAACTGGAAAAAACATTGCAGTATTAGAAATCGACGAAGCCAGTCTATCTCGTATCTGTGACTATATCCAGCCAAGCCTTTTTGTCATCACGAATATCTTCCGTGACCAAATGGACCGCTATGGTGAGATTTACACAACTTATAAGATGATTTTGGATGCCATTCGTAAAGTGCCTACGGCTACTGTTCTCCTCAATGGTGACAGTCCGCTTTTCTACAAGCCAGCTATTCCAAATCCTGTAGAGTATTTTGGTTTTGACTTGGAAAAAGGGCCAGCCCAACTAGCTCACTACAATACAGAAGGGATTCTATGTCCTGACTGCCAAGGAATCCTCAAATACGAGCACAATACTTATGCCAACTTGGGTGCCTATATCTGTGAAGGCTGCGAATGCAAACGTCCTGATCTCGACTATCGTTTGACAGAACTGGTTGAGTTGACCAACAATCGTTCTCGCTTTGTCATTGACGGCCAAGAATACGGTATCCAAATCGGTGGACTCTACAATATCTACAATGCCCTAGCTGCGGTTGCTATCGCCCGTTTCCTTGGTGCCGATTCGCAACTCATCAAGCAAGGATTTGACAAGAGCCGTGCTGTCTTTGGTCGTCAGGAAACCTTCCATATCGGCGATAAAGAATGTACCCTTGTCTTGATTAAAAATCCAGTTGGAGCAACCCAAGCTATCGAGATGATTAAACTGGCTTCTTATCCATTTAGCCTATCTGTTCTCCTCAATGCCAACTATGCAGACGGTATTGACACTAGCTGGATTTGGGATGCGGACTTTGAACAAATCACTGACATGGACATTCCCGAAATCAATGCTGGTGGCGTTCGTCATTCTGAAATTGCACGCCGTCTTCGTGTGACTGGTTACCCAGCTGAGAAAATCACTGAAACAAATAGTCTGGAGCAAGTTCTCAAGACCATTGAGAATCAAGACTGCAAGCATGCCTATATCCTAGCTACCTATACTGCTATGCTGGAATTCCGAGAACTGCTGGCTAGTCGTCAGATTGTTAGAAAGGAGATGAACTAATGGTTTATACTTCACTTTCCTCAAAAGCTGGCAATTACCCTTATCAGCTCAACATTGCCCACCTCTATGGCAACCTCATGAATACCTACGGGGACAATGGAAACATCCTCATGCTCAAGTATGTGGCTGAAAAGCTGGGGGCCCATGTGACGGTTGACATCGTTTCTCTCCATGATGACTTTGATGAAAATCACTACGACATCGCCTTTTTCGGCGGTGGTCAAGACTTTGAACAGAGTATCATTGCAGACGACCTACCTGCTAAAAAAGAGAGCATTGACAACTACATCCAAAACGACGGTGTAGTTCTCGCTATCTGCGGTGGTTTCCAACTATTGGGTCAATATTATATTGAAGCTTCAGGGAGACGTATCGAAGGACTAGGGGTCATGGGCCACTACACGCTCAACCAAACCAACAACCGCTTTATCGGTGACATCAAGATTCACAATGAAGATTTCAATGAAACCTACTATGGATTTGAAAACCATCAGGGCCGTACCTTCCTTTCTGATGACCAACAACCGCTGGGACAGGTTGTCTATGGAAATGGAAACAATGAAGAAAAAGTCGGTGAAGGGGTTCATTATAAGAATGTCTTTGGTTCCTACTTCCACGGACCTATCCTCTCTCGTAATGCCAATCTAGCTTATCGTCTAGTCACTACTGCCCTCAAGAAGAAATACGGTCAGGATATCCAACTTCCTGCCTATGAGGACATCCTCAGTCAAGAAATTGCTGAAGAATATAGCGATGTCAAAAGCAAGGCTGACTTTTCTTAAAACAAGGAAAACCATATCAAAGAACTCTGCTATCATATCGGAGTTCTTTTTGTCTTTTCTTTTACCCTTCTCCCTTGCATTTTCTCTCTTTTTTTGCCAAAATAGAGGGGTAGAAAGAAGGTAGCATATGTCTAAATTACAACAAATCGTAACATATCTTGAATCAGAAAAACTAGACGTCGCTGTCGTATCTGACCCCGTCACAATCAATTACCTCACTGGCTTTTACAGTGATCCCCATGAGCGCCAAATGTTCCTTTTTGTCCTAGCAGATCAGGAACCTCTCCTCTTTGTCCCAGCCCTTGAAGTTGAGCGTGCTACTAGCACTGTTTCCTTCCCAGTTGTCGGCTATGTGGATTCTGAAAACCCATGGCAAAAAATGAAACATGCTCTTCCACAGTACGACTTCAAACGTGTCGCTGTTGAGTTTGACAATCTCATCTTGACCAAATATCATGGCTTGAAAACAGTCTTTGAAACTGCTGAGTTTGAAAACCTCACTCCTCGTATCCAACGCATGCGCCTCATCAAATCAGCTGACGAAGTGCAAAAAATGATGGTGGCAGGTCTCTATGCTGATAAAGCAGTTAATGTTGGTTTTGACAATATTTCTCTTGATAAAACTGAGACAGATATCATCGCCCAAATCGACTTTGCTATGAAACGTGAAGGCTATGAAATGAGCTTTGATACCATGGTCTTGACTGGTGATAACGCAGCAAATCCACACGGTATTCCGGCAGCTAACAAGGTTGAGAATAACGCCCTTCTCCTCTTTGACCTCGGTGTTCTAGTCAACGGATATGCGTCAGATATGACTCGTACAGTAGCTGTCGGCAAACCTGACCAATTCAAGAAAGACATTTACAACTTGACCCTTGAAGCCCAACAAGCTGCTCTTGACTTTATCAAACCAGGTGTGACTGCCCATGAAGTGGATCGCGCTGCCCGTGAGGTCATCGAAAAAGCTGGTTACGGTGAGTACTTCAACCACCGTCTCGGTCACGGTATCGGTATGGATGTCCACGAATTCCCATCTATCATGGAAGGAAACGACATGGTCATCGAAGAAGGCATGTGCTTCTCTGTTGAACCAGGTATCTATATCCCTGGTAAAGTCGGTGTTCGTATCGAAGACTGTGGTGTTGTTACCAAGGATGGCTTTGACCTCTTTACAAGCACCAGCAAAGACTTGCTTTATTTTGATTAATATTCATCTAATACTCAATAAAAATCAAAGAGCAAACTAGGAAACTAGCCGCAGGCTGCTCAAAACACTGTTTTGAGGTTGTAGATAAGACTGACGAAGTCAGTCACATATATACGGCAAGGCGACGTTGACGAGGTTTGAAGAGATTTTCGAAGAGTATAAAATCTTCCCACAATAAAACGCATAGTATCAAGGTTTTTCAACACCTGATACTATGCGTTTTTCTGATTTTTAAGACTTTTATCCAGATTCTTTACTTAATCTTCTTAATACTTTGACTAAGGATAAATCCTACAATCATCCCTACCATATTTTGCATGAAATTTGGTAGAATTTCTGGTAGAGCTGCAGCCCAGCCATTCATCAAAGTAGAACCTAAGGCGTAGCCCCCTACCATGGCAATCGTTGCTAGGATAAGGCCTAACCACTGAGTTTTTCCTTTAAATCCTGCGAAAAATCCCTGCAAGCCATGGTTGACCAAGCTAAAGAACATCCACTGAGGATAACCTGATAAGAGGTCAATCAAGAAACCCGCTAGTCCTCCAACTACAGCCCCTTCACGACTACCAAAGTAGAAGGCCGCAAAGAAGACACCCGCATCTAAAAGAGTTAAAATGCCTGTCGGTGTTGGAATTTTTAGGAAATAACCTAGAACCACAGAAAGGGCGGTTAAGAGGGATACAAGGGCGATTTTAGTTGTTTTGGTTTGCTTCATATTGTCTTACTCCATA
>CAUTUU010000081.1:0-5263 GCA_963541545.1 uncultured bacterium | reverse complement strand
AACGTAGCAGATTCACGTTCACCACGTGACGGACGTTTCATCGAAACAGTTGGAACTTACAACCCACTTGTTGCTGAAAACCAAGTAACTTTGAAAGAAGACCGCGTTCTTGCATGGTTGGCTGATGGAGCTCAACCTTCAGATACAGTTCGCAACATCCTTTCAAAAGAAGGCGTATTGAAGAAATTCCACGATTCTAAATTCTCAAAATAAGTTTAAAGTAGGTTGACAGATGGATACGATTGAAAATCTCATTATTGCAATTGTGAAACCCTTGATTTCACAACCAGATGCCTTAACTATCAAGATTGAAGATACACCAGAATTTTTGGAATATCATTTGGATCTTGATCAAAGCGATGTGGGTCGTGTAATCGGTCGTAAGGGTCGCACTATTTCTGCGATAAGAACGATTGTCTACTCTGTCCCAACTGAAGACAAAAAAGTAAGAATCGTTATTGACGAAAAATAAGAAGGGCGGGACGAATGTCTCGCTTTTTTTGCAAGGAGCAGGATATGCAGGATTTAACGTTTAGACAATTACAAGACTACTTACTCGAACATTACCAGCAGTCTCGAACTGAGGAAGGTCTTTTTATGAAGCTAGTGGAGGAAGTCGGAGAAGTAGCTGAAGTTTTGAATGGTCGCTCTGGTCGAAAAGAGGGAGTTCAAGATTCGAACGAGGAACTTGCTAAAGAACTGGCTGATATCATTCACTACACCGTCGCAATCGCAGCCATCAACCATATTGACCTAACTAAAACCATCTTTGAGAAAGACAAAACTGCAGCCATTAAGTACCAGCATGAATGTGATTTGGAAGGATTTTTGAAGAACTTCTAAGAGAACTCGGAATAACCTCTTTTTACTGATATGAAAGGTTTCTCCTAGCCTACGCTAGCTTGTATAGAGAAAGCAAGGAAAATGGTGGATTATGCTATCAAAGTAAGGAATCTTCAAGAGGCAGACAAGCTAGAACTTGTGAGATAAGAACGAGAAATGCAGATTAGACTCTTTTAGTCAATGAACTAGATAAACAGTGATAGAAGGCATAAAATACTAATCCTAGAAATAGCATCTAGGATTTTACTATGCTAAAATGGAAAGACAGTCTCAAAGAATTCTAGTCAATTAATCTTGAGAATAGCTATTTTTAAAGGGAGTAATATTCTATGAACGAGAAAACAAAAGCTTACCTAGCAGCCTTATCCTTTTCAGTAATCATTGGATTTTCTTTTTTATTTACAAAGATTGCTTTAGGCTATGCCAGCCCTCTTACAAACTTGGCACATCGCTATACAATCGCTGCTCTGGTATTGGTCATCCTTCATCAAACAAAACTTATCAATGTGAGTTTAAGTAGAAAAGCTATTCTTTCTATTCTGCCGATGAGTATTTTCTATCCACTCCTCTTCTTTATTTTCCAATCCTTTGCTTTACAGTATATATCGTCTTCTGAAGCTGGAATTTTACAAGCTCTTGTCCCGATTTTTACTCTCCTTTTGGCATCGGTCTTTCTCAAGGAAAAGACAAGCTTGCTTCAAAAGTTCTTTTTAATTTTATCCGTAGCAGGAGTAGTTTTTATCTTCCTTAGCAAAGGAGCAAACTTTAGCAAGGAAACTGCTAGCTTGGGCTTTCTCTTGATGTTGGGATCTGTTTTCGCCAATGCAATAAACAATATTCTCAGCAAGTCTAAAGGAGGTCGCTATCGGGCCATGGATATGACAGCTGTTGTGATATTTGTTGGCTTCGTCACCTTTAATACGCTGAGTCTGATCTCGCACTATCTAGAGGGGAACATATTAGCCTACTTTGCGCCACTTGGACAGGTATCTTATCTGCTTTCAATTCTCTATTTGGGAATTCTAGCATCTATCGTTACTGGTAGTCTCTCTATCTATGCTATTGTTCGACTTGGAGCATCAACCGTCAGTGTCTTTGGTAATTTTGGAACAGTTTTGACTATTCTAGCTGGAGCTCTTATCCTCCATGAACCAATTTATAGTTACCATGTGATAGGAGCCACTATGATTATTGCTGGAATTTTAGGTATGAATCTGATGAGAAGAAAGTAAAGATTGCTGAGCAGTCTTTTTCTTTATTAAGATCGTGCAGAAAATTCAAAAATTTTAATGTAATCAAGTTTGGAACACGATGATTTTAATATAGCATGATAAAATAGATAAAAAGAATGACACTAGGATCAAGAGGAGAGAGTGTAATAATGAAGCAAAATGATATTGCTGAAGCTATTGCTTTTTATAATAGAGAACCTGAGATGTTAAAACGTCACCTTATACCAGTCGTAGATTGTGATTTGGTTGTTTATCATCGTCCGGGAAACGCAAATAAAGGCCACATTATTTTTTATCATGGAGCTTGTGGACGTAGTCAGATGTGGGCCCACCAGTATGATGCTTTTGATGGATTTGACCTTTACTTTGTCAATGTTAGAGGTCAGGGGGAATCACCTATGAAAGTTGGCCTACCTGACTTAGAAGGCGCTGTTCAAGATGTAGATGCTATTTTGTCCTATTTCCAGCTAGATAAGGCGATATTGGTTGGTCATTCTTGGGGAGGAAACCCACTTCAAGAGTACACCTATCGCCATCCAGAAAGAGTCCTAGCCTTGGTCATGGTAGATAGTTGGGGACAGCATCGTTACCTATCAGATAAAGAGAGAAATCGCATAAAATATAGTTCTCTTATGTATAAAACGATTCCTTGGAAGGTGATTGCAGACAAGAACTCAAAAATGTGTACAGATAATCCTATCACAAGAGAATTAGTAAAGACGGCTATTATAGAAACTGGGAGAGATATTTTTTTGAACCTTGGAATCACAGGTTTTTTGGCTGTCCATGAGATAGAAGGTTATCAAGGAAATCCTCCTATGCTTTTAGTAAGAGGAGAAAATGATTTTCCCAAACACCTAAAAATGATCTACGATGGTATCATTGCCTTAAATCCCAATGCGCGTCAAGTAACGATTTCAGATAGTAAACACCAACCGATGAATGATCATCCTGAAGAGTTTAATCAGATAATTGGTGAATTTTTTGAAGAAGTAGTAGCTCTGTAAGATGAGATTTATCCAACTTGAGAAAATCCCTGGAACGTGATAAAATAAAGGATAAGGATTTTTAATAATTCATTATACAGAATGAGTGGATTTCTTTATGAAGAGGATTGAAGTATCTACAGAAATTGGTAGTCTCTCTGTTACTTATCAAAAGCAAAAGAAAGTGCTAGTTTGTTTAAGTGGCGCAGGCTTGCTACCAAGTTATGAAAATTTTTCACTTATAATCGAAAAGCTTCCTCCCACAATTGGTTATTTGACAATTGATTTTCCAAACACAGGTAGGAGTCCGATTCATGACCAAGCTGGAAAAGGTCTGGATAATCTTGCAGATGCGGTTTATGAAGTACTTGAAGAATTGGCGATTTCTGAATATATACTTTGTGTACATAGTTTGAGTGGAATTTTAGCTTGTAAATTGCTCAAGAAACCAATTAAGTGTCAGGCTTTAGTAGCAATTGAACCGACAACTAAAAACGTCATGTTTGCTGATTTTTCAGAAAATCCTTATCCAGAAATGGAAGAGCAGATGAGGCTGATTGAGGAGTGTGGTCCTGAACTTTATTTTAAGAACTTAACTCAAGCCACATTTAGCCCTGAAATTAATAAAGAAATCTGGGAATTAATGCAAGAAAAAGGCTTAGAGTTGGAAAAGCAAGATCCAGAATTTCAGATATCTGGAGAGATTACTGAGGAAGATTTTGAGAATTTGTCGATAGAATCTCATGTTCCTGTATTTATTTTCTGTCAGACTTATAGAGAAAAAGAGTACAGAGAATCAGAATATTGGACTTCCAATACTAAACTCATTTTAGGAGGGAATCACCATTATTTACAATGGTCAGAATCAGAAAAAATTGTGACTATTATTCGAGAAATATCCGAATAAGATGGAAAGAAATAGAGTACAGGAGACAAGATGAACTACTTTAATGTTGGGAAAATCGTCAATACGCAGGGGTTGCAGGGTGAGATGCGAGTCTTGTCTGTGACAGATTTTGCAGAAGAACGGTTTAAAAAAGGGGCTGAGCTGGCTTTGTTTGATGAAAAAGATCAGTTTGTTCAAACAGTGACCATTGCTAGCCACCGTAAACAGAAGAACTTTGACATTATTAAATTCAAAGATATGTACCATATCAACGCTATTGAAAAGTATAAGGGATACAGTCTCAAGGTCGCTGAGGAGGATTTGAATGACCTAGACGATGGTGAATTTTATTATCACGAGATTATCGGTTTAGAAGTCTATGAGGGAGATAACTTGATTGGAACCATCAGGGAAATCCTGCAACCAGGTGCTAACGATGTCTGGGTGGTCAAGCGAAAAGGTAAACGTGACTTACTCTTGCCTTATATCCCACCAGTGGTTCTCAATGTTGATATTCCGAATAACCGCGTCAATGTGGAAATCTTAGAAGGGTTAGACGATGAAGATTGATATTTTAACCCTCTTTCCAGAGATGTTTTCTCCGCTAGAGCACTCAATCGTTGGAAAGGCTCGCGAAAAAGGGCTCTTGGATATCCAGTATCATAATTTTCGAGAATATGCTGAAAAGGCCCGCCATGTCGACGATGAGCCATACGGAGGCGGACAGGGGATGTTGCTCCGAGCCCAACCTATTTTCGATGCCTTTGATGCTATTGAAAAGAAAAATCCTCGCGTCATTCTCCTAGACCCAGCTGGCAAGCAGTTTGATCAGGCTTATGCTGAAGATTTGGCTCAAGAGGAAGAGCTAATTTTTATCTGTGGTCACTATGAAGGGTATGACGAGCGCATCAAGACACTGGTGACGGATGAGATTTCTCTAGGAGATTATGTCTTGACTGGAGGAGAATTGGCGGCCATGACCATGATTGATGCTACGGTACGCCTGATTCCAGAAGTAATTGGTAAGGAGTCTAGCCACCAAGATGATAGTTTTTCTTCAGGCCTTCTTGAATACCCTCAGTACACACGTCCCTATGATTATCGAGGTATGGTTGTCCCAGATGTTCTGATGAGCGGGCACCATGAAAAGATTCGTCAGTGGCGATTGTATGAGAGTTTGAAGAAAACCTATGAACGCAGACCGGATTTGCTTGAACAATATCAACTGACAGCAGAAGAAGAAAAAATGCTGGCAGAAATTAAAGAAAACAAAGAATAAAGGAGAAACCTATGCAAGTAATCAAACGTGATGGAGA
>CAUTUU010000080.1:0-5393 GCA_963541545.1 uncultured bacterium | reverse complement strand
AAAACGTGTGATGCTTCTGTTATACTACCTGTTCGCTCACAATAAGAGAGAACTTTTTACGAAAATCTATTGAATATCCCAGAAGAAGGTTATACCATATTATGTACTATTTTTGGTTCATTTTACTATAAAAATCCACACCTTGAGGGTTGACTTCCCCACAGCCTTGTGGAAAAATCCGTGACCACTGGATAGAAGTCCGAAAGGCCGTGTGACCAGTCTCTAACAAAAGCTCAATATCCTGTTCCCAATTTTCATAAAAGGTCGATGTCTTATCTGGACCAATCCCATTATAGTAACGATTTGGCTCCACTTGGTACCAATAATCCCAGAGATTATCTCCTTTACCATCACCAGCTACACGCCCTTCTGTCTGCGGTCCAGAAGTAGAGGATCCCCAGACAAAATCCTTTGGAAATCTTAGCATACATTTACCTCTTTATCTAATCATTTTTCCCATTATACAGAAAAAACAAGGTAAAAACTAGTTACATTTTTTCCTTGTTTTTCTTCTGATTATAGTTTTTATTTCTTGCTGAGGATTTCAAGCGTTTCGAGCACATTATCTGCATGAACTTCGATAGTGTCACCAGTCGCTTTAATCTTGACTTCTACGATGCCATCAGCCGCTTTTTTCCCAACAGTGATACGGATTGGCAACCCAATCAAATCGCTATCGCTGAATTTGACTCCGACACGTTCGTTACGGTCATCTGTCAAGACTTCGTAACCAGCTCCCATCAAGCTTGCTTCAAGCTTTTCTGTCAAGGCTTGCGCTTCTTCGTCCTTGACATTGACAGTAATCAAGTGCACATCAAATGGTGCCAATTCTTTAGGGAAGTTGATTCCCCAAGCGTAACGGTATTCACCTTTTGGTGTCTTGTTAACAAAGAGGCGAGCGTGTTGCTCCATCACTGCTGAAAGGAGACGGCTGACACCGATACCGTAACAGCCCATGATAATTGGCACAGCACGGCCATTTTCATCCAAAACATCTGCTCCCATGCTTGCTGAATAACGAGTTCCGAGTTTGAAGATGTGCCCAATTTCGATACCACGCGCAAAGTTAAGGACACCTTGTCCGTCTGGAGAAATTTCACCCTCACGAACTTCACGGATATCCACATATTCTGCAGTAAAATCACGACCTGGATTCACACCAGTCAAGTGGTAGCCATCTTCGTTAGCACCGACTACTGCATTGCGGACATCTTGCACCTTACGGTCTGCAATGATTTTAACATTCTCTGGCAAACCAACTGGGCCAAGTGAACCAAATCCTGCTTGAACAAGGTTCGCCACTTCTTCTTCGCTAGCAACGTCGAAGAAATCTGCTCCCAAGTGGTTTTTCAACTTGACTTCGTTGAGTTGGTCATTTCCAACTAGAAGGGCTACAACAAGCTCACCATCTGCCATGTAGAAGAGGGTTTTAATCGTTTGTTCTTCTGGAACGTTTAGGAAGGCTGCCACTTCATCAATTGATTTAACATCTGGTGTTGCAACACGAGTCACTTCTTCTTCAGCGACAACACGGTTGCTTGGTTTGTACTCATTTGTTGCCATTTCCAAGTTGGCTGCATAGCTAGATTCACTTGAGTAGGCGATGGTATCTTCACCAGAAACCATCCATTTGAGCAATTCTGCCTTGATTTCTTCTTGCACTTCTGCAGGAATTTCATCAAATGAGGCAACTGACTTGTCCAAGACAACCCAGCGGTCAAGGTCTGTACGAGCAGGTGTGATGGCCATAAATTCTTGGCTGTCCTTACCACCCATGGCTCCACCATCACCGATGATAGCCTTGAAATCTAAACCACTACGAGTGAAAATACGCTCATAGGCAGCCTTGTACTCATCATAAACACTGTCCAAACTATCATAGTTAGCGTGGAAACTATAAGCATCTTTCATGATGAACTCACGTGTACGAAGAAGGCCGTTACGTGGGCGTTTTTCATCACGATACTTAGGTTGGATTTGGTAAAGGTTGAGTGGCAATTGCTTGTATGACTTAACAGAATCACGAACAATAGCTGTAAAGGTTTCTTCGTGAGTTGGACCTAGAATGAAGTCTGATTTTTCACGGTTTTTTAGTTTGTAAAGGTCTTCACCATAAGTTTCATAACGACCTGATTCGCGCCACAATTCTGCACTGAGAAGGGCAGGAGCCAACATCTCAACGGCACCAATCTTATCAAATTCTTGGCGCATGATATTCTTAGCTTTTTCAATCACACGGTTGGCAAGTGGTAAGTAAGAATAAACACCTGCTGAGACTTGACGAACATAACCAGCTCGCAACATAAGAGCATGGCTGATAACTTGAGCATCGCTTGGCATTTCGCGAAGCGTTGGGATAGGCATTTTACTTTGTTTCATAATATTCCTCGATTATCTAAAAAAGAGTCGCATAATGTCATTCCAGGTCACAGCAATCATCAAGACAACCATGATGACCACTCCGGCCAAGGTGACATAGGTTTCAATTTCTTGTTTCAATGGTTTGCGGCGGATGGCTTCTAGGATATTGAGCACAATCTTACCACCATCCAGGGCTGGAATCGGAATAAGATTAAAAATCCCGATATTGATGGAAATCACTGCCAAGAAGTACAAGACGTTCTCAATTCCATTTTTAGCAGCATCACTACTTGCCTTAAAGATGGCAACAGGTCCACCTAGCTTGTTCAAATCCGGTTGGAAAATCAGATTTTTCAGAGCCGATAGAATTCGGAGAGCTGAATCAGCAGCAGTTGTAAAACCACCTACAAACATGGACAAAAAATCTGACTTAATTCCCGGTTGAACACCTAGAAGGTAACGGCCTTGACTTTCTTCGGGCGTAACCGTAACTTGTTTGTCACTACCCTTTTCAGAAATAGTCACATCCAAGGTCGGGGCCGTCTTATCTTTGGTTTCTGTTTCCACAGCCTGGATCAAACTTTCCCAGTTGCTAATCTCATGTGAACCAATCTTAGTAATCTGTGCTGTTTCTGGCACTCCTACCTTAGCCAAAGCCCCTTGGGGCATGACATGGAACTGGTTGGTATCAACATCTCTGACACCACCCTGCATAAAGATTAAAATCCAGAAAACAAGAACACCTAAGATAAAGTTATTCATGGGGCCTGCAAAGTTAGTAATGAGTTTCCCCCAGATAGTCGCATTTTGATATTGAACATCCAAGGGAGCAATCCGAACCTCAGTTCCATCTGCTTCCACAACCGTTGCATCGTGATCCACTGCAAATGTTTTTTCTTCTTCCAGAACCAATCCTTTGATAAAAAGCTTGTCTTCAAAGTCAAACTGGGTCACCTGCATAGGAAGAGCTGTTTGATCCAATTTTTTACCTGAAAGATTGATGCGTTTAACCTTACCATCATCAGTAAGCGTCAAACTGACAGGAGTTCCTGTCTTGATTTCAGTTGTATCATCACCCCAACCAGCCATACGGACGTAGCCACCCAGAGGCAAGATTCGAATGGTATAGGCCGTCCCATCCTTGCCAATGTGAGCAAAGATTTTGGGTCCCATACCAATGGCAAATTCACGCACTAGAATCCCTGATTTCTTGGCAAAGTAGAAGTGTCCGAACTCGTGCACCACTACAATAATCCCAAAAACCAGAATAAAGGTTAAAATTCCGAGCATAGTATTTCCTCCGTCTTTTGATTAAAAGAGTCCAAATAAGTGCATGATTGGAAATACAAGTAACATACTATCGAAACGATCCAAAACACCACCATGTCCAGGGATAAATTTCCCAGAATCCTTGACACCAAAGTGACGCTTAATCGAACTTTCTAGTAAATCACCAAATTGTCCAGCAATGCTGAAGAAAATAGCAAAGACTGACATCTTGTAAATTCCATACGGAAGAGCAACTGTCCTATCAAAAATCATAAAGACAATTGTTATCAAGATAGCTCCTAAAATACCCCCCAAAGCCCCCTCAAAGGTTTTATTAGGTGATACCCTTGGCGCTAATTTTCGTTTACCGTATCTCATCCCAGCAAGATAGGCACCGCTGTCAGTCGCCCAGACGATACACAAGGCCAAAAGCGCCTTATCTAAACCTGCAACACGAGCATCTAGCAAAGCATTAAATCCAAAGCCCACGTAGAAACTCATAGCCAGAGGGAAAACAGCGTCCTCAATCGTATAAGACTTGCTAAAAACAGTCGTTCCTAACATAATTGAAATCAACACACTATAGGCAACCACATTCCCATCAACTGGCAAAAAAGTCAGGTAATTCTCCAGGGGAATGGTCAAAGCAAAGGTTGCAAAGAGGGTCAAGAGGCCCTCCATCGTCATGGTCTCTAGACCTCTCATCTTCAAAAGTTCATGCATGGCTAGCATGGCTATGATTCCGATTGCTATCTGCAGCAAGAGTCCCCCAATCATCAAAATCGGTAGGAAAATAGCCAGGGCAATCCCTGCAAACAAGGTTCTTTTCTGTAAATCCTGTGTCATATTTCCTCCTAAACTCCTCCAAATCGGCGATGACGACGATTGTAGGCAAGAATGGCTTCCTGCAAGGCCGCCTCATCAAAATCAGGCCACAAGGTATCCGTAAAATAGAGCTCACTGTAGGCTCCCTGCCATGGAAGGAAATTGCTCAAGCGCAATTCTCCACTAGTACGGATAATCAAGTCTGGATCTCGTACATCCTTAGGCAAATGCTGAGTAAAGAGATAGTTGCCAATCAATTCCTCTGTGATGTCACCTGGGTTGATTTTGGCATCTAACACATCCTGGGAAATCAACTTAAGAGCCTGTGTAATCTCAGCACGTCCCCCATAGTTGAGGGCAAAATTAAGAATCAATCCTGTGTTGTTCTTAGTCAATTCCTCAGCCTTGGTCAGAGCTTCAAAGGTTTGCTTAGGCAGGCGGTCCGTTTCCCCAATCATTTGAATCTTAACATTATTCGCATGCAATTCCGGGACATAATTATCATAAAACTCTACTGGCAAGTTCATGATAAACTTGACTTCCTGATCTGGACGGGTCCAATTTTCCGTAGAAAAAGCATAAACTGTAATCACCTTGACGCCCCGTTTGTTGGCTGCCTTGGTCACAGTTTGCAATGCTTCCATGCCCGCCTTGTGTCCGAAGACTCGCGGTTGCATACGTTTTTTAGCCCAACGACCATTCCCATCCATGATGATGCCGATATGAGCAGGAACCTGTGTCGGAACTTCTACTTCCACAGACTTATCTTTCTTAAAAAATCCAAACATGATCTTATTCCTATTCAAAAATCTATCGTTTCATTATACCATATTTCCCTATTTTCTTCTATCACTAAGCTATTTATACTCTTCGAAAATCAAATTGGCAACTTCTCAAAGTAACTTCCACTTGCCCAACCAAAGTGGAAATTAGTCTAA
>CAUTUU010000079.1:0-5437 GCA_963541545.1 uncultured bacterium | reverse complement strand
TACATGTGTAGCAATCACACTCAGGATCTAGCGGTGTAAAGTCCTCAGCAAACTGAGCGTTTTTGACAACCAAACGTCCCTGACTAGTCATACAAGTCCCATTACGAGCGATTCGAGTCGGCAAGACACAGTCAAACATATCTACTCCACGAATCACCCCATCAATCAGGCTATCTGGCGCTCCCACACCCATCAAATAGCGAGGTTTATTTTCAGGCAGCAGCTGAGTTGTGAAGTCCAAAACCGCATTCATCTCTTCATGGGTTTCTCCCACTGCCAAACCACCGATAGAGTAACCTGGGAAATCCATACTGACAAGGTCGTGAGCTGATTGGCGACGCAGGTCTTCAAATCCAGCCCCCTGCACAATTCCAAATAATCCTTGGTCATGCGGACGACGGTGAGCCTTCAAACCACGCTCAGCCCAACGGCTGGTACGCTCGATTGATTTCTTAACGTAGTCATAAGGTTGATAAAACTGTGGACATTCGTCAAAGGACATCATGATGTCTGAGCCTAAATTATTTTGGATAGAGATGGCCTTCTCTGGTGATAGGAACATCTTGGAACCATTAAGATGGTTTTTAAAGGTTACTCCTTCTTCTGTGATATTACGGCTATCTGCTAGGGAATAAACCTGGAAACCTCCACTATCTGTCAAGATTGGCTGGTCCCAGTTCATGAACTTATGGAGACCACCTGCCCGTGCGATGAGTTCGTCTCCAGGGCGAAGCCAGAGATGATAGGTGTTTGATAGGATAATCCCTGACCCCATCTCCTTCAATTCTTCAGGTGACTGAGTCTTGACAGTGGCTTGGGTTCCAACTGGCATAAACATAGGTGTTGGGAAGGTACCGTGGGGAGTGATAATTTCTCCCAGACGAGCTCCCGTGTGTTTTTCTTTCTTAATCAAACGATATTTGATTGGTGAATCTGACATTTTTTACCTCCGAAGCTGGGAAAAACAGTCCCAGTTCATACTTTGTGCCCAAGGGCATACTGTATGATTTTATCAAAAAAAGCTGGAACTGTCACGAACTATGGTGTATAATGAGAGAATGAAATACCCAAAAATTGATTTAAAAACCATTCGTCTGCAGGCCAGACAATTTCAAGCTGAAAATCCCCGCCTCTTTCTCGTCTATCTCTTACCTAGCATGCTGGTCATCTTGTCTGGCTTTCTCAATCCCTTAGAGCGTATCAACGAGGCTATTTTAGAAGAACCCTTTTTTAGCGTGTTTGGTCATGTATTCCAAGCCTACCTCTTTCCACTATTAGTCTCCTTTATTGGAACGATTCTCCTGACCAGTTCAGTTTACACAACACTGAAACTTATCAAGAATCCTGATACAGAACTATCCGTCAAAAATAGTCTGGCTCTATTTAACGAAGAGCACTTTTCACAAACCTTTTTGACTCTCCTTCTCAAACGCTTCTATCTCTTCTTATGGAGCATTCCTAGCTTGTTTGGGATTTACTTCCTCTTTTACAGTAGCTTTTTAGCAAAGAAATTCGTTGTCCTTCATCCTGAGTTTCCTAATCTGGATCTCACGTCAGTTGAAACTGAACGCTTCCTCATGACCTTTGGTCTTTACGTTCTAGCAAGTATCTTCTTAATGATTATAGGAAATAGTCTCTATATTCCACAATACTATGCCTATTCACAGGTGGAATTTCTCCTATGTGACACTCTCGACTTAGGACAAGCTAGACCAGGACAAATCCTTAAAACCAGCCGCTTCCTGATGAAAGGTTACAAATTTCAGCGTTTTGTCCTAGACTTACAACTCCTTCCTTGGTACTTCCTCAATTGGATTACCTTTGGAATTGCTAGTTTTTCACTCCTACCCTACATTCAAATCAATAAAATAATTTTCTACCGAGCTGTACTAGCTCGAAAACGTCCAAAAGCTTGAAGGTTTTCCCTCAAGCTTTTTTCTATCAATGAGTTTCTCCGCCTACCAACTTGAGGTCCTGATCCCCATATTCGATAATAGCGCCGATTGCCACTTCTATCCCTCGCCTAATGTCCACTAAACTCATAGCTGGAGTAGTCGGTCTATTCACTACCTGTTCCATCATATAAGGAATATGCATAAAACCTGCCTTAATATGTGGAAATTTCTTTTCTACCAAATAGAGGGCCTGATACATCAAATGGTTGCAGACAAAAGTCCCTGCCGTATTGGAAACAGAGGCCGGTAAACCTTCTTTTTTTATAGCTTGAACCATCGCTTTAATCGGTAGACTACTAAAGTAGGCAGGAGCACCATCTGGACGAATAGGAAGATCAATCGGTTGATTGCCTTCATTATCAGGAATGCGTGCATCGTCTTGATTAATGGCCACTCGTTCAGGCGTCAAGCTAGATCTTCCACCAGCTTGGCCGATACAAAGGACAAAATCAGGTTGATAACGACTCATCTCTTCTTCCAATACTTGAGCCGATTTGTGAAAGACTGTTGGCACTTCTAGCCAACGGACCTCAGCACCATGGATTTCAGCTGGCAAACCTTTAACAGCCTCCAAGGCTGGATTGACCTTTTCCCCTCCAAAGGGTTCAAAACCTGTCACTAATACTTTCATTTCTAACTCCTCAAAACCATTTCAATAAAACTCTTTTCTTAAAGACAAGTATAACATATTTCCCTTATTCTGGAGTTGAAAAGAGTTAGAGAGGATAAAAGTTTATTTAAAGAATAAAATACTAATTAAGGCCAAAATAGCTGGTCCACCTTGCTTCAAAATAATTTTCTTATCTGCTGTGAGAGAGCCGTAAGCCGCAGCCCCAATCACAAATAAAATAAACATAGTCACAATTTCTAAATTCTGTGAGAAATAAATCCCATACAAGAGAAAGACTCCTAGCAGAGCATTATAGATTCCTTGATTTTTGAACAGTGAATTTACCGACGGACGAGCTAGTTCTTCCTTATCCATGTTAAATACACGACTAGTTGCATCTGATTGCGTTGCAATACTTTCCAAATAAAAAATGTAAAAATGCTCCAAAGCAACGATTGTTGCTAAAATGATTGTAATAATTGACATCTATTTCTCCTTAAATTTCTATATTCTCAATACCCAAAACCAATTTATTTAATAAACGGCTGAGTTCTGTTCTTTCAGACTCTGTTAAGATACTTTCCATCTCTTGCTTAACCTTGATATGCTTCAGAGGAGGATTCACCACTAACTGGTCCTTAGCATACTTCGTAGTCTCTACCAAGACTTCCCGCTGATTTTCAGGATTACGATGACGCTCCACCAAACCTTCCTTTTCTAAAATCTTAAAATGCCGGGTTAAAGCAGCTTGATCAATCTTCAAACGCTCCTGAACCGCTATTTGATTACAAGGGGAATACTTCATCAAAAATAATAAAATCTGATACCGTGTCAAACTAATCCCAAGTCTTTTTTCAAACAATTGCGTACTCGCTTGCTCAGACAAGCGGAGTTGATAAAGCAGATCTTGAATCTCTATCATTTCTTCTTTCCTTTTGTTGATTTATCAATAGTTGATTAATCAAGTATAATGCAAAGTAAAATAGATTGCAAGAATGTTGCTTCAATCATTACAAAATGGTAACTTCCATTTTCCATTCATATTAATACTCAATGAAAATCAAAGAGCAAACTAGGAAGCTAGCCGTAGGTTGCTCAAATCACAGCTTTGAGGTTGCAGATAAAACTGACGTGGTTTGAAGAGATTTTCGAAGAGTATGACAAAGAAAAAAACGAACGAGACTTACTTCCAATCATGAAAGCTAGATCTCATTCGTCAAAATGATATTACCAAGTCTGGTTTATCCATTCATTGAAACGTGAACGTGATCATAGTGGTTTTCTGTCACACTACCACGGTCTGGCATTGGGTTCCAAGTATTAGCTGGTCCATATTTGCTATCGAATGTGGCATAGAAGCGTTGTTTCCAGATGATATAACTAATACCACGGCTGGCCATATTTTGAATAGCGTATTCCGCAATCTTATCCCCTAGTTCTGAGCTTTCTGGTACCATAAAGTCGATAGCCAAACCTTTTCCGTGATCTCCACTGTCTCCTGGACGGTAACCACTAAAGGATGTGATGCCAAACAAGTTAGCAATTTCTTCTTTAAAGGCAGCTGTTTGTGGTTGAAGGCCTGCATTTTCAGATTTCGCTACCGCAAGTCCAGCATAATCGGGCGCTGCTGGAGCTGCGTAAGTTGTTGCAACTGTTTTCTTCTCTTCTGGTTGATAAGTAGAAACTGCTGTTGTAGCTTCATTTGATGAGGCTTCTTTTGCTTCTTCTGAACTTGTTGCAGTTGTTTCTGTTGTTTTTTCTTCTACTGGAGTTGTAGTTTCTTCCACTGTTGAAACAGCTTGAGGGCTGGCTTGTGTTTCCTCTTTCTCAGCTGGAATTGTTGCCTGAGGAGCTGCCTCTGCAACTGCATTGCTTGTCTCGGCTGTTTGCTCCTCTGGGACAGAAGTTCCTGTAGATGGCGCGACTTCTTCTGAAGCAATCACTGTCTCTGTAACTTCTGAACTTGTTGCTACTTCTTTTGTACTTGTAGTTTCTACCGCTTTTGGCGCTTCTGCAATTGGTTGAGAAAGATCTGCAACTTGAACAGTTTGATCATCTACGGTCACTTGATTGGTTGTCAAATCTGCTGTCGCAGTTGTCACTTCTTCACTAGAGTCTGCTTGAGGAGTTTGGATTTCAACTTCTGTTACTTCTTCAGCTTCATTGACAGTCGTTGTCAAAACAGTTTCTGGGAAAATCAAGTCCATATTCGTGATTTTATTCAAATTCGCAAGAACTGTGACATCGACACCCAAGGCTTCTGCAATGGTGCTCAAGGTATCACCATACTGAACGGTATAACTTGTTTTGTTGTCCGTTTTAGTCAAATCATTTTGGATTTGCTCAACACTACGTGCAGTCCAAAGAACTTCTTCTGCTTGAGTTGCCAATACTGGGGCAAAGGACAAGGCTACTGTTGAGGCTAATAATATTCTTTTCTTCATTCTTTCAAATTCCTTTCAAATGAGTACCTGTCTATGATAACACAAAAAAAGCAGAAAAAAAGCCCTCTCGGGCCTATTTAACAGAACTGTCTATTCCTTGTAACAAACTCTGTTACTTGAAACAGTTTGTTAGGTCTCTGTTACAAAACTGACACAATCTTTTTATTGCTCAGCCTTAAAAATACGGGAAATATCTACTAACGCTTGAATCCTGTGATTGCCTTCATAAGTCGACTCTAAAAAATTAATGCTCTGAATACCACTATTCTGGGCAAATTCCACATCCAGAGTCCGATCCCCTATATAATAGGTCTTCTCAGAATCCAACTGATACTTGTCTAACAGATAGGTAGCCGCTTCTGGACTGGGCTTCCGCGCAAAGCCACTCTGACTGGTTAAAATCTCTGTAAAATAAGATTCCAAACCCA
>CAUTUU010000078.1:0-5468 GCA_963541545.1 uncultured bacterium | reverse complement strand
CTGAACGTTGCATTGCCTGTGGGCTTTGCCAAACTTATTCTGATTTATTTGATTATCACGATAATGGAATCGTGCGTTTTTACGATGCTCCTGACCAACTGGAAAAAGAAATCTCTCCTAGTCAGGACGTCGTAGAAGCTGTGAAAAACTGTCCGACACGTGCCTTGATTAAAGATTAACTCTAATATCGACAAGAACGTTCCACTCCCTCTAGTTTAGCATATTTCCATGCAAAATTATAGTCTTTTCTCTTTATTTTTTTCTGTAAAATCAGGAAGGTCACTTTTTTCTTTGATAAGATAAAGTGGTCTTTTTTTAGTCTCTAGATAAATCTTACTGATGTACTTGCCGAGAATCCCAATGGTCAAGAGTTGAATGCCTCCGAGAAAGAGAATAACAGCCATCAGAGAGGTCCAGCCAGATGTCGGATTGCCCAAAATAAGGGTCCGAACCACAACAAAAAAGGTCATAAGCAAAGAAATAAAACAAGATAGGAGACCAGCCACAAAGGCGATAATCAAGGGAAAATCTGAAAAATTAACAATCCCTTCAATAGAGTAGAAAAAGAGTTGCCTAAAACTCCAACTGGTCTTGCCAGCCTGCCTTTCGACATTTGGATAGTCCAGATAATGGGTTTTAAAGCCGACCCAGGCAAAAAGCCCCTTAGAAAAACGATTGGACTCCGTCAAGCTTAAAATGGCATCAACCACAGACCTTCTCATCATGCGAAAATCACGGACACCAGACGGCAGGGCTACTGGACTGATTTTTTGCATAAGGCGGTAAAAGAGATTAGCACAAAAACTACGAAAGAAGGGTTCTCCCTCCCGACTAGTTCTCCGTGTTCCAACACAGTCCAAATCTGCATTCAGGTCTAGTAAGGTTTTCATCTCAAGCAACATTCTAGGAGGATCTTGGAGGTCCGCATCCATCACCACCACTAGGTCTCCTGTCGCATACTGCAAGCCTGCATACAAAGCTGCTTCTTTCCCAAAATTTCGAGAGAAGGAAAGATAATGCACTGCCGGATTTTGTTCCCGATAGGCCTTTAAGAGCTTCAAAGTTCCATCACTTGATCCATCATCGACAAAGACATACTCGATTTCTGTTTCCAAATCTGGACGTAAAGCTTCCAAAGCCTGATAAAAAAGAGGAAGTACTTCCTCTTCGTTTAAACAGGGGACAATGATTGACATCACCATCTTAGTCTTCAAATCCATTTGGATGCTTGCTTTGCCAACGCCATGCGTCTTCACACATTTGGGTGATGTCGAGTTCTGCTTCCCATCCGAGTTCTGCTTTAGCTTTTGCTGGGTCTGAGTAGCAGGCAGCGATATCACCTGGGCGGCGGTCTACAATGCGGTAAGGAATTGGACGTCCCACTGCTTTTTCCATATTTTGGATAATTTCAATAACTGAGTAGCCTTTACCTGTTCCAAGGTTATAAACATTTAGACCTGAACCTTTTTGAATTTTTTTCAGAGCTGCAACGTGACCTTTAGCTAAATCGACAACGTGGATATAGTCACGAACACCAGTTCCATCTTCCGTATCGTAATCGTCTCCAAACACTTGCACTTGCTCTAATTTTCCAACAGCTACCTGAGTCACATATGGCAAGAGGTTGTTTGGAATACCATTTGGATTTTCTCCCAAATCACCACTCTCATGGGCTCCGATTGGGTTAAAGTAACGAAGCAAGACCACATTCCATTCTGAATCTGCCTTGTAGATATCCGTCAAAATTTCCTCTAGCATGAGCTTGGTGCGACCGTATGGATTGGTCACTGAAAGTGGAAAATCTTCCAAGATTGGCACGGTATGAGGATCTCCGTAAACTGTCGCAGAAGAACTAAAAATGATGTTTTTACAGTTGGCTTCTTCCATGGCTTTCAAAAGGCTAACAGTTCCTGCGATATTGTTGTCATAATAGGCTAGAGGGATACGGGTAGATTCTCCAACAGCCTTCAAACCAGCAAAGTGAATGACCCCTGTTGGTTCTTCTTGTTTGAAAATGTCACGAAGAGTATCTGTATCACGGATATCTGCCTCATAGAAAGTCACTTCAACTCCTGTAATTCTTTCAACAATCTCTAAACTTTTACGGTTGCTGTTGACAAGGTTATCCACCACAACAACCTGATGACCTGCTTGGATTAACTCAATAACAGTGTGGGTTCCGATAAAACCTGCTCCACCCGTTACCAAAATCTTTTCTTGCATCTTCTTTCCTCGATTCTCGGATTATTTTTTCTTATTTTACCATTTTTGATAGGGAATGTCATTTGCCATCCTAGGGGGGAGGATAAAATTTCAGTAAAATCTTATTCATTTTTTAGTCGTTTGACATAATTTTCAATTGGGTAGTTTAGAGGGTCCAAGGTCAACTCTTTGTCTTGGATTAGTTGAGCTAGGTGGTAGCCAATGATAGGACCAGTTGTGAGGCCTGATGAACCTAGTCCACTAGCCGCATAGACACCTGCTAAACCAGGTACTTGCCCAAAGAAAGGCGAGAAATCACTGGTGTAGGCACGGATTCCTACACGTTCACCAGATGATTTCGCTTCTGCCAAGGTTGGGTAGTGAGTCAAGGCCGCCTCCTCCATTTGCTGGAGCAAGCTTTCATCCACCGTCAAATCAAATCCCATATCATTTTCATGGGTAGCGCCTAGGGACAATTTCCCACCTGCAAAAGGAATCAAATCCCACTCCCCTTCTGGCATAACAACAGGGTAGGATTCCAAGTCTTGGGCAAGCTGATAATCTCGGAGTTGCCCTTTCTGAGGACGAACATCCACTTCATAACCCAAGGGTTCTAACAAGTCGCCCAACCAAGCTCCAGTCGCCAAAATAACCCGATCAAATACCTCTTCACCAATCTGATAGCCTGATGCTAACGGTGTAAGAGTCATTTTTTCTTTGACCAGCTTGACTTGACTAGCTTCCAGCAAACGAGTCACTAAGAGTTGACCATCTACTCTCGCTCCACCAGAAGCATAGAGCAGGCGGTCAAATCCCTGCAAGCCAGAGAATAATTCATTTGCAGACGCTTGGTCTAAAATGGCTAATTGCCCTATTAAAGGAGATTCTTCTCTACGCTGGAGGGCTAGTTGATAGAGTTCTTCCAACTTAGTTTCATCCTTTTTCAAGAGAAAAACTCCCGAACGCTGGTAAAAGTCGATTTCCTGACCAGACTTCTCTAAATCAGCCAACATATCCACATAAAAGTCTGCCCCCAAGCGCGCCATCTTATACCAGGCTTTATTGCGGCGTTTGGAAAACCAAGGACTGATAATTCCTGCTGCGGCCTTTGTAGCCTGACCTTGTCCATGGTCAAAAACGGTCACCTCTAGGTCACTTTCTTTCGAGAGGTAGTAGGCAGCTGTTGCTCCCACAATCCCTGCTCCGATAATGGCAACTTTTTTCATTGTTTTCTCTTTCTAACTAGATATGGTGGAAAGGATTGGTCGAGGCTTGACTAGGCAAGATATCAATATCCCAGCCCTTTTCTTCCTTCCATTGAGTAAGGAGTGCTGCGATTTTTTCTACAAACAGCACTTCTATATAGTGGCCTGGATCCAGTGCCAGCAAGCCATCAGACAACATATCCTGGGCAGTGTGGTAATAAATGTCACCAGTGATATAGACATCTGCTCCCTTTGCCAAAGCATCCTTATAGAAAGACTGCCCGCTTCCGCCACAGATAGCCACTCTTGAAATAGGCTTCTGCAAATCAGTCTCTTGATAATGCACCATTCGAAGACTATCTAGGCCAAAGACTTGCTTAACATGCTGGGCCAATTCTCCAAATGTCTGAGGTCGAATATTCCCAATACGTCCAATTCCACGTTCTGGACCTGTCTCCTGTAGATAAGTCGTCTCCTCGATACCTAGCATCTGACAAAACCAGTCATTGAGGCCATTTTCAACGATGTCAATGTTGGTATGGCTGACATAAACTGCAATGTCATGCTTGATCAGATCAATGTAAATCTGATTTTGCGGACGGTTGGCAACCAAGTCCTTGATGGGACGGAAAATCGGCGCGTGCTTGACGATAATCAAGTCTACCCCCTTTTCAACTGCTTCAGCCACCGTCTCTTCACGAATGTCGAGAGCCACCATGACCCTTTGGATATCCTTGTCTAAAGTGCCGATTTGCAGACCACGACTATCTCCCTCCATGGAAAATTCCTGAGGGCAAAAGGCTTCATAACGTTTAATGACTTCACTTGCTAACATGGATAACCTCCTTGATGGCTTGAATTTTATCTACTAGAACTTGACGTTCCTCCAGATTTTTTTCTGGGATTTGTCCGAGGGCAAACTCTAGCTTAACAGCTTCTTTTTGCCATTTTTGGACAAAGACTGGACTGACCTCTTTGGACAAGAAAGGTCCAAAGCGAACATCACTGGCTGATAGCTTCATTTGTCCTGCTTCCACCACTAGAATTTCATAAAACTTGCCAGCTTCTTCTAGAATGCTTTCTGCTACAATCTGAAAACCATTGTCTTGCAACCAAATGCGCAAGTCGTCTTCACGATTATTGGGCTGGAGAATTAAACGATCTACATTAGCTAACTTGTCCAAGCCTTCTTCTAAAATCCTAGCAATCAAACGACCACCCATACCAGCAATGGTAATGACAGACACTTGGTCAGCCTCTTCAAAAGCTGCTAGACCATTAGCTAAACGAACCTGGATTTTCTCATTTAGACCGTGCGCCTCAACATTTTTAACCGCAGACTGGTAGGGACCTTCCACAACCTCACCTGCAATGGCGCTTTTGATTTGGCCTCTTTCGACTAACTCGATAGGCAGATAAGCATGGTCACTTCCCACATCTAGTAAAATAGCTCCCTGTGGCACAAAGGAAGCCACCAATTCTAATCTCTTTGAAATCATCTTCTCTCACTTTCCAAAACTCTGTTACCTCTTATTATACCACATTTCAGCTAGCAATCTTGCACCTAAAAAAACCGCAATCCACAGATTGCAGCCTTTCTTTATTTTTTCGCTTGATAACGACTGGTCAGGATGAAAATTACGGTAAAGACCAACATCATGGCCCCATAGACCGGCAGTGTTTGTCCTGTTAAGGTTGAAATTTCAAGCAGTTCTTGAATCCTTGGGAAGAGAGCTGTGGCTAGGAAGCCACCTACTGACCAGACAATCAAGAGGACACGCCAAAGGGTAAATGGCATGCAGGCTCTAAATACGGATAAGAAACCGATAGACCCAAGTAAGTAATAGAGGAGGGTTGAGATTTCTATTTCAGACCAACCTTGACTACTTCCAAATAGTTTCACAAAGAGAACGCTGAACACGACCATGAGAGCGCTTGGTAGGGCACGAAACATGGATCTTCTGAGGAAGTTTGGTTCGACAGGTTTGATACTTCGCTCAAAAGTCAGAACGAATGGTGGGAAACCTTCCACGAACTGGTCAATCATGGTAATCTGGATTG
>CAUTUU010000077.1:0-5848 GCA_963541545.1 uncultured bacterium | reverse complement strand
GAGACTAAAAATCCTTTTGACATGTCTAACTCATTTCTTTTTTACTACTTCTATTTTATCAAAAAAATAGATATTGTGAAAATCTTTTTGGACACTGATTTTAAGGAAGTATAAAAGAGGTAGATTTCTCCACCTCTTATTTACCTAGTTTTTTAGTTCGTTTGTAGGCTTTTTTGACTGCCTCCATAACGGTTCCTCTAAAGGCATGTGCTTCTAGGCTTGCTACACCAGCGATAGTCGAACCTCCTGGGCTGCAGACTTGGTCTTTCAATACCCCAGGATGCTCTTGGCTTTCTAGGACCAATTGCCCAGCTCCTACCACAGTTTGAGCTGCCATTTTCAATGCTGTTTCTCGTGGCAATCCAGTCTGAACACCTGCATCTGCCAAGGCCTCGATAAAGAGATAGACAAAGGCTGGTCCACAACCTGCAAGACCTGTCGCTGCATCTATTAATCCTTCTCCTAGTTCAACCAAGAGGCCAGCATTTGCTAATAACTGACAAAAGAGCTCACTGTCCTCAGACCTGCAATTAGGAGACAAGGCATAACTAATCACTCCTTGCCCGATAGAAGCAGGGGTATTTGGCATCATACGAATAATTCGGTGTTGACTCGGGATAAGACTTGCTAGTTTTTCTAAAGTCAATCCAGCTGCCATCGAAATCAAAAGAAGACTCTCTCGTTTTTCAAGAATGGTCTGATATTGAGAAAGCAAGTCTGAGAACTGGGCTGGCTTAACACCTAGAAAAATCACATCTGCTTCTGCAAAGATTTCTTCATTGCTAGAAGCTTGACCGCCAAAGTCGGCAATGAAAGCATCCACCTTGGCTTGACTACGATTGGCAAGTAGAAGGTCATCACCCGTCTTGGCCTGCAAAACAGCCTTGGCCAAACTAGCACCCATATTCCCCAAACCGATAAATCCAATCTTCATCTCTTACTCCCTTATCTGTCCGTCACCAGTAACCACATACTTGTAGCTGGTCAACTCTTTCAAGCCCATTGGTCCACGTGCATGGAGTTTCTGAGTAGAAATCCCCATTTCACAACCAAGGCCAAATTGACCACCATCGGTGAAACGAGTTGAGGCATTGACATAGACTGCTGCAGAGTCCACTTGATCTGTAAAGTAAGCTGCAGCTTCAGCATTTTCCGTTACAATGGCATCCGAATGATGGGTACTGTGTGCTTCAATATGCGCAACCGCTTCTTCTAAACTGCTCACTACTTTAACAGCTAGGACATAGTCTAAAAACTCGGTATCAAAGTCTTGAGCCCCAGCTGCTTGGCCAGATACAAACTGACTAGCCTTCTCATCCAAACGGAATTGAATCGGTTCAAGTCCAGCTTCTTTACGATCCGAAACTAGAACTTGCTCCAAACGAGGAAGGAAGCTTGCTGCCTTGTCTTCATGAACGAGGAGAACCTCCATGGCATTACATACAGAAGGACGACTAGTTTTAGCATTGTTGATGATAGACAAAGCCTTGTCTTCGTCTGCATCCTTATCGACATAAACATGAACAATTCCAGTTCCTGTCTCGATAACTGGTACGATAGCATTTTCAACCACGGCATTGATCAAACCAGCCCCTCCACGAGGAATGAGAAGGTCTAGATAACCCTTGGCCTTCATCATAGCATAGCTACTTTCACGGCTGGTGTCTTCCACCAGTTGAATCACATCTGGATGAATGGTCGTTGTCTCCAAGCCCTTCTTCAAAGCTGTGACAATGGCATGGGCTGTTTGATAGGCATCCTTACCACTACGAAGAACAACTGCATTTCCACTTTTAAGAGCCAAAGCAGCCGCATCAGACGTCACATTTGGACGGCTTTCATAGATAATACCGATAACACCCATAGCCACCCGTTTCTTGGTGATAACCAAGCCGTTTTCAAGCTGACTCGTTTCTAAAACTTCACCGATTGGATCTGGTAAAGCAACCACTTCACGAATCCCAGTTGCCATCGCTTCTATACGTCCTGCATCCAAATAAAGACGATCCAGCATCACATCTGAGATTTTACCCTTAGCCGCTTCCATATCGAGGGCATTAGCCGCTAAAATTTCCTCAGTAGCAGCCACTAAGTGATCAGCCATGGCTAGCAGAGCTTGGTTTTTCACGACTTCACTGGCTGTGTTAATCGATTTTTTAACAGCCTGTACCTGTTCAAATTGTTCTTGTGTACTTACCATAGTTTACCTCTAAAATTCTGTAAAGAGTAGTTGGATTTCAGGAGTAATGGAAATCCAGTCATCACGGTGAATCAAGACACCCTTGGCTTTTTGAGAACGCAACATATCCTCCAAAGCAGATGCCCCAAATTGCACGCGTCCTTTCCCAAGTGATTTTCCACTTTCCTTGTCAAATACTGTCACAATATCACCGTAAGAAAAGGCCCCTTCTGCGTCAACGATACCAGATAAGAGAAGACTCTTCCCATGTTGAGAGAGAGCTTCTGCAGCCCCTTTATCAACCCAAATAGAACCTTGGCTCTGAGCATAAAAGGCCAACCATTGTTTCTGGGTACGAAGTCCCTTCTCTTGAGCAACAAAGTAGGAACCATCCTGAGTCTCCTCTGCTGCCTCAATCAAGGCATATTCCTTCAAGGATGAGCAGATATAAACAGGAACTCCTGATTCTGTCGCGATCGTAGCTGCTTTGATCTTAGTCAACATACCCCCAGTTCCATTTAACGAGCCAGCTCCACCGGCCATATCGATAATCTCACGATTGATGGTCTCGATTTTCTCCAAGCGTTTAGCTGTTGGATCTGAATTAGGATTTCCAGTATAGAGACCGTCCACATCTGTCAAGAGAACCAAAAGGTCTGCTTGGACCATGGCCGCTACCTGGGCACTTAAAGTGTCATTGTCCCCAACCTTGAGCTCATCAATAACGACACTGTCATTCTCGTTGATGATAGGAATCGCTCCACGGCTAAGTAGAACTGACAAAGCCTGATGGGCATTTTTATAACGGCGCTTATCCACAAAGTCATCCTGGGTCAGCAAGATTTGTGCAGAAACGATTTGACGTAAGAGCAGATTGGTCGTGTATTCTTCCAACAAAAGTCCTTGCCCTACCGCTGCTGAAGCCTGTTTATCAGCAATCTTAGTCGGACGCTTTTTAAATCCTAAGGCTCCAAAACCAGCAGCAATGGCACCTGACGACACCAAAATCAATTCATGACCAGCCTCGTGCAACATCGCCAACTGTTGAGTAATAGCTTTCACTTTACTACGTGATAAACTTCCATCCTCATTTGTCAGAGAAGAAGTCCCTACCTTAAAGACAATCCGTTTGTATTTCATAGTCTCACTCCGATTCTTCGTATTTATCCATTATAACATGAATGACAGAAAATAGAAAAGAGTTGATAGGAGAAAGGTCGAGACAAGTCATCTCAACCTTTTATCAAATCTAATTCTTTCTCAATCTCTCCAAGGTTTCCTTAAAAATCTCTGGGATATCTGCTGTAAATTCCAAGGTATCACCTGTTCTCGGATGGGTAAATCCTAGAGTCTTGGCATGAAGAAATTGTCCATGTCCCTTAAGTGTCTTACGAGGACCATAGACTTCATCACCAGCGACTGGATGTCCAATATAAGCCATGTGAACACGGATTTGATGAGTGCGTCCTGTCTCTAGCTGCAACTCTACCAAGCTATAATCACCAAAGCGTTCTAAAACGTGGAAACGCGTCACTGCAGGCTTCCCTTTAGCAGTCACAGCCTGTTTCTTACGATCTTTTTCACTACGACCAATCGGAGCTTCAATTACACCACGATCATTTGGAAGATTTCCATGAACAATCGCCCAATATTTTCGGAGAGACTTTTTATCCTTGAGTTCTTGAGCAAGTGCCAAGTGGGCCTCATCATTTTTAGCTATCATAAGAAGACCTGACGTGTCCTTGTCAATACGGTGAACAATTCCTGGACGCAGAACCCCATTGATACCAGACAAGTCCTTAATATGATACATGAGGGCATTTACTAGGGTCCCACTAGTATGGCCGGCACTCGGATGCACCACCATCCCCTGAGGCTTGTTAACGACAGCCACATCCTCATCTTGGTAGATGATCTCTAGCGGAATATCCTCAGCCACATACTCTAAGACCTCTGGTTCGGGCACATGATAAGTGACGATATCGCCCTCTTGGACAGTGTATTTAGCTTTCTTGACTTGGCCATTGACCAAGACCTGGCCTGATTTGATTTGTTCATTCGCGAGACTGCGTGATAATTCTGTCAAATCTGACAAAGCCTTATCCAAACGCAGGCCACCAGTTTCAATTTTAATTTCCATTTATTTCCTCTTTTAGCATTGCAATCAATAAAATAATCACTCCAACTGTCAGATAGCTATCTGCTACATTGAAAATTGCAAAATTGATAAAGTCAAGGTGGAACATATCCACAACAAATCCCTGACTGATTCTGTCAATAAAGTTTCCGAGACCACCTGCAATGATTAAAGTCAAGCCTAAGACCATCCAGAGTGACTCCTCCATGTGTTTATGTAAATACCAAATGGCACCTACCACGACAACCAGTGTAATGATAGCAAATAACAACTGCTGGTCTTGTAACATCGAAAAAGCTGCCCCTCGATTTTGCAGGTAGGTCAAGCTAACGAGATTGGGAATCCACGAACGAACTTCACCCAGTGGAATCTGCCAGACGATATAGGATTTGACTAACTGATCCAGCGCAATCAAAAGCAGTACAATGACTGCCACTATTCCTCTTTTTTTCATGATTTCCTCTTCTGATCAAAATATTCTTGCATGACTTCTACAAAGAGAGTCCCAGCCTGACTAAGCTCCACTTCCTCACGTTTAACATAGACCATGCGATTATCCAAATTATCCTTGAGACGAATAACTGTGATGCCATTAACACTGTCACTATCTAAAAATCCAGAACCTGTCGCATAGGCATCCGTCCGCTCCAAAATACCATTCAAAGTAGCACGGTCTGTCACATTGAACATCTGCGAGCTAGCACTGGTATCGACAAAGTTCTCTGAATAATAAAGGTATTCGTCTTTTTCTTGGGTAAAACGAACTGTTGGTAGATCCGCTAAATCCTCCATAACCAATTCCTCTTTCTGAGCCAAAGGATGCCCCTCACGGAGATAAATGTGAGTATGGAAGGGAATCAATTCAATAACCTCAAGACCCAGCTTTTCAACCCGCTGCATAATCCCCTTTTTATTTTGATTATTGAGGTAGATAATCCCAATTTCACTATGCCCTTGCGCTACTTCGTCTAAAATTTGAACAGTAGTTGACTCAAAAATACGGAAGTTCTTATAATCCGGATAACGCTCTGAAAAAGCCGTAATAGTTGGTGGCAAGAAGTCATAGTGCTGGCTAGCAATGGAAAATTCATCTTTTTCTTCCTCAGGATTGGCATACTGATTTTGAAAAATATCAAATCCCTTGACCAATTCTTGCGCTTTTTCATAAAATTCCATACCACGACGGGTCAAGAAAGTCCCTGAGCTGGTCCGACGGAAAATCTTAAAGCCCAATTCTTTTTCCAAATCACGAACAGAAATAGACAGACTCGGCTGACTAACATACATCTTTTCAGCAGCTTCACGGAAAGTACCACTATTGGCAATGGCAACAACGTAGCGTAATTGTTGAATGTTCATCTTCTACCCCCAACTTCTTTATCTTTTTATTATATCATATTTTAGAAGTTTTCCATCGAAGAAAAATAATGTCACTCATAAAATTCATCTACACTAAGAAAGAAAAAATCATGGATACCAAAACAAAAAAATAGGCTCTCCGAAAACTCGGAAAGCCTTATTTAATGCTACTT
>CAUTUU010000076.1:0-5974 GCA_963541545.1 uncultured bacterium | reverse complement strand
CACGCGCCACACCATTTTGAATAGCCATCCGAATGCTAGCACCGGCAAATCCACCTACCGCAGCAACAGGGCTAAAAGCTGATGTCAATATTAAAGCGATTGTAGCTGGGAGTTTCCCGATATTAAAGAAAATAACTGTAAGAGTTCCTAGAATATAGATGATAGCCATAAAAGGAACAACAGCTGTTGACACCTTAGAAATAGACTTGAGTCCGCCAAAGACGGCAATCGCTACTAAGACAGACAAAACGAGAGCTGTGATAGCTGGCGAAATAGTCGCTGTATTTTGGATAGATTCTGTAATCGAGTTGACTTGGGTGAAGGTTCCGATTCCCAACAAAGCTACTAAGACACCTGCGATAGCAAAGAAGATAGCAAGTGGTCGCCACTTTTCTCCCATCCCTAGAAGAATATAGTGCATTGGGCCTCCCGCTACTGCATCATGGTCGTCCTTTGTTCGGTATTTGATTGCCAAGAGTCCTTCCGCATACTTGGTAGCCATTCCAAAGAAAGCAGCCATCCACATCCAAAAAAGAGCTCCTGGTCCACCGACCTTGATAGCTGTCGCCACCCCGATAATATTCCCCGTACCAACTGTCGCTGCCAGGGCTGTACATAGTGCCGCAAAGCTGGACACATCGCCGTGCCCCTTATCCTTGATAAAAATAAGCTGGAAGGCCTTGGACAGACGTAAAACCTGTAAAAGCCCCAAACGAGTAGTTAGGTAAATCCCTGTTCCGACCAATAAAATCAAGAGGGGTGGTCCCCAAGCAAAAGCATCAATTGATTTAAGCAATTCTAACATTTCCTTCTCCTATCTTTTCAACCCCAAAAGAAAGAGCACATGCAAGATACATGTACTCTGGAATGCTTAGATAAATGCTAAAAAGCGGTCTATCCTAGCTCTGTCCTTTTACCTGAGAGTTTGAGCAGTTGCCTGCCTTGCCCCTTCGGTGCCTTTACGGTCTCTCCAGAGTTCCGTCCATTTACAGTCATGGAAAATCAAACGATTCGCCACTTCTATTAAACTTCATTCGGTGTTGGTATTTAATTGATTCTTATTTTACAAAAAATGTTGGCTTTTGTCAATGTGTTTATTAGTAAAACTTAATTCAACAGGTTTTACTTTATAATTTACCTCACTATCTCGAAAATAGAGCCATAATTTCAATAGAAATCCTGACTTTTTGATAAATTTTAAAATGCTATCTAAACTCATTCACCACTCAGTTCTACTCCTAAAAATTTTCGAATTGCTTCTACCATTTTCTCTGGTTCAGTTGACGAAAAAATACGACTTCTTCCACTCGAGTCATGACTTGTATTATCAAACGCAAAAATTGGTTTATTTTTATCACTAATTTCTTCTACAATAGTTCCTACAACTCCTCCATGATTGATATCTAGGTAGAAATCCATCTTATCCAAGGTTTCATTCTTGTTAAAAGGACTAAAGTTTGGATAAATTGAAAGATTCAAAAATCGTTGCATATCAACTACACTATCAGCAAAATTTGTTGGTGCTAATATTGTAAAATGAACTTCCGGTAATTCAGATAGTAGGTATTCTATTGATTCTAGGCTAGCACTATTTGTAAAAATACAAGTATGATAGAGAGGAGCTCTCACTAAATCTCTAAAAGAACGTCTGATGATATCTGTTCCCAATAGTACATCATTCCAATTCAATCCATAATAAAACCACCACAATTTACGAAAACGAGTCAAAGTTAAATGAGTCCATGGTTTAAATTCTGAAGTATAGTGAATAATCTTTGGTTCACAATTTCCGTAGTAATCAGACTGATACCATTCCCTATTCCCACTTAAATGGAGAAATTGATCCAAACCAACCATAAAATTGTACTCTTTATCCAAATGTAACCACTGGTCACCAAAATACATGTTAAGAACACCTTGATCACCATAAACATGCTCATGGTGTTGAACAGTTAACTCTAGTAAACTTTTTGTCGAATGGTTTTCCCGCCATTTCTTCGCATCAATCACCATCACACCTGAATTAAAGGTTGTTAACCAACCACTCTGATCAAAATCCTGAACAGCTGCAATAGCATAGCCCTGTAAATCCAAGAAGAATAAGTCATCTAATTTTGAATTGACAATCGTATCCGAGTCTAAATAGAGAACCCTGTCTTCTATAACTTCATCTGCAATGAAATATCTAAAGAAAGCCGCATAGGATAGGATTGCATTTGGCAAGCGAAAATCACGAAGGTTGTGAGCCGTTTTTTTAACGTTGACAATCTCAGAACCAATGACCTTAAGGCGATTTCTCATTAAAAGAAACCATTCACTAGGCAAATCGTCATTAAATACATAAAATTTCACTTCATGATTATGAACCGAAATTGACTTTATAACAGTTTCTACCTTATCCATATAACGAATATCAGCTCCAAGAGCAATCACTTTTTGATACAATTTCATTCCTTCTCCCCACTATCAACTTTTTCTAGTTGGTGACGAATGGCCATCACCATATTCTCTTTGTCCTCTATACTAAACACTTGAATTCCTTCATCAGTTCGATGAGCTACTGTGTCAAATGCAAATATCGGTTTTCCTATTGCCAAAGCACGCCCAATAATATCATCAACCTCATTCCAGTGGTTTATATCTAGATAGACATCAGCTAACTCTAAAATGCGATCTGAAATCTCTCTCGATTGGCAATATTCATATAGTTGAAAATTACTAAATCTGGAAAAACTTCTTAAAAAATCTGAAACATTCGTTGGCGCCGCAACATGAAAATCAACTTCAGGTAAACTAGCCAGCAAATACTCCAAGCCTTCCAGCTGATCCGAGTAAGTATAAACAAAGGCATGGAACTTAGCAATATTCTTAGGCTTAATCGTTAATGTTTCACTATGGGTGACGATTGAATTACTAGGAATATCCTGATGGATGAGACAGTTAGCACCTATGATGACATTGTCACCAATAGTAACTCCTCTAAGAATAACGGTATTGGCACCAATCCAACAATCTCGTCCAATATGAATAGGGGCACCACTCATTGCAGTTTTAAACACATGATAGTTATTAAATTGATGGTTCGAATCAAAAATTCGAACTCCATCTCCAAACATTGTATCATGGCCGATAATGATTTCTTCAGTACAGCGGATTGAACAATGATCATTAAAAAAGACCCTATTTCCTACTTTCAAGTTCGCACCACTTGAAACTTCAATACTTGCAAACGAACGAATTGTAATATCTGCTCCCAAATCAAGATGAGCATCTGGAGACACTTCAACATGATGATAATCTCCAACTAACTGTACTATATTTTTCAAATCCATCCTATATTTCTCGATTCTTTTATACACTAAAATTTGTAAAAATGATACTTCTACCCTTTAAAGGTCACAATAGTCGCACCACTGCCCCCAGCATTTTGTGGGGCATAGCCAAAAGTCTTGACATGTTTGTTTCTTTGTAGGTATTTGGTAACACCTTCACGGATGACACCTGTTCCGATACCATGGATGATGTCGACTTGGGCCATATTGTTAAGCAGGGCTTGGTCGATAAAGGCATCTAGCTCATTCATGGCTTCTTCATAACGCTTCCCTCGAAGGTCCAGTCTGGCTTGTGGACCACGACCAGAAGTCCGTTTCACAACATTGACTTGTTTCTTCTTGACTGGTTTTTCTTGCTGAGCTTGAACAAGGTCAAATTCTTTCTCTTCTAAGGTCATCTTAATCAAGCCAACTTGGGCTTCCCAGCGTCCATCCTTTAGTTGACTGGTCAAGGTCCCACGCTGTCCATAGCTGAGAACCACGATATCATCTCCCACCTTAGGAACTCGTTTTTTCTTGGCCTTTTGAAGGACCTTGTTTTTAGACAAATCTACTTTTTCAGGAGCCAATTTTTTCAACTTGGCCTTGGCTTCAATGATTTCATGGGGTTTGAGTTGAGATTTACTATGTAGATTCTTAAGAATCTGATCACTTTCACTTAGGGCCATGTCTACAATCTCACTAGCTTGTTCACGCGCCTTATTAAGCTCGGTTTCCTTTTCACGATTGAGCTCATTGTAGAGTTTTTTGAGAGCACGGTTCATCTTGAGGTTTTCTTGCTCCACCTCACGGATATTGTCCAAGCGTTTGCGACTTTCAAGCGTCTGCTCTTCCAGTTGCTCAATAATCCGGTTGACATCATTGTCCTGATCGACCTGCTGGCTGGCATCCCCCACGATAACTTCAGATAGGCCTAAACGTTTAGCGATTTCGAAGGCATTACTTCGACCAGGAACCCCCTGCATAAAGCGATAAGTCGGGCGAAGAGTCGCAGTATCAAACTCCATGCTGGCATTTTGCACAAAGGCTGTCTCGATACCATAGGCTTTGAGTTCCGGATAGTGGGTCGTCGCCATGGTCTTGACTTGACGCAGGCGAAGGTCCTCTAGAATAGCCATGGCAAGGGCGGCTCCTTCTTGAGGGTCTGTACCAGCCCCCAACTCATCCAAGAGTAAGAGTGAATGTTGGTTGACCTTGCCAAGAATATCCACGATATTGGTCATGTGGCTAGAGAAGGTAGACAAGCTCTGCTCAATAGACTGCTCATCGCCAATATCAGCAAAGATTTCTTCAAAAATACCCACACGACTTCCCTTGTCTGCTAAAATCGGCAACCCTGACTGGGCCATAACCTGCGTCAATCCCAAAGTTTTGAGCATGATGGTCTTACCACCTGTATTTGGACCTGTGATAACAATGGCTGTTAAATCTTGACCAAAATGGACATCATTTGCGACGGCATTTTTGACCAAAGGATGGCAGACATGTAGCAGTTGAATCTCTTGATTTTCTGACAGCTGGGGAACGACTGCTTGCCTCTCTTGGATAAAACGAACCTTGGCACGAATCAAGTCTAGATGACCGATAATCCAAGCATCATTAGTAATCTCAGCCGCATGAGGGCGAATACGCTCGGAAATTTCTTGGAGAATGCGAAGCATTTCGTAGCGCTCATCTGCTCGCAGACTAGCAATATCTTCGCTCAGTTTGACCACCTCACGGGGTTCGATGTAGACAGTATTTCCGCTGGCAGAAATATCATGAACAACACCTGCAATCTTGTTGCGATAGGTGTTTTTGACTGGTAAAACCTGACGGCCATTTCTGCTAGCAACGATCCCTTCCGTCAACATCTGCGCTTTTTGCTTAAGCAGGTCCTGCAAGACATCCCGGACCTGACTCTCGCTATCATGGATTTTTCTGCGGATCCGCGCCAATTCTTCACTGGCGAAATTTTCAATGAAACCTGCATCATTAAAGGCCTGAAGATTTCCTTGTAATTGCGGAAAATCGTGTAACTTCTCAAACCAGAGGGCTAACTCTTCCAAACTGACATTTTCCAGATTGGCATAAAAACTTTGCAGTTCTCTGCTGGAAAGAAGCACGCGCTTCAAGAGGAGGAACTCCTCGATATTGAGGTCCGCCCCCATCTCCAAACGCTTGCAAACTCCTGCAATTTCCTTGGTTGCGAGAATAGTAAAATGCGGTTGCTCGACAAAGAGAGCCTGCATTTCCTTCATCTCAGCAAAAGCTTGTTTGATTTTTTCTGCTTTGGCAGTAGGAGTCAGCTGTCTCAATTGCTCCAAGCCCTGCTCGGTCAACAAATGAGGTTCAAACAAGGCCTTGACCTTATTGAACTCTAACGTTTCTAATATTTTCTTGTTCATCGTTATTTCCTTGTCTTTGAATGTCTATACTCTTCGAAAATCTCTTCAAACCACCTCAGCGTCGCCTTACCGTATATATGTTACTGACTTCGTCAGTTCTATCTACAACCTCAAAGCAGTGCTTTGAGCAACCTGCGGCTAGCTTCCTAGTTTGCTATTTGATTTTCATTGAGTATTATGTGTAGTAACTTTTTACATTCAGTCAAATCTGTAAACAAAGGGCTAGGAAAACTCCTGCCCTTTTTATCCGATTAA
>CAUTUU010000075.1:0-6022 GCA_963541545.1 uncultured bacterium | reverse complement strand
CACTTTCTTCATTTTTGCAAGGGAATTGGAAGATTTTTTTATTTGACGTAGACAATTCCCAACTTTCCAAAAGCCACATCTCCACGGATAATCAAAGTTTTACTGGTTGGAGCTAGAGAAGTATCTGCCTTGGCTACACCACAGAAAGTTTCCACCTTCAAATCCACTCGCCAGTGTTGGGGAACATAGATAACTGCATTGCCAAAACCAACTTCTACTTTCAGGGTTGCAGTATCTCCTAAAATCTCTGCATTGTCATAATATATCTTAGCATTGCCAAAACCAACTTCTACTTGGTCTTCTACCAATTCTTGGTTTTGCTTGTAGAAAGTCCCAGTCCCAAAAGCGACTTCCTTATCTGTAAGAATGGTCTTTTTACCATCATACCACCATTTTTTCCCATTCCAAGTTCTGTTAGAATGAGTAAGTGCGTTGACACCCAGTACGATTAAAATACTAGCCCAGAATAGTGACTGATTTGGAATCGGTAAAATATCATAAAAGTGGTTAGCAATCATTAAGGCTACTAAAGCTGTAAAAGAGGCTAAAGTCAAGTGGCGACGCAACAAAGCTTTAATTGATTGGTAGGCAAAAAAAGCAATACCAATCAAGGGCCAAATTTGCCCCCCCAGAGAAGGGATTCCAAAATTTCCTTGTAGTAATATTACAGCTGCCAAAACGAGCAACACAATACCAAATGCTTTCTTTTTCATGTTCTTACCTCATGTTTCTTAGATTTTCTTTTAGGAGGGATTGGTAATGCCGTGAGACATGAACCTCCTTGTGGGTCTGATAGAAGGAAATGGTCCCCGTTCCTGAAAAGGACTTGTCCACCGAATAGATTTGCCGAATATTAGCAATAGTTGACTTGGATACCCGACTGAAATAGCGAGGAAGGATAGCCTCTAACTCATAAAGTTTAAGCCGAACCTCGTAGGCATCTTTATGGGTATGGGCATAAATCTTGCTACCTTCCGTCTCAAAGAAGAGGATTTCCGACAAGTCCAGATAATATTCACCCGTCCCCTTGTAAAAAATCAACCTAGGAGACTTGGACTCTTGCAAGAGTCGCTGTAAATCCGCAATCTCATCTGTCAAAGCCGCTGCCTTGATGACAATTTCAGTTTCCTCTAAATTGCTGTCAATTTCGATTCGTAACTTCATTCCATCTCCTTTCTGACTCTACTATATCAAAGGTAAAATAAGAAAACAAGTGCAAAAAAGCAAGTGGTTACTTTAGCCCCGTAAGTGGTTCTAGGACCCCCTTAACTTACATGTCAAAATAGAAAGAAAATCACACCCCACACAAGTCCGCAAGCATAACCAATCACTACATCCTTGGGATAATGGACGCCACCTAAGACTCTTACTAGACCGAGGATGGCTGATAAGATCAAACAAATCATCCCCATAGTTAGACTCGCCTGTAAGCAGGCCATGGAGATAATGGTTGCTGAAAAGACATGACGACTAGGCATTGACTGACCAGGACTATCTCTGTCTAGTAGCGGGACAATTTCCCAAACTTCATAAGGTCTAGGAGCATTGATTTTCTTACGGAGAAGGGACAAAATCACAAAACCCGACGCAGGGACAAACAAGTAGATCCAGATTTGTTCCCCAAGTCCTTCTTGGAGATAGGTAATTACTAACAAGATTAAATAAACTATAGGCATGACTACTGTCATCAACCGATTGAAAGTTCTTAACAAGCTCAGAAAAAAGGGCTTATTTTTAATGTTACCAGCAACGTGGCCATACCATTCTTGATAATTTTTCATATATTTTTTCATCACTTACTCAAATTTTGCTTACAGGGAAGCACTTGTCTTCTAGTATAGTGCAGAAAAAGAAGGCCGTCAAGCCTTCTTTGGGTTTATTCTTCTGCTTCATCTTCTGTAAATTGACTGTTATAAAGGTCAGCGTAGAAGCCTCCTTGTGCCATCAACTCATCATGATTGCCTTGTTCGATGATATTGCCATCTTTCATGACAAGAATCAAATCAGCATTTCGGATAGTAGACAAGCGGTGGGCGATGACAAAGGAAGTTCTTCCCTCCATCAATCGATCCATAGCTTTCTGAATCAATTCCTCAGTACGAGTATCAACCGAAGATGTCGCCTCATCTAAAATCAAGAGCGGCGCATCTTTCAGCAAAGCACGAGCAATGGTCAAGAGTTGTTTTTGTCCGACAGACAAGGTCACTGTATCATCCAAGACGGTATCGTAACCATCTGGTAGGGTCATAATAAAGTGGTGAATCCCTACAGCCTTGCTGGCTTCAATCACGCGCTCATCACTAATACCTGTTTGGTTATAGATAAGATTGTCTCGAATAGTCCCTTCAAAGAGCCAAGTGTCCTGCAAAACCATTGAAAAGGCATCGTGTACTTCCGAACGCTTCATCTCCTTGGTATCCACACCATCAATGCGAATACTTCCCTTATCAATCTCATAGAACTTCATCAAAAGATTGACAATAGTTGTCTTCCCAGCTCCAGTAGGACCGACAATGGCAACCTTTTGACCTGCATGAGCAGTCGCAGAAAAGTCATGGATAATGGTTCGCTCTGGTGTATATCCAAAAGAAACTCGATCAAAGACCACTTGACCTTTCATGTCGCTCAATTGTCTTTCTTTATGGGATTCATCTTCCATTTCCTCTTCACCTAAGAATTCGAAGACACGTCCCATGGCCGCACTAGCCTGCTGCAGACTGGTAATTCCTTGGGCGATTTGGGAAAGAGGCTGAGAAAAGATACGAACGTAAGCCATAAAGGCAACGATAATCCCGATACTAATCTGCCCATTCAGAGCCAAGGCTGCACCAACGATAATCACCAAGGCATAGCTAAAGTTCCCAATAAACATCATGATCGGCATCATAATCCCTGAAATAAATTGAGATTTCCAGATACTATCATACAGACGATGGTTTAGTGTCGCAAATTCTTCCTTGGTGCTCTCAATAGCATTGTAACTGGTCACCACATTATGGCCAGAGTACATTTCCTCCACATAACCATTTACAGCCGCCAAATCCTGTTGCTGACTCTTAAAGAAGCCCTGCGATTTGCCCATAAAGATGGAAACGAAGGAAAAACCGATAAGAGTTGAAACAACTGTCACCAAGGCTAAAATCCAGTTCATCCCAAACATGGTTACCAAGACTGCCACGACCAATAAAGTGGATGAAAGAACTGTTCCCAGACTTTGATTGAGGGACTGGGCTGCAGTGTCAACATCATTAGTCACACGAGACAAGGTATCTCCTTGAGAATGTCCATCAAAATACCCTAATGGAAGACGATTAATTTTCTCTGCAATCGCTCTTCTCAAACGCTCTGAAAAACGTTGAATGGCTGTTGTAAACAGAAAGGCCTGCAAATAATTTGATAGAAGTCCAATCACATAGATAACGGCTAAAAAACCACCAATAGCTGCAACCGCCGCGACATCCACACTTGTTTCCAGACCACTGGCAATGATATTGGTCATTTCCTTGATACGAGTTGGACCATATACAGTAATGATATTGGATAAGATTGTTGCTAAAAAGGCTATCAGAAGGGCAAACTGGAGACCTGCAAGATAGGGTTTACTCTGTTTCCAAAGAGACATTTTCTTATTTTCCATGTTCCAATTCCTCCTTCGATAGTTGTGAATAGGCAATTTCTTGGTAAACTTCATTAGTAGCTAGAAGTTCCTTGTGGGTGCCTTGTCCCACGACTTTACCTTGATCCAAGACCAAAATCAAATCTGCATCCATAATCGTTGAAATACGCTGTGCGACAATGAGCTTAGTCATAGACTTGGTCTTCTCTGCTAGCTCTTGGCGTAGAACACGGTCTGTCTTGTAATCCAAGGCTGAGAAGGAGTCATCAAAGATGAGGATTTCTGGCTTCCGAGCCAAGGCACGCGCAATGGCCAGACGCTGTCTTTGTCCACCTGAGAAGTTGGTTCCTCCTTGGGCTACTTCTGACTCTAAGCCCGCTTCCTTGTCTTCGATAAAGTTCTTAGACTGGGCCAATTCTAAGGCTTGCCACATAGCTTGTTCACTAAGCGGTGTTTCTTGACTCTGTCCAAAGTCTAGATTGCCCTTGACATCACCTGAAAAGAGTACAGCTTTTTGTGGAATATAGCCGACCTTGTTGCGCAAATCTTCCAAGGCATAATCTTGAACATTAACTCCATCCACTAGGATTTCTCCTGCTGATACGTCATAAAAACGTGGAATTAGATTGACCAGAGTTGATTTACCAGAACCTGTTGAACCAATAAAGGCTACTGTTTGACCAGTTTCTGCTTTAAAGCTAACATGTTCAACAACCGCCTCCGAATTTGCCGCATAGCGGAAGGTCACATCCTTAAACTCGACCTGACCTTTGAGATTTTCATCAGCCAGCTGCGCTTGAGCAGGATTTTGGATAGAAGAATGCAAATCTAAAACTTGATTGATCCGCTTGGCAGAAACCATGGTTCGAGGAAGAACGATGAAGAGCGCCCCCGTGAGAAGGAAGCCCATGACAACCTGCATAGCATAAGACATGAAAACAACCATGTCACTAAAGAGAGGCAGACGCGCTGTCGGAGCAGCATCGTTAATCACATAGGCCCCAATCCAGTAAATCGCCACACTCAAACCACTTGAAATCCCCATCATGATAGGGTTCAAAATAGCCATGAGACGGTTGACAAACAAATTCAAGCGTGTCAATTCATCATTTGCTGCTGCAAATTTTTCATTTTGGTATTCTTCAGCATTGTAGGCGCGAACGACGCGAATACCTGTTAAACTTTCACGAGTGATACTGTTCAGTTTATCTGTCAGCCCCTGAATCAAGGACTGTTTTGGAAAGGCTAGCGTCACCAAAACGATCGTCATCAAAACGTTGACAATCACTGCCACAAGAATGGCCCAGAGCCAGTATTCTGAATGGCCTAAAATCTTCCCGATGGCCCAGATAGCCATAATCGGACCACGCGTAACCACTTGCAAGCCCATGGTAATCAACATCTGAACTTGAGTAATGTCATTGGTGGTACGAGTTAAGAGACTAGGAATAGAGAATTTCTTAATCTCTGTCTGCGAGTAGTCTAAAACTCTGTTAAAAATATCACTTCTTAGCCTACTAGTATAAGAAGCAGCCACTCTAGACGCAAAAAATCCAACTGCAACTGCGGACAAGAAGGCCAGAAAGGACATTCCCACCATCATGCTTGCTGGCTGCCATAACTCATCTAAGTTGCTACCCTGAGTTCCTAGTAAATCCGTAATTTTCGAGATATAGGTTGGCACTTCCAACTCTAGATAAACTTGAAAGCAGGTAAAGAGAATGGCTAGGAAAACAATCCCCCATTCTTTTCCACTAATTCGTTTTGCTAATTTCTTCATTCTCTCCTCCTATTCTCTTGATATTTTTCTGTAGTTGAGCAAGGACCTTCTCAAAGATCAGTAATTCATCTTCATCTACGTCTTCTATCAACTGCTTGTCAATGCGCTCAAAGAAGGCCTTAACCTGCTGCATTTGAGAGCGCGATTTGTCCGTCAGACGAACAAACTTAGCCCGCTTATCGACAGGACTCGTCTCCAATTCCACCAAACCATTTTGCACCATACGTTTGACTAGATTACTAGCAACAGACTTGGTAATTTTGAGTTCCTGCTCGATATCTTTAATCAAGACCAAGTCTTGATTTTCCTCACGGCTATCCAAAAAACGTACAACCTGACCTTGTGGTCCACCCATAAATTCAATGTCGCAACGTTTGGCTTCCCTTTGCACCATCAGATGAATCTGATGACCAAAACGCTTAAAGACCAACATCGGTTTATCCATACTAACTCCTTTCTAATCATTATATTTAGTTCTCCTAGGAACTAAATAGGTTTCCATGAGAACTATTTTACCACTTTGAAAAGAGATGTCAAGGAAAAATTTCCTAGAGAACTATTTTAGTTTAAATGGCAACTTCTCAAAGTAACTTCCACTTGCCCAACCAAAGTGGAAATTAGTCTAA
>CAUTUU010000074.1:0-6219 GCA_963541545.1 uncultured bacterium | reverse complement strand
TTGACAAAGAGCCGCTTTTCTTCAACCCACTACAGTTGACAAAGAGCCGATTTTTGTTTCTGATTAGATTAAGCCTTCCAAGAGACCCTTCATAAAGTTTTCTGAGTTAAATTCTCCAATATCATCGATTTTTTCACCAAAACCAATCAATTTTACAGGAATATTGAGTTCTTCTCGGATGGCTAGAACAACACCACCTCGAGCAGTTCCGTCAATCTTAGTCAAGACAATTCCTGTCAAAGGAGTAATTTTTGAAAATTCTTTGGCCTGTACAAGAGCGTTTTGACCTGTTGAAGCATCAAGAGCCAAGAAGGTTTCATGGGGTGCTTCTGGCACCACACGTTTGATGATGCGACCAATCTTTTCCAACTCAGCCATAAGGTTATCCTTGTTTTGCAGACGACCTGCGGTGTCAATCATGAGAATATCGATACCTTCAGCCACGGCACGTTCCATGCCATCAAAGACCACACTAGCTGGGTCAGCTTTTTCAGGTCCAGTCACTACTGGAACATCTACTCGTCGGCCCCATTCAGCTAGCTGGGCTACTGCTCCTGCACGGAAGGTATCTGCTGCAACCAGCATGACCTTCTTACCAGCTTGTTTATAGCGGTGGGCTAGTTTTCCGATAGAAGTTGTTTTCCCAACGCCATTGACCCCGACAAAGAGCATGACTGTCAAGCCATCTTGGAAATGAATGCTTTCATCGTAGTTGCCATCCTTTTCATAAAGCTCAACCAATTTCTCAATGATGACACGGCGTAGTGCGTCAGGTTTCTTGGCGTTTTCAAGCTTGGCTTCGTAGCGTAGCTCCTCAGTTAAGTTAGAAGCGACTTGGACACCAACGTCACTCATGATCAGCAGTTCTTCCAATTCCTCGAAGAATTCTTCATCAACAGAGCGGAAATTAGCAAAGAAGGCGTTCAAGCGAGCACCGAAACCTGTACGAGTTTTCTTAAGACTACGGTCATATTTTTCCTGAACAGTTTCTTCTACCTGAGGAGTTTTTGGTTCAAGAACTTCAGAAGTATTTTCTTCTACAGTTTCTTCAAGCTCAGGATTCTCTTCCTCTGTGACTTCTTCTGAGTTTGGAAATTCTTCTACTTGTTGAACTTCTACAACTGGCTCTGAGTCCTGACTTTCTTCAACCGTGTCTTGGATTTCCTCTTCTTCAAACACAGCTTCTTCAGAACTTTCAATTTCTGTTTCTTCTTGAGGAATTTCCTCAGATTCTGTAAGAGAAGGTTCAATATCTTCCGATAAATCAAGATTTTCCAGAGCTTCCTTTACAACTTCTTCGATTTTAGGTTCTTCTTTTTTTCCGAATAGACGGTCAAATAATCCCATATCTTAGTTCTCCTTTAACACATATTCTTCGATAGCCCAGGCGACAGCTTCTTCATCATTGGTCATTGGAGTCACTACATTTGCGACTGCCTTGACTTCAGGAACAGCATTTTGGACGGCAACACCGAGCCCTGCCCATTCAATCATAGACAAATCATTGGCTTCATCACCACAGGCCATGACTTGGCTTTGGTCGATTCCCAGATGGCTGATTAGTTTGGCCAAACCTGTTGCTTTATGAACATTCTTTGGTGACCACTCTAGCAACATTTCTCGTGATTTAAAAATTTCATATTGGTCAAACAATTCTGGAGAAATCTTCTGAATGGCTGCATCCAAGGGTTCTTGAGCAAAGGCAGTCACGCATTTATTGTAAGTCATTTGACTAGACAGGTCTTCAAAGTCCACTGGTACAAAAGTCAAAGCTGGATTGAATTTGGCATAAAGACTTTCTTGGTCCGATTGGATTTGATAAACAGTTCCTTCTGAGATGGCATCAAGAGGCAGTGATAATTTCTCTGTTTCTTCATACAAGCGTGCCACATCATCATATGAAAAGACTGTCTTATCAAGGATTTCACCTGTATTTTTCTGAACCAACCCTCCATTAAAGGTAATGGTATACTCATCTTCCTGACCGTCAGTACCTAGCTCATGGAGAAAGAAATCCATAGCTTTTAAGGGACGACCAGTTGTCAATACGACCTTGATACCACGATCACGCGCAGCTTTCAAGGTTGCCTTGGTACGATCCGTCAGCCTTTTATCAGTAGTCAGCAAGGTCCCGTCCAAGTCTAATGCAATCAATTTTATATCTGCCATTATAAGCCCTCCATATAAGCTATAACCGACTGGTCCTTATGGTGACCAATCACAGTCTCTGCTAATTCTAAAATTTCTGGTCGCGCATTTTCAGGAGCTACAGGATGTCCCACAACCTGCATCATGTGCAAGTCATTTAGATTGTCTCCAAAAGCCATAACCTGATCCATGGCGATGCCAAGTTTTTTAGCTAATTCAACAATAGCCACTCCCTTATCGACATAGTCCAGCACAATATCAATGGATTCAAAGCCAGTTGTCATAGCTTTGACACCAGGAACGTTTTCGTTTACCCAAGCTTCTCCAGCTTCAAGCGTTTCTTCTGTAAAGTTGGTTGTAAATTTGAAAATGTCATCAGTGATATCTTCTAAACTCGCTACTTTTTGGATATTTTCATTATAATGCTGGCTCTCTTTCAAATAGGTCTCATCAACCGTATCCAGAACATAAGAGCCCTTTTTACCAGTCAAAAGAAGCTTATTGATATCTACATAAGGTGAAGCTTTCAGTTTTTCAAAAGTTGCTAGATAAAACTCACGAGACATGGTCGCTTCATATAAGTCCTGACCTTGATATTCGACCAAACTACCATTTTCAGCGATGAAAATAATATCATCACGAACATCAGCAAATAATTTTTCTAGAGACAGAAATCCCCGACCCGAAGCTACCGCAAAGTAAATCCCTTTTTCCTTGTAGGAAACTAAGAGAGACTTGAGGCGGTCCATATCAAAGCGCCCATTCCCATCTAGGAAGGTTCCGTCCATATCCGTTGCTACTAGTTTAATTGTCATCCTTCAATACTTTCTAAATCTTTTAACTTAACTGAAACAATCTTCGAAACACCTGATTCCTGCATGGTCACTCCATAGATGGAATCAGCCGCTGCCATGGTTCCTTTACGGTGGGTTACGACGATGAACTGGCTGTCCTTGTCAAATCGATTGAGGTAATCCCCAAAACGTTTAACATTAGCTTCATCCAGCGCAGCTTCTACCTCATCCAAAATGACAAATGGAATGGTCTTGACACGAATAATGGAGAAAAGCAAGGCAAGAGCCGATAGGGCTTTTTCCCCACCACTCATCAGATTAAGAGACTGGATTTTCTTGCCAGGTGGTTGGACAGAAATCTCAACCCCAGCTGTCAGTAAGTCTCCCTCAGTCAAGATCAGGTCAGCCTGACCTCCGCCAAACATCTGCTTGAAGGTCACTTTAAAGGACTCACGGATGGCCTCAAAGGTTGATTTAAAGCGTTCTTTAACCTCATCATTCATCTCTGTGATGGTTTCAAGAAGTAGGTTTTTCGCTGACAAAATATCGTCTCGCTGGCTATTGAGGAAATCCAGACGGCTGTGAACTTCTTCGTACTGTTCAATAGCATCCAAATTGACAGGCCCCAGTGAGCGAATAGCCTTCTCTAAATCCTTAACCTCTTGCTCAGCTAGATTGAGGTTTTCAAGTTCATGTGCCTTTTCTAGTGCTTCAGTATAGCTAATCTGGTACTGGTCTGTTAATTGACTTTGTAGATGGCGCAAGCGCTCGCTGACCTTTTCTTTCTTGGCTTCAGCACGTGTTTGCTTGCGAATCCACTCTTCATTCTGCTGACGAGCCTGATCCAAATGACTGGCAATATCATCCAGCTGACCTTCTATATCATCTAATTCAAACTGCTTGCGAATCAAACCTTGTTGGAGGTTTGTTTTCTGAGTTTTGGCTTCTTCGGCCTGCTGGGCTAGAAGCTCTGTATCAACCTTTTCAAGATTATCAACCTTTTCTTGGAGAAGGCGCCGGATTTCCTCTTGTTCGATATCTAAATTGTCCAATTCCTTGGCTAAACGCTCAATATCAGCTACTTCATAACGTTTTTGCCCTTGCAGTTCCGTCTTAAGCAAGCGAGCTTGCGATACCTCTTCCTGCAAGTTTTGATAGCGTTCTTGGATGGCGTTTTTGTTTGATTTAATCTCTTCAATCTCAGCTTCCAGATTTTGCTTGTCGCTGGCGATAGTAGTGAGGCGCTCTTGACATTTTTCCTTATCCGCTTGCCAATCTCCGTCAGAAAGACGATTTAATTCCTCTTCCTGGAGTTTCCAAAGAGTTTCCAGTTCTTCAACTTGCTGACTAGTTTGCTGATAAGCAAGGGACAAGCCCTGCTCCTGAATACGAGCCTGCTCTCCCTGAGATTTAATGGCTTCTAATGATTCGGTCAATCTAGCCATCTCATCTTGCAAGGTCTTCAAAGCGGCCTCTTCTGAACGTAAGCTTGCTTCTTCTTCAGCAATTTCTTTTTGTAATTGCTCCAGTTCTGGCTTGATGAAAATGCTATTATTCTGGCGATTAGCTCCACCTGCATAGGAACCACCTGTACGCAGTTCTGTCCCATCCAATGTCACCATGCGAACCTGATAACGAACTTGTCGAGCTGCTGCACGCGCATGTTCTACTGTATCAAAAATCGCCGTCGTAGCTAGCAAATTCTTGAAAATAGCTTCCAGTCTAGTATCAAAAGTAACCAGCTCATCTGCCATCCCAAGGAAACCTGGGCTTGCAGCGATAGTATGTTGGTTCTGACTAGAAATCGTACGCGCCTTAATAGTCGTCAAAGGAAGGAATGTTGCACGACCAGCTCTGTTTCGTTTGAGGAAGTCAATGCCCTTGGTTGCCGCGTTTTCATCTTCTACGATGATATGTTGACTGCTGGCTCCAAGCGCAATCTCTAGGGCAGTTTGATAGTGCACATCAAAGGTCAGATGCTCACTGACTGCACCAATAATCCCACCAAGGCGGTCTTTTTCTTGGAGGACACTCTTGACACCTGCATAAAAGTTGCTATGATTTCTCAGAATATTTTCCAAACTTTGGGCTCTAGCCTGCTTGTTTTTGAGACTATCCAGACGGTCAAAAAGTTGATTTTGTTGAGCTTGATAGGAAGTTTTCTGCTCCTCTTGCTCCTTGGCACAGATTTGATAGTCGGCCAGTAATTTCTGAACCTGCTCCTTGGCAGTTTCAAGCTCTTCTTTTTGATGACTAGCCTTCTCTTTAGCTGTAGCTAACTGTTCTTTCAGCTTTTCTAATTGATCTGCTTGTTTTTGAGAAAGCTGACGACTATTTTCCAACTCATTCTCAATACGGGTCAGTTGGTTTGAGACATCCGCTTCTTCTTGTAAAAGAGCTACAAAGCGTTCACGTAAGAGCTCAATCATCTGATCAGGATCATCTGAAAAAGCCAGTAATTCAGCCTCTAGTCGATTGAGTTTTTGATTATTTTGGACTAGATTTTCTTCTAAGAGAGCTAAAGAACTTTCTTTATCAGATTTTTCTTTGATAAGTGAATTTTTCTTATCCTCCAAAGTAGCCAAACGGGCTTGTGCTTCCTGTTGATTCAGGGCTACTTGTTCAGATTCCAGTTTCGATAGGGCTAATTTTCTCTCTAGATCACTAATTAGACTGGTCAAGTCCATCAAACTGCCCTGATCTTTAGCCATTTCAGCCTGTAAATCTTGGCGTTGCTTTTTAAGAGTTTGATTTTCTTCTTCTAATTTTTCACGCTTTTGGTAATAACTAGTCAATAGTTCCTGAACCTGCGCCAACTCTTCTTCTGTAGAGTCTAGTTCAAGCTTATTTTCCTTGATTTGAGCAACCAGCACGTCTAAATAAATGGCCTTACGTTGACCTTCCAAGTCCAGAAACTTACGAGCATTCTCAGCTTGTTTCTCAAGGGGCATAATTTGATTGTCCAACTCGTAGATAATGTCTTCAAGACGGTCCAGATTATCTTGAGTTTGCTGCAGTTTGCTTTCTGTTTCTTTTCTGCGAGTCTTGTATTTCAAAACTCCTGCAGCTTCTTCGAAAATAGCACGGCGTTCTTCAGGCTTGGAGTTGAAAATCTCCTCAACCTTCCCTTGGGAAATGATGGAGAAGGAATCTCGTCCCAATCCAGTATCCAAGAAGAGGTCATGAATATCACGCAGACGCACTTTCTTGCCGTCAATTTTGTATTCGCTATCTCCACTACGATAGATATGGCGTTCTACCCTGATTTCTTGACCAG
>CAUTUU010000073.1:0-6267 GCA_963541545.1 uncultured bacterium | reverse complement strand
ATTTACCGTGAAATTATCGTCCGTAGTTTGGGACAGGGGGCGATGATTAACCGAACTATTGGTCATGGTGAACATGCCCAACCAGCTCCTCTTCCCAAGGCTCATTTTAGAACGACTAATGAGATGTTGGATGAATTTGCCTTCTTGGGAGAGGATTTGGCTCGTAAACTGGTTATTGAAAATCCCAATGCCTTGGCAGATACTTTTGAACCTGTTGAGGTTGTTAAGGGTGACTTGTACACGCCTTTCATCGACAAGGCTGAAGAAACGGTCGCTGAGTTGACCTATAAGAAAGCCTTTGAGATTTATGGAAATCCGCTGCCAGATATTGTTGATTTGCGAATTGAAAAAGAATTAACTTCTATTCTGGGGAATGGATTTGCCGTGATTTATTTAGCTTCGCAGATGCTGGTGCAACGTTCCAATGAACGGGGTTACTTGGTTGGTTCTCGTGGGTCTGTTGGGTCCAGTTTTGTTGCGACCATGATTGGGATTACGGAGGTTAATCCTCTCTCTCCTCACTATGTCTGTGGGAAGTGTCAGTACAGCGAGTTTATCACCGATGGTTCTTACGGCTCAGGTTTTGATATGCCCAATAAGGATTGTCCAAAGTGTGGCCATAAACTCAGCAAAAATGGGCAGGATATTCCGTTTGAGACCTTCCTCGGTTTTGATGGGGACAAGGTTCCCGATATTGACTTGAACTTCTCGGGGGAAGACCAGCCTAGTGCCCACTTGGATGTGCGTGATATCTTTGGTGAAGAATATGCCTTTCGTGCGGGAACGGTTGGTACGGTAGCTGCTAAAACTGCTTATGGCTTTGTCAAGGGCTATGAGAGAGATTATGGCAAGTTTTATCGTGATGCAGAGGTGGAACGCCTCGCTCAAGGTGCAGCTGGAGTCAAGCGGACAACAGGACAACACCCGGGGGGAATCGTTGTTATTCCTAACTACATGGATGTTTACGATTTTACGCCTGTCCAGTATCCAGCGGATGATGTGACGGCTGAATGGCAGACCACTCACTTTAACTTCCATGATATCGATGAGAACGTCCTCAAACTCGATGTGCTGGGGCATGATGATCCGACCATGATTCGGAAACTGCAGGACTTGTCTGGGATTGATCCTAATGAAATTCCTATGGATGACGAAGGCGTGATGGCCCTCTTTTCAGGGACCGATGTGTTAGGGGTAACACCTGAGCAAATCGGCACTCCGACGGGTATGCTGGGAATTCCAGAGTTTGGGACCAACTTTGTACGTGGTATGGTAGATGAGACGCATCCGACGACCTTTGCGGAGTTGCTTCAGCTCTCAGGTCTGTCCCACGGTACCGATGTCTGGTTGGGAAATGCCCAGGATTTGATCAAGCAAGGGATTGCGGATCTATCAACCGTTATCGGTTGTCGGGACGACATCATGGTTTACCTCATGCATGCTGGTCTAGAGCCTAAGATGGCCTTTACCATCATGGAACGGGTACGTAAGGGCTTATGGTTGAAGATTTCCGAAGAGGAGCGAAATGGTTATATCGAAGCCATGAAGGCCAATAAGGTGCCAGAGTGGTATATCGAGTCCTGTGGGAAAATCAAGTATATGTTCCCCAAAGCCCATGCGGCAGCCTACGTTATGATGGCCTTGCGTGTGGCCTACTTCAAGGTTCACCATCCCATTTATTATTACTGTGCTTACTTCTCAATCCGCGCCAAGGCCTTTGATATCAAGACCATGGGTGCAGGCTTGGATGCTATCAAGCGCAGAATGGAAGAAATCGCTGAAAAACGGAAGAATAATGAAGCCTCTAATGTGGAAATTGACCTCTATACAACTCTTGAGATTGTCAATGAAATGTGGGAACGTGGCTTTAAGTTTGGCAAACTCGACCTCTACCGTAGTCAGGCGACAGAGTTCCTCATTGATGGGGATACCCTCATTCCGCCATTTGTAGCAATGGATGGTCTGGGAGAGAACGTTGCCAAGCAGTTGGTACGAGCGCGTGAAGAGGGAGAATTCCTCTCCAAAACAGAACTACGCAAACGCGGTGGCCTCTCATCTACCTTGGTTGAAAAGATGGATGAAATGGGAATTCTCGGCAATATGCCAGAGGATAACCAGTTGAGTTTGTTTGATGAGTTGTTTTAAGGTCTTGGAGGAAAAAAGATGAAACTAAGAATTTTTGCGGAAGACAAGCCGGCTGAGAAGGTGTTTGAGTATCAATTAGAACTTGCTGATCAGACAATTCTTCTATCGACAGCACTCTTGTCAGGTGCTATTGCTTTGGCAGGATTATTTTCTGCTTTGAAAGAAAAATAAAAATAGAAAAGAGAAAACAGAATGGTTTTACCAAATTTTAAAGAAAATCTAGAAAAATATGCGAAATTGTTGGTTGCAAATGGAATTAACGTGCAGCCTGGTCATACTTTGGTCCTCTCTATCGATGTGGAGCAACGCGAGTTGGCGCATTTGATCGTGAAAGAAGCTTATGCCTTGGGTGCGCATGAGGTTATCGTTCAGTGGACAGATGATGTCATTAACCGTGAGAAATTCCTCCATGCGCCGATGGAGCGTTTGGACAATGTGCCAGAATATAAGATTACTGAGATGAACTATCTCTTGGAGAACAAGGCTAGCCGTCTTGGTGTTCGTTCTTCTGACCCAGGTGCCTTGAACGGAGTGGATGCTGACAAGCTTTCAGCTTCTGCTAAAGCTATGGGACTTGCCATGAAGCCAATGCGTATCGCAACGCAATCTAACAAAGTTAGCTGGACTGTAGCAGCCGCTGCTGGACTTGAATGGGCTAAAAAAGTCTTTCCAAATGCTGCGAGCGCTGAAGAAGCAGTCGATCTTCTTTGGGACCAAATTTTCAAAACTTGCCGTGTTTATGAAGAAGATCCTGTTAAGGCTTGGGAAGAACACGCTGCCATTCTTAAGAGCAAGGCAGATATGCTTAATAAAGAGCAATTTTCAGCCCTTCACTACACAGCTCCAGGGACAGATTTGACACTTGGCTTGCCTAAGAACCACGTTTGGGAATCAGCTGGTGCTATCAATGCACAGGGCGAAGGATTTTTGCCAAATATGCCAACAGAGGAAGTCTTTACAGCGCCAGACTTCCGTCGTGCAGATGGTTATGTTACTTCTACAAAACCGCTTAGCTACAACGGAAATATCATTGAAGGTATTAAGGTGACCTTTAAGGATGGACAAATCGTTGACATCACTGCTGAGAAGGGGGATCAGGTCATGAAAGACCTTGTCTTTGAAAATGCTGGTGCGCGTGCCTTGGGTGAATGTGCCTTGGTACCAGATCCAAGTCCAATTTCTCAGTCAGGCATTACCTTCTTCAACACCCTTTTTGATGAGAATGCTTCAAACCACTTGGCTATCGGTGCAGCCTATGCGACTAGCGTCGTTGGTGGTGCAGAGATGAGTGAAGAAGAGCTTGAAGCTGCGGGGCTTAACCGTTCAGATGTTCATGTGGACTTTATGATTGGTTCTAATCAGATGGATATCGATGGTATCCGTGAGGATGGGACGCGAGTACCTCTCTTCCGTAACGGAGATTGGGCAAATTAAGGAGCCAAGATGATAGGAAGTATGTTTGTTGGTCTCCTAGTAGGACTCTTGGCAGGTGCTTTGACCAATCGTGGAGAACGTATGGGATGTTTTGGAAAAATGTTCCTCGGTTGGATTGGAGCCTTTCTGGGTCACTTGCTCTTTGGAACTTGGGGTCCAGTTTTATCAGGAACAGCCCTTATCCCAGCGATTTTAGGTGCTATGATTGTCTTAGCTATTTTTTTGGAGACGAGGAAGTTAATTTCCTAAATCAGAAACGAAAAGGAAGTTGGTCATTGTACCAGCCTCCTTTTGAGTATGATATAATAGTTCTATGAGATTAGATAAATTTTTAGTTGCCTGCGCTGTGGGAAGTCGGACTGAGGTCAAAAACTTGCTCAAGGCTGGGCGCGTGACGGTAAATGGTAAAAAAGAAAAGTCAGCTAAATTGCAGATTGATGAAGAAAGAGATGAGATTCGCTTTGATGGGCAAGTGCTGGAGTATGAAGAGTTTGTCTACTACATGATGAACAAGCCCCAAGGAGTTATTTCAGCGACTGAGGATCCCAAGCACAGAACAGTTTTGGACTTGCTGGATGATATTGCTCGGACCAAGGAAGTTTTCCCAGTAGGACGACTGGATATCGATACACATGGTCTCCTACTCTTGACCAATGATGGCCAGCTGGCTCATGCTCTTCTTTCGCCCAAGCGTCATGTGGACAAGACTTATCAGGCACAAGTCAAGGGAATCATGACCCAAGAAGATGTGGAGACATTTGCTAAGGGAATTCCGCTCAAAGACTTTACCTGTCAGCCTGCTAGATTGGAGCTTGTGTCCATAGATACAGAAAAGAATCAAAGCCAAATCCGTGTGACCATTGCAGAAGGGAAGTTCCATCAGGTCAAGCGTATGGTGGCTTACTGTGGCAAGGAAGTAGTAGACCTACAGCGTTTGACTATGGGAACTTTAGTTTTGGATGAGAATTTACAAAGAGGAGAATGGCGTCGTTTGACAAAGGAAGAGCTAGAAGCTCTCCTTGCAAGTATTGCTTAATTGGATTTATGTTAGAAAAAGGTGAGGAAGAATATCCTTGCCTTTTATGTTTTTCAGTTGCTTACTTTGTGAAAAGCGTTATAATAGACTGTAGAATAAAAGGAGGAATCTATGAACGCGATTCAAGAATCATTTACTGATAAATTATTTGCCAACTATGAAGCAAATGTAAAATACCAAGCGATTGAAAATGCTGCTAGCCACAACGGAATTTTTGCAGCCCTAGAACGTCGCCAAAGCCATGTAGACAATACCCCTGTTTTCTCATTGGATTTGACAAAGGATAAGGTAACCAACCAGAAGGCGTCTGGTCGTTGCTGGATGTTTGCAGCTCTTAACACCTTCCGCCACAAGCTTATCTCGCAATACAAATTGGAAAACTTTGAGTTGTCACAGGCCCATACTTTCTTCTGGGACAAGTATGAGAAATCCAACTGGTTCTTGGAGCAAGTCATTGCGACTGCAGACCAAGACTTGACGAGTCGTAAGGTTAAATTCCTACTTCAAACTCCTCAACAAGATGGCGGTCAATGGGATATGGTCGTTTCTCTCTTTGAGAAATACGGTGTTGTTCCTAAGTCAGTTTATCCTGAGTCAGTTTCATCTAGCAGCAGTCGTGAGCTAAATGCCATCCTCAACAAATTGCTTCGCCAAGATGCTCAAATCTTGCGTGACTTACTTGCTTCTGGTGCAGACCAAGCGACTGTACAAGCTAAGAAAGAAGATCTCTTGCAAGAAATCTTTAACTTCCTTGCTATGTCTTTAGGACTTCCACCACGTAAATTTGACTTTGCTTATCGCGATAAGGATAACAACTACCAAAGCGAAAAGGGTATCACGCCACAAGAATTTTACAAGAAATATGTCAATCTTCCACTAGAAGATTACGTTTCTGTTATCAACGCCCCAACTGATGACAAGCCTTACGGTCAATCTTACACAGTTGAGATGTTAGGAAATGTGGTTGGTAGTCGTGCAGTTCGCTACATCAACGTTCCAATGGAGCGCTTGAAAGAATTAGCGATTGCCCAAATGCAAGCAGGTGAGACTGTTTGGTTTGGTTCTGATGTTGGTCAGCTTAGCAACCGAAAAGCTGGAATCCTTGCGACAGATGTTTATGACTTTGAATCAAGTATGGACATTAAACTCACTCAAGACAAGGCTGGACGTTTGGATTACAGCGAAAGCTTGATGACCCACGCCATGGTCTTGACAGGTGTGGATTTGGACGAAAATGGCAAATCAACCAAGTGGAAGGTTGAAAACTCTTGGGGAGACAAGGTCGGTACAGATGGTTACTTTGTTGCCTCAGATGCTTGGATGGACGAATATACTTATCAAATCGTTGTCCGTAAAGAATTGTTAACAACCGAAGAACAAGCTGCTTATGAAGCAGAGCCAATCGTACTTGCACCATGGGACCCAATGGGAGCCTTGGCAGAATAATACTCAATGAAAATCTAAGAGCAAACTAGGAAGCTAGCCGCAAGCTGTACTTGAGTACAGTAAGGCGAAATTGACGTGGTTTGAAGAGATTTTCGAAGAGTATAAAAGCATAGAAAAAAGGAATCAGATTTTAGAACCTGGTTCCTTTTAAGGGCTCTATAATATTTGTAGTGGGTAAATCCCCTATAGATATTATGGAGCCTATT
>CAUTUU010000072.1:0-6310 GCA_963541545.1 uncultured bacterium | reverse complement strand
TCACTTGATTTTGACTACTTCGATTCTTTTGTTGTTTTCTAGGACCATCTTCTTCATGATCATAATCGTCACGATTTTTGTCTGGTCGAGCTTGTTTTTTACGACGTGTATCCACTGCAGGTTCTTTTTTCTCAGGGACGACTTCAACCACTGCTTGAACTTGCTGTGCTTGTTGTGCTTGTTCAGCTAGCTTAGCAGCTTCTTCAAAGATTTCCTCTGGTTCCTTGCGTTTGTTAGCTTGAGCCAAGGCTTCTTTAGCAGCCTGATACTGCTTGAAGCGTTCCTCACTTGAACGTGCGTACTCTGCATTTTGTTCTGCTTTTAGGGCTGCTGCACGGGCTTTAAAGTCAACACGTGGAGCCGCTTGATTTGGACGTTTGTCCTCTTGTTGACGGCGCTCATTTCCACGATTTTGCTGACCTTGCTGTTTCTTAGCTTGGTCATTAAAGCGACGATTGTCGCGGTTGCCTTGACCTTGTTTTCCGCCATTACGGCCGTCATTTTTCTGACGGTTTCCGTTTTGTTGTTGGTCACGGTTATTGCCCTTATTTTGCTTGCGTCGTTCTGCCTGCTCTTTGGCACGGGCTTCACGCTCAGCCTTGAAATTACGGCTTTGCGGTTTAGCTGCTACTTTTTCTATTTTAGGAGCGACTTGCTCAGTAGGTTTTGCCTCTTCCTTGGCTACAGCTGGTTTAGCTGCTACTTTTTCTATTTTAGGAGCGACTTGCTCAGTAGGTTTTGCCTCTTCCTTGGCTACAGCTGGTTTAGCTGACTCAGATTTTTCGGCTTTCTTTTCTGCACTTGCTTTTGGTGCTGCAGGTTTTGCTTCTGCCTTTGGAGCAGCTGCAGGCTTAAAGCTGGCAGCGATTTTTGCAGCGACAGCTTCTTCCACACTTGATGAGTGGCTTTTCACATCCAAGCCCAACTCTTTTGCACGCGCTACAACTTCTTTACTTTCTTTTCCAAGTTCTTTTGCGATTTCGTACAATCTTTTCTTAGACAAATCATGTCCTCCTCTTCTATTCCATAAGAGACCTCATTTTCTTTGTAAATCCAGCATCTGTCACAGCCAAAACCTTTCTCGATTTTCCGACTGCTATGCTTAATTCCAGTGTTGAAAACACGGTTACAATTTCTACTTGATAATAATGACTTTTATCTTGAATCTTCTTGGTCAGATTGGGTCCAGCATCATGGGCTAGAAAGACCAACTTGGCCTTGCCGTCTTGAATGGCCTTGACCACCAATTCTTCACCCGATATGATACGCCCTGCTCGCTGAGCAAGTCCCAAGAGATTGCTTATCTTTTGCTTATTCAAGTCCTAACTCTCTTCTTTTCACTTTGTGATCCACATAAGCGATCAACTCGTCATAAAAGCTTTCATCCACTTCCATGCTAAAGCTGCGGTTAAAGACCTTCTTCTTTTTCGCCTCTAGGGCTTCTGCATTGTCTAGTTTGATATAAGCGCCACGGCCATTAGCCTTGCCTGTCGGATCGATAAAGACTTGCCCTTCCTTGTTCTTGACAATGCGGAGCAAATCACGCTTATCAATCACTTCGTTAGACACAACAGACTTGCGCAAAGGGATTTTTCTTGTTTTCATCTTTCCCTCCTCTAGCAGCTTTTATTCTTCTACAGTTTCGTTTTCTGCTTCCAACTCTACCGAACCAGCTTCTTCCATGGCTTCAAATTCGCTAGCAGACTTGATATCGATACGGTAACCAGTCAAGTGAGCCGCCAAGCGAACGTTTTGCCCGCGACGACCGATAGCAAGAGAAAGCTTGTTATCAGGAACAACCACCAAGGCACGTTTGCTGTCGTTTTCATCAAAGATAACTTGGTCAACTTCAGCAGGAGCAATGGCATTGTAGATAAATTCAGCTGGATCTGCTACCCACTCGATAACGTCGATGTTTTCTTCGATTGGCACCATGCGGTCATTTTTAGCATCGTAACGAGCTGGGTGGAATTTGCTAGTAATCTTCTTGATATTAGCTCCACCACGTCCAACGATTGTACCGATAGCGTCCACGTTTGGATTATGGCTACGAACTGCAACCTTGGTACGGTCACCAGCTTCACGAGCTACGCTCATGATTTCAACAGTTCCGTCATAGACCTCAGGAATTTCTTGTTCCATCAAACGTTTGATCATTTCTGGATGGCTACGGCTAACAAAGACGTTGACACCACGAGGGTTGTCTTCAACCTTGTAAACATATACTTCGATACGATCATGAGAAGCAAAAACTTCTCCAGGAATTTGGTCTTGTTTTGACAATTGGGCTTCGATGCTACCAAGGTTGACATAGATAAAGCGGTTGTCAAAGCGTTCTACAGTACCAGACATGATTTCTTGCTCATGTTCTTTATAAGTATTGTAAGTGATGGCACGTGTTTGCTTGCGCATTTTTTCCATGATGGTTTGTTTGGCAGATTGGGCTGCTACACGACCAAACTCAGCTGGTGCTTCTTCAAACTTGATTTTGTCTCCAAGTTCATAGGCTGAATTAATGGCAAGAGCATCTTTCAAGCTGATTTCCAAACGGCTATCAAATACTTCATCAACCACTTCACGGACAGTATAAACTGTAAAGTCACCTGTTTTTTCGTTGAAATCAATAGCTACGCTATCAGATTGACCATAGCGTCTGCGATAAGCGGAACGAAGCGACTCTACTACTGCGTCGATGATATCTTCTTTTTTGATTCCCTTGTCTTCTTCCAAAATGCGGAAGGCCTCTAGCATTTCTTTACTCATGTTTTCTTCACTTTTGAATCCTCAAAAGCTATCCTTTCTTTTTCTATAATTTAACTGCTAAACGTGCTTTTGATACTAAACTGTATGGAATTTGGACAGTTTTCTTACGCGTCTTGTCCATATACTCCATGGTCAACTCGTCCTCTTCGAAGGCCAACAAGGTTCCTTCAAAGACCTTTTGCTTATCGATGGCTTGGTAGAGCCCGACATGGATGTATTTCCCAACCGCTCCAGCAACGGCATCCTTGGTTTTCAAAGGACGTTCCAAGCCTGGACTGGTGATTTCTAGGAAATATTGTTCTGGGAAGGGATCTGGCTTGATGGTGTCTAGGACAGGACTGATAATTTCTGTCAAGTCTGCCGTGTCGTTCAAGGTAATTCCTTCAGGTTTATCTACAAAAATACTGAGAATCATGTCACTGCCAATCTTTCCATACTCGATATCCACGAGTTCGAAAGGAGCTTCTATGACAGGTTCTACAACTTCTCTGACTAATTCTACGATTGTTGCGATTGCGTCCACCTCCTCATAAGCAAGAGGCGAAGATATTTCCCCGCCTCTCTTTCTCATATTCTTGTTATAAGTATAACACAAATCAAGCTAACCTGCAAGGATTTGACCTTGAAGCTTTTTGTCTGGCCTTACAAGACTTACTGGGCTGCTCCTAATAATCCTAAGTCGTATTTCCAAGTTAAAATACGTCTGACAGACTCATTAATACGTTCTTCTGTCAACTCTCCAGAGGAAATTTTCTTTAATAGATAAGGAATCTGAGTTTGATAGGAAGACCCTAGAATCAGATCGTTTCCAGCTACAATCACTTGAAAAGCAGCTTCTTCCTGACTGACGAAATTGGCTAATCCCGCCATGTCTAAATCATCCGTCATAATAACACCTTTGAAATGCAGTTCCTTACGAAGAAGGTCAGTAATTTTCGGTGAGATAGATGATGGCACTGTGTCAATTTTAGATAAGATATTGTGAGAGACTAACACACTACCAGCCCCTGCATCTATCCCAGCTTGAAAGGGAAGAAAATCAGCTTGTCTTAATTCATCCAGAGAACGATTGTCTTGGATAATAGCAGTATGACTGTCTCCATTATCGCCATATCCTGGAAAATGTTTCAAGGTTGACCCGACCTTACTCTTTTTAAGTTCTTCTACAACCTGCTGAACATAACTTGCAGTTGTTCGGGCATCTTGTCCAATCGTGCGGTCATAAATGAAGGCTGATTGTTCCCTTGCAAGATCCGCAACTGGGAAAAGGCCAGCATTGATCCCAACAGATTTTAGCAGCTCCGCCTTCTGTTTCGTATCAGAAAGCACTGCCTCCATCCCCCCTTGATGATAAAGTGCCATTGGAGATTTGAAAGGAGTTTCTAAAATCGAACTGATACGAGTCACTGTCCCTCCTTCTTCATCTGAACCAATCAACAAAGGAATCTTGGCAACAGCTTGGTATCCCTTTGTCAAAGCCTTTATATCCTCTAAACTTCGACCCTCAAAATCTCTGCCAAATAAGATATAACCAGACAAATGATAGGATTGGAGATCTTCTATCTGATGATTAGAAGGAACTCTAGCCCAAAATAATTGCCCCACTTTCTCTTCCAAGGTCATCGCGGCTAATCTGTCTTCGATAACCTTATTTTCCTCTCCTTCACTGGTTTCAATAGTTGTTTCAGTTTTTTCTGCTTTCACCTCTACCTGTCTATGTTGTTGATAATCAGAAAAAATCAAACCAACTATCACAAGAAAAAAGAAAAGATAGAATACAAGAGGGTTTATACTATTTCTCATAACCTTTTCATTATACCACTTATCTGGCCAAAAATACACTCTTAGCAAAAACTACTGTTTGAAAATTAAACTAAAAGGACTTAATTCTGTGCAATTCAGAACTAAATCCTTAGACTATATGACTCGTTTTACTTTTTGAATGCGAAACAGTTTTTGAAATCTCTTTAAATTAAAACTGAGCCTCAACTCGGTAGATAACTTGACCCTTGTTTGAGAATTTTTGCTCGTATTCTGTCATGACATTGCCTTCAAAATCACTAGCATGCAAGTCTAGCCAGACACCGTTGAGCTTCATACCATACTGAGAAAAGCTCACTAGGCTGTACTCAAACAAGCCACGGTTATCCGTCTTGAAATGAATTTCTCCATTTTCAGGCAAGATACGCTTGAAGGTATCCAAGAAGGTTTTATAGGTCAAACGACGCTTTTCATGGCGCTTTTTAGGCCAAGGATCTGAAAAGTTCAGATACAAGCGATCGATCTCACCGTCTTCAAAGTAGTCAGTCAAGTCAGAACCATCTACCCACAAAAGCTTGATATTAGGCACTCCAACTTCAAGTACCTTGTCCAAAGCGTAGCTCAAAACAGACTTTTGAATATCAATCCCGATATAGTTGATGTCAGGGTTTTGCTTGGCCATACCTGAAACAAAGGCACCCTTTCCACTTCCAACTTCCACATGAATGGGATTATCATTGCCAAATAAGTCCCGCCATTTCCCCTTGGCTTCCAAGGGATTGAGGACCACATACTGGGGATTTGCCTCTAGTAATTCTGTCGCCCCTTTACGATTTCTAACTCTCATCTTCTCTTTCCATACTTGTCTCGGAAGTGACGCAGGCCATGAATCTCCCGATTAACATTTTCTAAATCTTGGTTCATATAATACTTGGAAATCTGGCTCAAATAAGACAATTGACCGTACCAATACAATTTATTTAATACCGTTTGATTGTACTTGTAACCGTAGTAGGTCAACCATTCCTTCCACTGATGTTCTGGAATATAATGGCAGAGCATATGGGCCACATCAAACATGCGGTCGGTCAAGCGAACCGAATCCCAATCTACCAAATAAATCAAGCCACTATCTGTCTCAATCCAATTACTATGTCGTACATCTCCATGGACAATGGTCGCATAGTCCTCTCTAAATCCTGGAATAGTCTGACGTAAATCAGCCATCACTTCACTGATAAAATGATTTTTACGCAAAGCATCTGGAGCTGTTTCTTGCCAAGACTGTAATAAATCTACAGGTGTTTCCATGGCATAGCCCAAACGACTCAACTGCGTCATCAAAGGACGTGAGCGATGTAGGCGGGTTAAAATATTGACGATTTGCTTACGATTCATATCATAGGGGGTCAATATCTTGCCTGTCAACCATTCTTGAGCACACATATCACGCCCATCTGCCAAACGGCGACTCCATAATAATTGTGGAGCAATTTGTTCTCTAGCTAGACCAGGTAGGATTGGAGAGGTGTTCATTTTTACAAAGATACGCTTTCCATCAGGATAGCTACCCATATAAGCCTTGCCACTTTTCCCAGGTATGGGAGTCAGTGTTAGCTCATTATCACCCAAATCCATTTCTTTCCTCCGTATAAAGTTTCCTTACTATTCTACTAGTTTTTGGCCTATTCGTCAACCGCTCCACACCCGATTCTCAAAGAAAAGCATCTCGGCAACTTCTCAAAGTAACTTCCACTTGCCCAACCAAAGTGGAAATTAGTCTAAA
>CAUTUU010000071.1:0-6437 GCA_963541545.1 uncultured bacterium | reverse complement strand
TCTTTGATGGGATTCCAAGAATTGTCCAACAACTTCCAACAACGATTATGTTGACCATTGGTGGTGCCCTTTTTGGCTTGGTTTTGGCATTGATTTTTGCCATTGTGAAGATCAATCGTGTCAGAATTTTATATCCCTTGCAGGCTTTCTTTGTTAGTTTCTTAAAGGGGACACCGATTTTGGTTCAGCTTATGTTGACCTACTACGGGATTCCTTTGGCTTTGAAAGCCCTCAATCAGCAATGGGGTACTGGTCTCAATATCAATGCGATTCCAGCGGCTGCTTTTGCGATTGTAGCCTTTGCCTTTAATGAGGCAGCTTATGCGAGTGAAACCATTCGTGCAGCGATTCTCTCAGTTAATCCTGGTGAGATTGAGGCGGCACGAAGTCTGGGTATGACACGAGCACAAGTTTATCGTCGCGTGATTATTCCAAATGCAGCAGTTGTGGCGACTCCAACCTTAATCAATTCCCTAATCGGCTTGACCAAGGGAACTTCCCTAGCCTTCAGTGCGGGTGTTGTGGAAGTATTTGCCCAAGCTCAGATTTTGGGTGGAGCCGATTATCGCTATTTTGAACGCTTTATCTCCGTTGCCCTTGTTTATTGGGTAGTCAATATCGGAATTGAAAGTCTTGGTCGTTTCATCGAGAGAAAAATGGCTATTTCTGCACCTGATACAGTGCAAACAGATGTGAAAGGAGACCTTCGTTAATGATTAAGATTTCGAATTTAAGCAAATCCTTTTCAGGACAGACTGTCTTGGATCATCTGGACTTGGATATTCAAAAAGGGGAAGTCGTAGCCTTGATTGGTTCTTCAGGAGCTGGAAAATCAACCTTCCTTCGCAGTCTCAATTATCTTGAAACACCTGACAGTGGCTCTATTCAGATTGATGATTTCTCAGTTGATTTTTCTAAAATCACGCAAGAAGAAATCCTGGCCCTGCGTCGCAAGCTGTCAATGGTTTTCCAACAATTTAATTTGTTTGAACGCCGCACAGCACTTGATAATGTGAAAGAAGGATTGGTTGTTGTTAAGAAATTATCTGACCAAGAAGCAACCAAGATTGCCAAGGAAGAGTTGGCTAAGGTTGGGCTTTCTGATCGTGAGAATCATTATCCTCGTCATTTATCAGGTGGACAGAAGCAACGGGTTGCCCTAGCGCGTGCTCTTGCCATGAAACCAGATGTCTTGCTCTTAGACGAACCAACTTCAGCCCTTGACCCAGAATTGGTTGGTGAAGTAGAGAAGTCTATTGCAGATGCTGCGAAATCAGGTCAAACCATGATTTTGGTCAGTCATGACATGTCCTTTGTAGCCCAAGTTGCTGATAAGATTCTCTTCTTAGATAAGGGGAAAATCATTGAGTCTGGAACACCGGATGAGATTATCCACCATCCTAAAGAAGAGCGGACAAAAGAATTCTTCGCTAGTTACAAACGGACTTATATTTGATATAATAGATAAAGAAAAACTCAGTTAGCTGGACTAGCTGAGTTTACTCTTTAAAAAAGATAGAAATGAGAGAAATCATGCTACTGCAACTATTTTCTTTATATTTAGAGAGTTTGATCTTGACCACCATCCTCGTCCTGATTTTTTTAGGGATTTGGATTGGACTGAGAGCTATGTCGGGAGTTGATAAGACAGCCAAGGCTCGCCAAGCTCATCTCTATGATATGATTATGATTGGAGTCTTGGTTGTTCCAGTATTATCCTTTGCGGTTATGAGTTTAATTCTTGTTTTCAAGGCATAATCCTTGCGTGATTGACAAGAAAAAGTTAGAATAAAGATAGTTACAACAAGAAAGAAGGAATCTATATGTACGATACTATTATTATCGGTGCTGGTCCTGCAGGGATGACTGCAGCCTTGTATGCTGCTCGAAGCAATCTCAAAGTAGCCTTGATTGAAGGTGGTCTGCCAGGTGGTCAGATGAATAATACATCGGATATCGAAAATTACCCAGGATACGCTAATATTAGTGGACCTGAATTGGCTGAAAAGATGTTTGAACCACTTGAAAATCTTGGTGTTGAGCACATTTATGGTTATGTTGAAAATGTAGAAGATCATGGTGATTTTAAGAAAGTGATTACCGATGACCAAACATATGAAACTCGTACCGTTATCGTAGCGACTGGTTCTAAACACCGTCCTTTGGGAGTACCTGGAGAAGAAGAACTGAACAGTCGTGGTGTTTCATACTGTGCCGTGTGTGATGGTGCTTTCTTCCGTGACCAAGATTTGTTGGTAGTCGGTGGTGGAGATTCAGCGGTAGAAGAAGCCCTCTTCTTGACTCGTTTTGCTAAGACTGTTACAATCGTTCACCGTCGTGATCAACTTCGTGCCCAAAAGGTTTTACAAGACCGCGCTTTTGCGAATGAGAAAGTCAGCTTTATCTGGGATTCTGTAGTCAAGGAAATCAAGGGTGAAAACCGAGTAGAATCTGTCGTATTTGAAAATGTGAAAACAGGTCAAGTGACAGAGCAAGCCTTCGGTGGTGTCTTTATCTATGTTGGTTTGGACCCTGTTAGCGATTTTGTTAAAGAATTGAATATCCAAGATCAGGCAGGCTGGATTGTGACAGACAATCACATGAAAACTGCAGTTGACGGTATCTTTGCAGTTGGAGATGTTCGCTTGAAAGACCTTCGACAAGTAACAACAGCAGTTGGAGATGGAGCTATCGCTGGTCAAGAAGCCTACAAGTTTATCACCGAACATAGTTAATCATAAAAAAGTTTCCAATCATATGACTGGAAACTTTTTTATAGTCTATTTCGGAAAACTTCGTACATGAGGATGGCTGCAGCAACACTGGCATTAAGACTTTGAACATGTCCATTCATGGGAATGGTAATCATTTCATCGACCTGTTTTTTGATGTTGCTAGAGATACCTTTTCCTTCATTGCCGATGATGAGGGCGATTTTCCCTTTTGTATTCCACTTGTGGCAAGGAGTACCGTTCATATCTGTTCCAAAGGTCCAGAAACCTTCATCCTTGAGTTTGTCCAGAGTTTGGCTTAGATTGGTCACTCGGGCGATTGGAACGTGTTCAATAGCACCTGTAGCCGTTTTGGCAACGACAGGAGTAACTCCAACAGCACGGTGCTTTGGAATGATGACACCTGAAACATTGGTCGCATCGGCTGTTCTTAGGATGGAACCTAGATTATGAGGGTCAGTTAATCCATCCAAAATCAATAGAAGTGGATTTTCTTCTTGGCATGTTTTGGCAAGGATGTGATCCAGCTCGCTATAGGCAAATTCGGACACTCGTAGAACAAAACCTTGGTGGACAGCACCTTCAGTCATTTCAGAGAGGGATTTTTTTGAAGTCCAAGAAATGGACACCTTCTTTTCTGTAGCCAGTTCTTTGACTTTCTCAACATTCTTACCTCGGAGATCTTCTTGGAGGTAGAGTTTGTTTCCAGTATTTGCAAGGAGGGCTTCGGTAACGGCGTGGACGCCATAGACAATATCATTTGTTTTCATGCCTCTATTATAACACAAAACCCCGTCTTGCAACGGGATTTTCTTTATTCTAGAATCAGTAAACCATCTTTAACTGCAAATGGGTCTTTTTCATTGATACGATCGTAAAACATGATTCCGTTAATGTGGTCAATTTCATGCTGAACAACGATGGAGTTGTAGCCTTTGAGTTTGATACGGTGTTTTTCTCCATCTTTGTCAAAGTAGTCAACAGTAACGCGGGCATGACGAACAACATAGCCAGGTACGTTGCGGTCAACAGATAGGCAACCTTCTCCTTCGCCAAGTGCAGCGTCTTGAACAGAGTGAGAGACGATTTTTGGATTGTACATAATGGCTTGTAAATCGTAGGCTTCCTGAGGAGTTTCACCTTCTTCAACAATATTTGGTACCAAAACAGCGATAATACGTTTTGAGATATCTAATTGAGGGGCAGCAAGTCCAACACCACCGCGGAGTCCCATCTTTTCAGCCATGACAGGATCTTGGGAATGTTTCAGGAATTGCATCATCTTTTCACCAAGGATAATTTCCTGATCAGACAAGGGGAAAGTAACTTCCTCAGCAACCGCGCGTAGAGTCGGATTCCCCTCGCGGATAATATCGTTCATATCAATTAAGTGAGCAGCTTTTGTAATACGTTCTATTGCAGACATTTTCTCTCCTTTCATTACCTCTACATGATATCACAAAATGACACGGATTGAAAGCATTACAGCCTTTAGGATTTATAGAAAATAGATAGGATGTTCAATTCATACTCAATGAAAATTAAAGAGCAAACTAGGAAGCTAGCCGCAGGTTGCTCAAAGCACTGCTTTGAGGTTGTAGATAGAACTGACGAAGTCAGCTCAAAACACTGTTTTGAGGTTGCAGATGAAACTGACGAAGTCAGTAACATATACACGGTAAGGCGACGCTGACGTGGGTTGAAGAGATTTTCGAAGAGTATCAATTGTGAAAGAATTACTTATCTGTGATATAATAAAAAGAAAAGGCTTGCATTAGAAAGTAGGGAGAATGAAGATGCAAAGAAGACAAGATAGACATAAACGTGGACCAGTTTTTCATTTTGTGAGAGGCTTTGTAAACTTTTTTAGGAGTTATCGCAAGTGGAGTAATAAGGGATTTGTGGCGATACTCTTGCTAGCAGTTGCTTTATCAATGGGCTTGGTCTTGTTGTTTGAAAGCTTCCAAGGAATCCCCTTGACTAGTCAAAAAAAGGATGCCATTTCTCAAGAAGCAAATAAGACGAATCAAAATGCTAAAGATCAGGAAGAGGAAAAAACTGCCAGAATTATGGCCAATGGGGACCTCCTCTATCATATTCCCATCTATCGTTCTGCTTTAAAAGAAGATGGAACCTATGATTTTCATGAAAATTTTGATTATGTGAAGCCATGGCTTAAGCAGGCAGATTTGATTATAGGTGATTTTGAAGGTACGGTAAACAAGGACCACTATTTGGCAGGTTATCCTCTCTTTAATGCACCTGGCGAAGTTATGGATGCCATCAAGGATGCTGGTTATCAAGTGCTAGACTTGGCGCATAACCATATCCTAGATTCACAAATAGAAGGTGTGGTTTCAACAGCAGATGCTATTGAGAAGGCAGGAATGACACCTATTGGAGTGTATACGCATGAGTCCCGTGATCAAGCTCCACTGGTTATCAAGGAAGTGAATGGTATCAAGGTTGCACTTTTGGCCTATTCTTATGGTTTTAATGGAATTGAGCAAAGTATTTCCCAAGAAGACTATAACCGCTATCTTTCAGACCTAAACGAAGACAAGATGAAGGCTGAAATTGAACGAGCAGAGAAGGAAGCAGATATCACCATTATCATGCCTCAGATGGGTGTGGAGTATCGCTTGGAACCAACTGAAGAACAAAAGGCTCTTTATCACAAGATGATTGATTGGGGAGCTGATATTATCTTTGGAGGGCACCCTCACGTAGTTGAACCATCTGAAACGGTTGAAAAAGATGGAGACAAGAAACTCATTATCTATTCAATGGGGAACTTTATTTCCAATCAACGAATTGAAACCATGCAAGATGAAGAGAATGCTAAGTGGACAGAGCGTGGTGTCCTTATGGATGTGACCATTAAGAAAAAGGCTGGCAAGACGACAATCGAAACTGCTAAAGCACATCCTTCTTGGGTAAATCGTACATCGAAAGGAACCTATTCTCCAGAAGGTTATCCACTCTTCCTTTACCAAACCTATATCTTAGAAGATTTTATCGAGGGTGGTAGTCATCGTGACCAGTTAGATGAAGCGACTAAGGAACGAATTGATACAGCCTATAAAGAAATGAACGAACATGTAGGATTGAAGTGGGATTAGCTTGAATTCAGAGGAAAGTAAATGACGATTAAAGTAATTGCGACAGATATGGATGGGACCTTGCTGGATGCTAGAGGCCAGCTTGATCTCCCACGTTTGGAAAAGATTTTAGATCAGTTGGATCAAAGGGGTATTCGTTTTGTCATCGCGACGGGCAATGAAATTCACCGCATGAGGCAACTACTGGAGCACTTGGTCAATCGAGTGGTTCTGGTTGTTGCCAATGGTGCTCGTATATTTGAAAACAATGAATTGATTCAGGCTCAGACTTGGGATGATGCCATTGTCGATAAGGCTTTGGCTCATTTCAAGGGTCGAGCGTGTCAGGACCAGTTTGTTGTGACGGCTATGAAGGGTGGTTTCGTCAAGGAAGGTACTATTTTTACAGACCTTGAAAGTTTCATGACTCCAGAAATGATTGAAAAATTCTACCAACGGATGCAGTTTGTGGATGAATTAACCTCTGATCTCTTTGGTGGTGTGCTCAAGATGAGTATGGTTGTTGGTGAGGAACGGTTGAATTCGGTCTTGGAAGAAATCAATGACCTCTTTGATGGCCGTGTTCGGGCTGTATCCAGTGGCT
>CAUTUU010000070.1:0-6575 GCA_963541545.1 uncultured bacterium | reverse complement strand
TAGACTAATTTCCACTTTGGTCAGGCAAGTGGAAGTTACTTTGAGAAGTTACCTAGAGAATACTATACATCTTTCAATAGTTTTTGATTTACAGTATGTTACAATTCTGATATAATAGTCAGCAGGAAAGAAAGTCTTATGGCGTTCTTCAAGCGAGCTTGGGATAGTGGGAGCCAAGTAGAGCAAAATAAAGTGCTGGCGCTTTCTGTAGTATTTTTAAAAACAATGAAGTAATAAATTAGGGTGGAACCGCGTTTCTGACGCCCCTAGGTTAAATCAACCTAGGATTGTCGGACGCGGTTCTTTTGCTTATTCAGTCTATTGTGTGAAAGAAAGGAGAGACGTGGAAAACCTTTATCTTGTAAAAGACGATAGTCAACTAGCTGCATTTCGTGATTTTGTAGTAAGAAATACTGAAAAGTTGAAAGATTATCAATCTTTTTTAAAGAATGAACTTGCAGTCTGTGATTTACCGCAAGCCGTTATTTGGTCAAGTTTTAATGCTGCTACACAGATTATTAGGGAAAGCGCTGTTCCAGCCTATACAAATAATAGACGAATGGTTATGACGCCTGATTTAGCTGTTTGGAAAGAGTTGTATTTGTATCAGTTGATGGACTACGAGTGTTCTCAGCAAACTCAAGCAATAGAAAGTCACTATCATTCTTTATCTGAAAATTTCCTCTTACAGATTGTAGGACATGAGTTAGCTCATTGGTCGGAGCATTTTTTAGATGATTTTGATGGTTATGACTCTTATATCTGGTTCGAAGAGGGGATGGTTGAATATATTAGTCGCAAGTATTTCTTGACAGAAGAGGAATTTCAGGCGGAAAAAATTTGTAATCAATCTCTCGTAGAACTTTTTCAGAAGAAGTATGGTTGGCATTCATTGAATGATTTTGGTTCTTCGACTTATGATAAGAACTATGCAAGTATTTTTTACGAATACTGGCGTAGTTTTTTGACAATAGATAAGTTGGTAGAAAATCTAGGTAGTGTACAAGCGGTCTTCGATTCTTATCATTTATGGGCAAATACAGATAAAACTCTTCCCTTGTTAAATTGGTTTGTTCAGCAGAAATTAATTGAAAAAGAAATATAAAAACTAAAGGAGTAAACAATGTCTAAAAAATTGACTTTCCAGGAAATCATCCTTACTTTGCAACAATTTTGGAATGACCAAGGTTGTATGCTTATGCAGGCTTATGATAATGAAAAAGGTGCGGGGACAATGAGTCCTTACACTTTCCTTCGCGCTATTGGACCTGAGCCATGGAATGCGGCTTATGTAGAGCCATCACGTCGTCCTGCAGACGGTCGTTACGGGGAAAACCCTAACCGTCTTTACCAACACCACCAATTCCAAGTGGTTATGAAGCCTTCTCCATCAAATATCCAAGAACTTTACCTTGAGTCTTTGGAAAAATTGGGAATCAATCCTTTGGAACACGATATTCGTTTCGTTGAGGACAACTGGGAAAACCCATCAACTGGTTCAGCTGGTCTTGGTTGGGAAGTTTGGCTTGACGGTATGGAAATCACTCAGTTTACTTATTTCCAACAAGTTGGTGGATTGGCAACTGGCCCTGTGACTGCGGAAGTTACCTATGGTTTGGAACGCTTGGCTTCTTATATCCAAGAAGTTGATTCTGTCTATGATATCGAGTGGGCTGATGGTGTAAAATACGGAGAAATCTTTATCCAGCCTGAGTACGAGCATTCAAAATATTCATTTGAAATTTCTGATCAAGAAATGTTGCTGGAAAACTTTGATAAGTTTGAAAAAGAAGCTGGTCGTGCTTTGGAAGAAGGTTTGGTTCACCCTGCCTATGACTATGTTCTCAAATGTTCACATACCTTTAACCTGCTTGATGCGCGTGGTGCCGTATCTGTAACAGAGCGCGCAGGCTATATCGCTCGTATCCGTAACTTGGCTCGTGTCGTAGCCAAAACCTTTGTCGCAGAACGCAAACGCCTAGGTTACCCACTTTTGGATGAAGCAACACGAGCTAAACTCTTAGCAGAAGACGCAGAATAAAGAAAGTGACAAATTACGAAAATGGGCGAACAGTGTGAGCCCTGAACCAGTTGCCGCAGTGATGAAGGTATCCTTAGTGAAGCTAAGGATACTAGGCAAAATTGGAGACTTTTGGCTCCAATTTTAGCAATGAAACAACGAAGTTGGTTGCTTGCGTGCCAATCACATAAGGCAAGCTGGAAAATAAAAAGATACTTTTCGGAGAAAAAACATGACAAAAAACTTATTAGTAGAACTCGGTCTTGAAGAATTACCAGCCTATGTTGTCACACCAAGTGAAAAACAACTAGGCGAAAAAATGGCAGCCTTCCTCAAGGAAAATCGCCTGTCTTTTGAAGCTATTCAAACCTTCTCAACACCACGTCGTTTGGCTGTTCGTGTGACTGGTCTTGCAGACAAACAGTCTGATTTGACAGAAGATTTCAAGGGTCCAGCAAAGAAAATCGCCTTGGATAGTGATGGAAACTTCACCAAAGCAGCCCAAGGATTTGTCCGTGGAAAAGGATTGACTGTTGAAGATATCGAATTCCGTGAAATCAAGGGTGAAGAATATGTCTATGTTACCAAGGAAGAAATTGGTCAAGCAGTTGAAGCCATTGTTCCTGGTGTTGTAGATGTCTTGAAGTCCTTGACTTTCCCTGTCAGCATGCACTGGGCTAACAACACCTTTGAATACATCCGCCCTGTTCACACTTTAACTGTTCTTTTAGATGAAGAAGAGTTTGATTTGGATTTTCTTGATATCAAGGGTGATCGTGTGAGCCGTGGTCATCGTTTCTTGGGGAAAGAAACCAAAATTCAGTCAGCATTGAGCTATGAAGAAGACCTTCGTAAGCAGTATGTAATCGCAGATCCACGTGAACGTGAGCAAATGATTGTTGACCAAATCAAGGAAATTGAGGCAAAACATGGTGTACGTATCGAAATTGATGCTGATTTGCTGAATGAAGTCTTGAACTTGGTTGAATACCCAACTGCCTTTATGGGAAGTTTTGATGCCAAATACCTTGAAGTTCCAGAAGAAGTTTTGGTGACTTCAATGAAAGAACACCAACGTTACTTTGTTGTTCGTGATCAAGATGGTAAACTCTTGCCAAATTTCATTTCAGTCCGTAACGGAAACGCAGAGCATTTGGAAAATGTCATCAAAGGTAATGAAAAAGTCTTGGTAGCCCGCTTGGAAGACGGTGAATTCTTCTGGCGTGAAGACCAAAAATTGGTCATTTCTGACCTTGTTGAAAAATTAAACAATGTCACCTTCCATGAGAAGATTGGTTCCCTTCGTGAACACATGATTCGTACGGGTCAGATTGCTATTCTCTTAGCAGAAAAAGCAGGCTTGTCAGCGGATGAAACGATTGACCTAGCCCGTGCAGCAGCCATTTACAAGTTTGACTTGTTGACAGGTATGGTTGGCGAATTTGACGAGCTCCAAGGAATTATGGGTGAGAAATATGCCCTTCTTGCTGGGGAAACTCCAGCGGTGGCAGCTGCTATTCGTGAACACTACATGCCTACATCAGCTGAAGGAGAACTTCCAGAGAGCAAGGTCGGTGCAGTGCTAGCCATTGCAGACAAATTGGATACGATTTTGAGTTTCTTCTCAGTAGGTTTGATCCCATCAGGTTCTAATGACCCTTATGCCCTTCGTCGTGCGACCCAAGGTGTGGTTCGTATCTTGGATGCCTTTGGTTGGCATATTGCTATGGATGAGTTGATTGATAGCCTTTATGCTTTGAATTTCGATAGTTTGACTTATGAAAATAAGGCAGAAGTGATGGACTTTATCAAGGCTCGTGTTGATAAGATGATGGGTTCAACTCCAAAAGATATTAAGGAAGCCGTTCTTGCAGGATCAAACTTTGTTGTGGCAGATATGCTAGAAGCGGCAAGTGCTCTCGTAGAAGCAAGCAAGGAAGAAGACTTCAAACCATCTGTTGAATCACTTTCTCGTGCCTTTAATTTGGCTGAGAAGGCAGAAGGAGTTGCTACAGTTGATTCAGCTCTCTTTGAGAATGAAGAAGAGAAAGCCTTGGCAGAAGCAGTAGAATCACTTGTTTTGTCAGGGACTGCCAGTCAACAATTGAAACAGCTCTTTGCGCTTAGCCCAGTCATTGATGCCTTCTTTGAGAATACTATGGTTATGGCTGAAGACGAGGCAGTCCGTCAAAATCGTTTGGCTATCCTGTCTCATTTAACTCAAAAAGCATCTAAGCTTGCTCGTTTTAACCAAATTAACACTAAATAAAATTTGATAAGCGGACTTTATCTTATCAAAAAGGAGAAGAAATGGATCCGAAAAAAATTGCTCGTATCAACGAGCTTGCTAAAAAGAAAAAAGCAGAAGGCTTGACCCAAGAAGAAAAAGTGGAACAAGCCAAACTACGTGAAGAGTACATCGAAGGTTATCGTCGCTCTGTTCGTCACCATATTGAAGGAATCAAAATTGTAGACGAAGAAGGGAACGATGTTACACCAGAAAAACTACGCCAAGTACAACGTGAAAAAGGTTTACACGGTCGTAGTCTCGATGATCCAAATTCATAAAAACTATTCTATCTTTTAACAAAGATAGGTGAAACGATAACAAAACGACTAGCAGACACAAACTGTTAGTCGTTTTTAGCTGAATTAATCTAGTAGGATACAGAACTACATCCGTTACTTAATTTATCTATCTAATACTCTTTGATTTTCATTAAGTATAACATCTTGGATTCATTAGAAAATCAATTTTTTCTTAGTTCAATGACTTGATTATAGCGACTTTCATTATTAATATGGTGAGCAATTTCTAACACCATCATCGGTAGTGAGAAAATCAAGTCTCGGACCATCTGGCTATTTTCTACGTCAAGAGCTGCAGTTACCTCATCTACTAATAAAATCTCCTTTTTACGAAGTAGAAAGCGTGCTAGTTCAATACGGACACGCTGTCCACCTGAAATATTTTTTCCATTATCCGTGATCACAAAATCAAGTCCATTTGTCAGTTCATAATCAAGTTTTACTTGTTTTAAAACAGCATCTAACTCTTGATCTGAAAATTTTTGTCCCAAGCTTAGGTTGTAACGAACAGTATCATTAAAGAGAAAAGGATGCTGGCTGATGATGCCCACCTGACGAATAAAGTTACTTATTTTAGCGCCATCCTCTGTGATACAAGTAATCATCCCACTATCAGCTTTCTCTTTCCCAATAATCATTCGGAAAAGTGTGGATTTTCCACAGCCACTTGGCCCTTTTATGATAACTTTTTCACCTTGTTGAATCGTTAGATTGAAATCATGAATAATTTCCTTACCGTTATATGATTTATTTAAGTGAAAAATTTCCAGATATGCTACTTGAGAGATTGAGTGGCTGTCCACTTCTCTATCATCAATTCGATTCAAAATTCCAAAAATCTTATCAACTGTTGTTTTAGCGCCTTGCATATCTGCCATATCATACATAATATTTTGAATAGGCCCCACTAGTTGGCCGGCAGTAATATACATAGCAACCAAGTTAGCTAAGTAAACATGATGATTATGCATGGCAAGGAAGAATCCCAATACTAAAGGTAGTACTTGGCTAAGAAATACCATAAAACCATTACAAAAGAAAACAAAATTATGTGTAAAAGCAAACCTTTGAATAGCTCGTTGATAACGAAGATTAATATTCCAGACACGCTGAGAATTTTCAGATAAGGTTTGATTCATTCGTAAAAGGTCTGAGCACCCCGAATACTATCAGAGATTTGGTTATGAACGGCAGTTCTTTCCTGAGACATTTCCTCCCCTGAATTTTTCAGCCTATTATTCATCAAAAATTGTGGAATGGGACGTAAAATCGTAAAGAAAACAAAGATAGAACCCAATATAACATTTTGCGCAATGATATAGATTGCCGTAATTAGCGCCCCAAATCCCCAACATGAAATGGACATATAGCATCTAAAGAAGTTATCTCCTAGAAATTCCATATCTTGTGTCAGCATGGTAATTTTCTCATCTTCACTATATTCTCTGTCTTCTATCAACTTCTGGAGTAATTTCGTTCGAATATTCATTTGAATCTCACGTTGAAAGACATTATTTGCATGATTACAAAACAACATCAGGCTATACAAAACGAAATAGACTGAAAAACCAAAGAGAGCAAATTTCCAAATAGACGAATATGTTAAACTATTTTGATCTATAGATAATGCTTTAGAAACAACCAAGGGTTGTCCCAGTGCAAGTCCCCCATTTGCTAGTGCCCCAATAATCGTTAGGTATTTTGTTTTTGTATCGAGATATTTAAAGATATGAATCATAAAGCACCTCTAGAAAATAGACTTTCTATAATTGAGAAATATCTGTTTTAATAACTAGATATTATTGTACACCCTATCACATTGTTCGTTTAATATATCCATTATACATCAATGAATGAGATTTAGTCAATAAGTCGTAGCACACTACAGTTGATAAAGAGTCTACTAAAAAAGGCTCTTTGTCAACTGTAGTGGGTTGAAGAAAAGCTAAGATCTAGAAAGGACGGA
>CAUTUU010000069.1:0-6620 GCA_963541545.1 uncultured bacterium | reverse complement strand
TTTAGACTAATTTCCACTTTGGTCAGGCAAGTGGAAGTTACTTTGAGAAGTTACCAGTTAAAAATTGGCTAGTAAATTTAGGAAAAAACTAAGCACAATCAGATTTTTTGTGTTATAATATTCTGTGAATAGCTATGCTCATGTTTAGCTATGGAATATTACGAAGTGAGAAACTTGGAAGATAGAGAGGATGCGATGTAATGGCTAGAGAAGGCTTTTTTACAGGTCTAGATATTGGAACAAGCTCTGTCAAGGTGCTTGTAGCTGAGCAGAGAAATGGTGAATTAAATGTAATTGGCGTGAGTAATGCCAAAAGTAAAGGGGTAAAGGATGGAATTATTGTTGATATTGATGCCGCAGCAACTGCTATCAAATCAGCAATTTCCCAAGCAGAAGAAAAAGCAGGTATTTCGATTAAATCAGTGAATGTCGGCTTGCCAGGTAATCTTCTGCAGGTGGAACCAACTCAAGGAATGATTCCAGTAACATCTGATACCAAGGAAATTACGGATCAAGATGTTGAAAATGTTGTCAAATCAGCTTTGACAAAGAGTATGACACCTGACCGTGAAGTCATTACCTTTATTCCTGAAGAATTTATTGTTGATGGCTTCCAAGGGATTCGTGATCCACGTGGTATGATGGGGGTTCGCCTTGAAATGCGTGGCTTGCTTTATACAGGCCCTCGTACTATCTTGCACAATTTGCGTAAGACAGTTGAACGTGCAGGTGTTCAGGTTGAAAATGTTATCATTTCACCACTAGCAATGGTTCAATCAGTTTTGAACGAAGGTGAACGTGAATTTGGTGCTACAGTGATTGATATGGGAGCAGGGCAAACGACTGTCGCTACAATCCGTAACCAAGAACTCCAGTTTACCAATATTCTTCAAGAAGGCGGAGATTATGTAACTAAGGATATCTCTAAAGTCTTGAAGACATCACAGAAACTAGCTGAAGGTTTGAAATTAAACTATGGAGAGGCTTATCCTCCTCTCGCAAGTAAAGAAACATTCCAAGTCGAAGTGATTGGGGAAGTAGAACCTGTTGAAGTAACAGAAAATTACTTGTCAGAAATTATTTCTGCACGAATTAAGCATATTTTTGAACAAATCAAACAAGATTTAGACAGAAGACATTTATTGGATCTTCCTGGTGGTATTGTTTTGATTGGTGGAACGACTATTTTACCTGGTATTGTGGAGCTTGCTCAAGAAGTTTTTGGTGTTCGTGTCAAACTTTACGTTCCTAATCAAGTTGGAATCCGTAACCCTGCCTTTGCTCATGTGATCAGCTTGTCTGAATTTGCGGGACAATTGACAGAAGTACATCTCTTGGCTCAGCGAGCAGTCAAGGGTGATGAAGGATTATTCCAACAGCCACTTAGTTTTGGGGGCATGATTCAGAAAACAGCTCAGTTTGTACAATCAACGTCTGTTCAACCAGCTCCTACTCCAGAAGTAGAACCTGTAGCTCCTGCAGAACCAATTGCAGATTTTCAACAGACTTCACAAAATAAACCGAAATTAGCAGATCGTTTCCGTGGCTTGATCGGAAGCATGTTTGACGAATAAAGAGGAAAAATAAATTATGACATTTTCATTTGATACAGCTGCTGCCCAAGGTGCAGTGATTAAAGTAATTGGTGTCGGTGGAGGTGGTGGCAATGCCATCAACCGTATGGTCGACGAAGGTGTTACAGGCGTAGAATTTATCGCAGCAAATACCGACGTGCAAGCCTTGAGTAGTACAAAAGCTGAGACTGTTATTCAGTTAGGGCCTAAATTGACTCGTGGTTTAGGTGCTGGGGGTCAACCTGAGGTTGGTCGTAAGGCTGCTGAAGAAAGTGAAGAAACACTGACGGAAGCTATCAGTGGTGCAGATATGGTCTTCATCACTGCTGGTATGGGAGGCGGCTCTGGAACTGGAGCTGCTCCTGTTATTGCTCGTATCGCTAAAGATTTGGGTGCTCTTACAGTTGGTGTTGTGACACGTCCGTTTGGTTTTGAAGGAAGCAAGCGTGGACAATTTGCTGTAGAAGGGATTAATCAACTTCGTGAGCATGTAGATACTTTATTGATCATCTCAAACAACAACTTGCTTGAAATTGTTGATAAGAAAACTCCACTTCTTGAAGCACTTAGTGAAGCAGATAACGTACTTCGCCAAGGTGTTCAAGGGATTACAGATTTGATCACAAATCCTGGTTTGATTAACCTTGACTTTGCCGATGTGAAAACAGTTATGGCAAATAAAGGGAACGCCCTAATGGGTATCGGTATCGGTAGTGGAGAAGAGCGTGTTGTTGAAGCAGCTCGTAAGGCAATCTACTCTCCACTTTTGGAAACAACAATTGATGGAGCGGAAGATGTTATTGTCAACGTAACTGGTGGTCTTGATTTAACCTTGATTGAGGCAGAAGAGGCTTCACAAATTGTGAACCAAGCGGCTGGTCAGGGAGTAAACATCTGGCTTGGAACATCTATTGATGAAAGCATGCGTGATGAAATTCGCGTAACAGTTGTTGCAACTGGTGTTCGTCAAGATCGTGTTGAAAAAGTTGTTGGACATGCACCAAAACAAGTTGTTCGTCATGAACAAGCGAGTCCAAGTCATGTACGTAACTATGACCGTCACTATGACATGGCTGAAACTGCAGAAATTCCAAGTCCAGCACCTCGTCGTACAGAAACTTCTCAAACTTCAGCATTTGGTGATTGGGATTTGCGTCGTGAGACGATTGTTCGTCCGACTGATTCAGTTGTATCACCAGTTGAACGTTTCGAAGCACCATCTTTAGAAGAGGATGAATTAGAAACTCCTCCATTTTTCAAAAATCGTTAAGTAAATGAATTTGAAAGAAAATACAGAACGTGTTTTTCAACAAATAAAAGATGCAAGTCAGCAAGCAGGAAGAGAAGATAATTCTGTTTCAGTTGTTGCTGTTACAAAATATGTAGACGTATCGACAGCGGAGGCTTTGCTTCCGCTAGGTGTGTATCATATTGGTGAAAATCGTGTAGATAAGTTCCTTGAGAAATATGAAGCTTTAAAAGACCAAGATGTTGTCTGGCATCTGATTGGTACTTTGCAAAGACGTAAGGTCAAAGATGTCATTCAATATGTTGATTATTTTCACGCTTTGGATTCATTAAAGCTAGCAGAGGAAATTCAAAAAAGAAGTGATCGCGTTGTTAAGTGTTTCTTACAAGTAAATATCTCAAGGGAAGAGAGCAAACATGGTTTTTCAAAGGAAGAACTATTGGAGCTCTTACCAGAGTTGGCAACCTTAGATAAAATTGAATATGTAGGCTTGATGACTATGGCTCCTTTTGAAGCTAGTAGTGATGAGTTGAAAGAAATTTTTAAAGCTACACAGGATTTGCAACTAGAAATTAGAGAAAAACAAATTTCCAATATGCCAATGACGGACTTGAGTATGGGTATGAGTCGTGACTACAAGGAAGCGATTGAATTCGGCTCAACATTTGTCAGAGTTGGCACAGCATTTTTTAAGTAGGAAAGAAAGATGTCTTTAAAAGATAGATTTGATAGATTTATAGATTATTTTACAGAAGATGGAGAAGATACGGCTAATACTTATCAGTCTAAAGCTGAAGAACCGATTGTGGTGGCTCCAGTTCCTTCCGTAAAAGAGTTACCTCAACAAGCTGCAACTACGCCATCTAAAGAAAAAAACATTACTCGTCTTCATGCCCGTCAACAAGAATTGGCTATGCAAAGTCAACGTTATACTGATAAGGTGACAATTGATGTTCGTTATCCACGTAAGTACGAAGATGCTACAGAAATTGTTGATTTATTAGCTGGTAACGAAAGTATTTTGATTGATTTCCAATATATGACAGAAGTTCAAGCACGTCGTTGTTTGGACTATCTGGATGGAGCCCGTCACGTTTTAGCTGGTAACATGAAAAAGGTAGCATCTACTATGTACCTGTTGACACCAGTTGATGTTGTCGTCAATATTGAAGATATCAAAATACCAGATGAATCACAAAATAGTGAATTTGGTTTTGACATGAAACGTACGAGAGTGAAATAATGCTCTTTCTCATTCGTTTTATCCAAAATGCAGTAGATATCTATTCGCTGATTTTAATTATTTTTGCTCTGATGTCTTGGTTCCCAAATGCTTATGAATCACGTCTGGGACGCCTGATTATTAGTTTAGTGAAACCGATAATTGCTCCCTTGCAACGTTTACCACTTCAGATTGCAGGCCTTGATTTGTCTGTCTGGATTGCGGTATTACTAGTTCACTTCTTAGGGGAACAATTGATTCGACTTTTAGTGATCTTTCTATGAACAAGATGATTTATCAACACTTTTCTAAGAATGATTCGTCTTTTATTGATAAGGGAGTAGAATGGATAAAAAAGGTAGAAGACTCTTATTCTCCGTTTTTAACACCTTTTGTAAATCCTCATCAGGAAAAGATTTTAAAAGTTCTAGCATCAACGAACGGCATCTCCTACATGAGCAGTCGGCAGCTTCTTGAGACTGAATACGTGCGGATACTCCTGTATCCTGATTATTTTGAACCCGAATTCTCTGATTTTGAACTATCCTTGCAAGAAATAGTTTATTCTAATAAGTTTGAACGTTTAACGCATGCAAAAATATTAGGGACTGTTTTAAATCAGCTGGGAATTGATAGGAAGCTGTTTGGTGATATCTTAGTCAATGAAGAGAGAGCACAGATTATCATTAATCGACAGTTTACTCTCCTTTTCCAAGACGGCATTACGAAAATTGCCCGTCTACCTGTTCGTCTAGAAGAACGGGATTTTACTGAGAAAATTGCTACAGCAGAAGATTATCAAGAATTGGATATTTGTATCGCTAGTTCTAGATTAGATGTTTTCCTAGCGGGGGTCTTCAAGCTGTCAAGAAATCAGGCAAATCAGTTAATTGAAAAGCAGGCAGTTCAAGTTAATTACCATTTAGTTGAAAAATCAGATTATACAGTTCAAGTTGGAGACTTGATTAGTGTAAGGAAATTCGGTCGATTGAAACTCGTTAGAGATAATGGGAAAACAAAAAAAGATAAAAAGAAATTAACGGTCCAATTGTTATTAAGTAAGTGAGGAAAAATATGCCAATTACATCGTTAGAAATCAAAGATAAAACCTTTAACACACGCTTTAGAGGGTTTGATCAAGAAGAAGTAGATGAATTTTTAGATATTGTAGTCCGTGATTATGAGGATTTAGTTCGCTCTAATCATGATAAGGATTTACATATTAAGAGTTTGGAAGAGCGTTTGTCTTACTTTGATGAGATGAAAGATTCATTGAGCCAGTCTGTATTGATTGCACAAGATACAGCTGAACGAGTAAAACAAGCTGCAACTGAACGTTCAAACAATATTATCCAACAAGCAGAGCAAGAAGCACAACGTTTGTTGGAAAAAGCTAAATACAAGGCAAATGAAATTCTCCGTCAAGCAACTGATAATGCTAAGAAAGTTGCTGTTGAAACAGAAGAATTGAAGAACAAGAGTCGTGTCTTCCACCAACGTCTCAAATCAACAATTGAGAGCCAGTTGGCAATTGTTGAATCTTCAGATTGGGAAGACATTCTTCGCCCAACAGCTGCTTATCTTCAGACAAGTGATGAAGCCTTCAAAGAAGTTGTTAGCGAAGTTTTAGGTGACTCTGTCTTACAACAACATTCAGAGGAAGAACCAATTGATATTACTCGCCAGTTTTCTCCTGAGGAAATGGCAGAGTTGCAAGCTCGTATCGAAGCGGCTAATAAGGAACTTGCGGAAGCCGAAGCTAGAGCTGAGCAGGAACAAGTAGTTTCACCAGCTCCTGTTGTTGAAGAAAGTCTAGCTCATCCAGTTGGTCCGATGTATGAAGAGCCAGAAGTAGCCCCAAGTCATTACTCAGACCCAACACCAGCTACTGAAGCTGTAAACTCAGAACCAGGTTTTGAGGCACCGCAAGAATCCGTTACAATTTTATAAGAAATGATCTGAGAACAATATCTTATCCTTATATTTCCAGCGAGCAGGAGATGGTGTGAGTCCTGCATTCCCTAATGATAAGATTATCCTCTCAAAAGCTCAAGTCTGAATGGAGTAAGATTTGACGTTTCCCACGTTACGGGATAAGAGGGAGAAAGACTAAATCTTTTTCCGAATAAAGGTGGTACCACGATTTTCGTCCTTTTTGGAAGTCGTGGTTTTTAATTTGTTATTATTTATAAAGGAGATACCATGAAACTCAAAGATACTCTTAATCTTGGGAAAACAGCTTTCCCAATGCGTGCAGGTCTTCCTACTAAAGAGCCAGTTTGGCAAAAGGAATGGGAAGATGCAAAACTTTACCAACGTCGTCAAGAATTGAACCAAGGAAAACCTCATTTCACCTTGCATGATGGCCCTCCATACGCGAACGGAAATATCCACGTTGGACATGCTATGAACAAGATTTCAAAAGATATCATTGTTCGTTCAAAATCTATGTCAGGATTTTATGCACCGTATATCCCAGGTTGGGATACACATGGTCTGCCAATCGAGCAAGTTTTGGCAAAACAAGGTGTCAAACGTAAAGAAATGGACTTGGTTGAGTACTTGAAACTTTGCC
>CAUTUU010000068.1:0-6803 GCA_963541545.1 uncultured bacterium | reverse complement strand
ATAGGCTCCATAATATCTATAGGGGATTTACCCACTACAAATATTATAGAGCCTTCTTTTTTACTGTCCATATTTTTGGTAAAAATCAACTTTTACTTGGATGAAGGTTTTGGCTTCGCGTAGGAGTTGAAGGAGGGTGGCGCGGGTTTCAAATTCTTCTCTTGTCTTAGGCAGACTGCGATTACGGAAGACTTCCAAATAGCGCTCGATTTCATCTAGTAAATCAGAAGCAGGATTGGTCTGGCTCAGTTGACCTGCAATTTTTGAAAAGAGTTGGGCCAAAATCAGGCTTTCACTGGCAGCTAGGTGACAGGTGTTGATCTGCTGGGCCATGTTTCGCAGGATACGACTTTGTCGCTGTCTCATCTCAAAGTAGTGGATATGGTAGTCGGTTTGGTGAAAGAGGTGGTCAGAGTGATCCAAATAGACTAGTCTGAGTGCTTCTTCCAAAAGGATGTCTAATTCTTCGACCAGCTGTGCTCGGTTGCGTCCATCTCCTCTGGATAAATAATATTTGAAGCGTTGGAGGATATCTTTTAACTTTTCTTCCACCAGCGTGTGGTAGTGCTGGATTGCCTCTTCTCGTGAAGGCATATAGAGATTAACCAGTAGGGCAAACCCTGTACCGATAGCAAAGAGAAGAAATTCATTGACTAGAAGGTCTAGAGAGGTTGACTCTTGTACCAAGAGATGGCTCACCAAAACAGTGCTTGGTGTGATGCCAATTTCCCAGCCCATTTTGTAGGCTAGGGGCACATAAAGGGACAGATAGAGGCCAAGGCTCCAGATATGAAATCCGTTCAAGTGAAAAGCCAAAACCCCAATAGCCAGAGCTAGAAGCATAGAAAAAAGACGATTGCGGGCCAGTTTTAAGGTGCTTCTACGAGTATCGGATAGGCTCAAAAGGGCGATGATTCCAGCTGAAACTGCGGAGGAAAGATTTAGAAAATAAGCGACAAAACAGGCTAGACAGGTAGCTAAGATGAGTTTGGTCGTACGTTGGCTAATAGACATAAGGATTTCCTAATAAGTTAGAATAAAAGCGGAAAAGACAAGACCTGAGCAGGCTTGTCTTTATGTGTTATTTTTTACGAGCTGCTGCGTATTCGGCAACGGCAGTAAAGAGGACGTCTGTAGAAGAGTTGAGGGCTGTTTCACATGAGTCTTGGATGACCCCAATCACAAATCCAACCCCAACAACTTGCATGGCAATATCGTTAGAAATACCAAAAAGGCTACAAGCAACTGGGATAAGAAGGAGGGATCCTCCGGCAATACCAGAAGCACCACAGGCTGAGATTGCTGCTACCACACTGAGGACAAAGGCTGTGGCAAAGTCAACAGGGATTCCAAGAGTATTTACTGCAGCAAGGGTCAAAACGTTAATGGTAATCGCTGCCCCAGCCATGTTGATAGTAGAACCAAGTGGGATAGAAACAGAATAGGTATCTGGATCTAGTCCGAGGTCGTGACAAAGTTTCATGTTGACAGGGATGTTAGCCGCAGAGCTACGAGTGAAGAAGGCTGTCACACCACTGACACGCAAACACTTCCAAACGAGGGGATAAGGGTTTCTCTTCATAAAGAGGAAGGCAATCAATGGATTGACTATCAAAGCCACAAAGAACATGGTTGTTACCAAGAGTCCTAGTAAAATACCGTAGTTTGCGAGACTGCCGATTCCTTTATCGGAAATAGTTTTGAAGACAAGACCAAGGATTCCAAATGGAGCTAGGTTAATGATCCATTCGACAATTTTAGAAGTCACATCAGCTATGGTGTTCAACAATTCTTTACTATTTTTGCTGGCTTCTCTCATGGCAATCCCGAAAATAACCGCCCAAGATAGGATTCCAATGTAGTTGGCTGTAACGAGGGCATTGACAGGGTTGTCTACGAGTTTAAGCAAGAGATTGCTAAGAACCTGACCAATCCCATCAGGGGGTGTAATTTCTGTATTGGCACTATTTAGGGTAATTTCAACAGGTACGATGAAACTAGCAAAAACCGCTACAAGAGCAGCTGCAAATGTCCCCACTAGATAAAGAAAGATAACGGTTTTCATATTGCTATCTTGTCCTTTTTTATGTTGGGAAAGGGCATTGGCGACGAGGGCAAAGACTAGAATCGGTGCGATGGCTTTGAGGCCACCAACAAAGAGATCTCCGAGTAGACCAATTCCTGAAACAGTAGGAAATGTCAGTCCAAGGATTCCTCCAAAAAGCATACCAATCAAAATGCGTTTGATTAGGCTTGCCTTATTCCAAGCATGAATGAGTTTTTTCATAATAACCTCCTTATACTCTTCGAAAATCAAATTCAAACCACGTTAGCTTCACCTTGCCGTACTCAAGTATAGCCTGCGGCTAGCTTCCTAGTTTGCTCTTTGATTTTCATTGAGTATTAGTTGTGTAATGTTTATGATTATAGTATAAATATGAATCAAAATCAAGAATTTTCTGTCTATTTTTGAAATTATTTTTGAATATTTATGGAGAATGGCACTTGTGAAAGTATGGTATAATAAATAAAAGGAGTTTTCTATGCAAGAATTTATTCAAACCTACCTCAATAAGCTTGATTTAACAACGATTATTGAGAATATCTTGACCAAGCTACTTTCTCTTTTATTTCTATTTTTGCTATTCTACATAGCTAAGAAACTGCTTCATACTATGGTGCAGAGAATTGTCAAACCTTCTCTAAAAATGTCTCGCCACGATGTCGGGCGTCAGAAAACCATCTCACGTTTGTTAGAAAATGTGTTTAATTATACCCTTTATTTCTTTTTACTCTACTGCATTTTGTCGATATTGGGCTTGCCAGTTTCTAGTTTGCTGGCTGGAGCTGGGATCGCTGGGGTGGCTATTGGGATGGGAGCCCAAGGATTTCTGTCTGATGTCATCAATGGCTTTTTTATCCTCTTTGAACGTCAACTGGATGTGGGAGATGAGGTCGTTTTGACAAATGGCCCCATTACTGTATCGGGCAAGGTTGTCAGCGTCGGCATTCGGACAACGCAACTCAGGGGTGATGATCAGGTTCTGCACTTCGTTCCCAATCGGAATATCACCGTTGTCAGCAATTTCTCTCGGAAAGACCAGGCCTGAAATTTTAGCAGATTTATGATACAATAGAAAGAGTCTGGTAAAGGAGAGAAGATGTTTTTAGAAAAACAGTTGGGCAATGGTTGCGCCTGGATTAACCTAGATTTGGACAAGTTGAAAAAACTAGAAGACCTTTCTGAAATCTACGGTTTGGACAAGGAAACCATTGAATACGCACTGGATAGAAATGAGCGTGCCCACATGGATTATCACCGCGAAAATGGGACTGTGACCTTTATCTACAATGTCTTGAACTTGAAAAAGGATAAGGAATACTACGAAGCCTTTCCCATGACCTTTATCGTGGAACATCGTCGCCTGATTACCATTAGTAATACCAAGAACGCTTATGTCGTTGAACAAATGACCCGTTATCTGGACAGTCATGACACGCTTTCGATTTACAAGTTTCTCTTTGCCAGTCTGGAAATCATCAGCAATGCCTACTATCCTGTCATCGAGCAGATGGACAAGAGTAAGGATGAGGTCAATGGCCTCTTACGTCAGCGGACGACCAAGAAAAATCTTTTTGCACTATCTGACTTGGAGACAGGTATGGTTTACCTCACTGCGGCTGCCAAGCAAAATCGCATGTTGCTGGAACATATCCAAGGGCATGCCCTCTATCGCAGTTTTAACGAGATTGAGAGAGAGCAGTTTGATGATGCTATGATTGAAGCTCATCAGTTGGTGTCCATGACGGATTTGATTTCACAAGTCCTCCAACAACTATCAGCATCTTACAACAACATCCTAAACAATAATCTGAATGATAATTTGACAACCTTGACTATCATTTCAGTCTTGCTAGCTGTTTTGGCAGTCGTGACAGGCTTTTTCGGAATGAATGTTCCCCTACCTTTAACAGATGAGCCCCATGCTTGGCTCTACATCAGTTTGGCTAGTGCAGGTTTGTGGATTATCCTGTCATTATTACTAAGGAAAATTGCGAAAAAAAGTTAAGAAAAGGAGCCAGAATGGCGATTGAAAATTACATGCCAGATTTTGCTGTGGAAGCAGTTTATGATCTGACAGTCCCAAGCCTGCAGGCGCAGGGAATCAAGGCTGTTTTGGTCGATTTGGACAATACCCTCATTGCTTGGAACAACCCTGATGGGACGCCAGAGATGAAGCAATGGCTACATGACCTTCGGGACGCGGGCATTCGCATCATCGTAGTCTCAAATAACACCAAAAAACGTGTCCAACGAGCAGTTGAGAAATTTGGGATTGATTACGTTTATTGGGCTCTGAAGCCCTTCACATTTGGGATTGACCGTGCCATGAAGGAATTTCACTATGAGAAAAAGGAAGTGGTCATGGTCGGCGACCAGCTCATGACCGATATACGAGCAGCCCACCGTGCAGGCATTCGCTCAATCTTGGTCAAGCCCTTGGTCCAACACGACTCTATTAAGACGCAGATTAACCGAGCTCGTGAGCGCCGTGTTATGAGAAAAATCACTGAAAAGTACGGACCGATTACATATAAAAAAGGAATTTAACTATGGAAGAAATTCTCTGTATTGGTTGTGGAGCAACCATTCAGACGACAGACAAGGCTGGTCTTGGATTTACCCCCCAGTCGGCACTAGAAAAAGGTTTGGAGACTGGCGAAGTCTATTGCCAACGCTGTTTCCGTCTCCGCCACTACAATGAAATCACGGATGTCCAGTTGACGGACGATGATTTCCTCAAGCTCTTGCACGAGGTGGGAGACAGTGATGCCTTAGTGGTCAATGTCATTGATATCTTTGACTTTAATGGCTCTGTTATCCCAGGCTTGCCACGTTTTGTATCAGGAAATGATGTCCTCTTGGTTGGAAATAAAAAGGATATCTTGCCCAAGTCTGTTAAACCAGGCAAGATTAGCCAGTGGCTCATGGAACGTGCTCACGAAGAAGGACTTCGTCCAGTTGATGTCGTCCTAACTTCGGCACAAAACAAGCATGCCATTAAGGAAGTCATTGACAAGATTGAACACTACCGTAAGGGCCGTGATGTCTATGTGGTTGGTGTAACCAACGTTGGAAAATCAACTCTTATCAATGCCATTATCCAAGAAATCACGGGTGATCAGAATGTTATTACGACTTCGCGTTTCCCAGGGACAACCTTGGACAAGATTGAGATTCCGCTTGACGACGGCTCTTATATCTACGATACACCGGGAATCATCCATCGTCACCAAATGGCTCATTACTTGACGGCTAAAAACCTCAAGTATGTCAGCCCTAAAAAGGAAATCAAGCCAAAAACCTATCAGCTTAACCCTGAGCAAACCCTGTTTTTAGGCGGTTTGGGACGCTTTGACTTCATTGCAGGAGAAAAGCAAGGTTTCACAGCCTTCTTTGATAATGAACTCAAACTCCACCGTACCAAGTTAGAAGGAGCTAGTGCTTTCTACGATAAGCACCTCGGAACTCTTCTGACACCACCAAATACCAAGGAAAAAGAAGATTTTCCAAAATTAGTCCAACATGTATTTAATATCAAGGACAAGACAGACCTAGTCATCTCAGGCCTAGGCTGGATCCGCGTAACAGGCACCGCCAAAGTCGCCGTCTGGGCACCCGAAGGCGTCGCCGTCGTCACACGAAAAGCAATTATTTAAAACAAAATCGCTGAGCGAACAAAGTGAGCTCATATAGCGATAGTTATTGCCGTGGTGTCTTGCCAATCTGTAGATTGGCAAAGGGCACAATTGAGACCAAGGCTCAATTGTGAGGTCAGGAAATCCATTTTTCAAAGATGAAATCTTTGGAAAATTAGTTCCGACCGTCCCTCACCACCTAAAATAACTATCAAAAAACAAGGAAGAAAATTATGTCATTAACATCAAAACAACGTGCCTTCCTCAACAGCCAGGCACACCCCCTCAAACCCATCATCCAAATCGGGAAAAATGGACTGAACGATCAAATCAAAACCAGCGTTCGCCAAGCTCTTGACGCCCGCGAATTGATTAAAGTAACGCTATTACAAAACACAGATGAGAACATCCACGAAGTAGCTGAAATCTTGGAAGAAGAAATCGGTGTGGATACAGTCCAAAAAATCGGACGCATCTTGATTTTGTTTAAACAATCCAGCAAGAAAGAAAATCGCAAGATTTCTAAAAAAGTCAAAGAAATCTAAAAAACTACTCCAAATAACTGTTTTTACAGAGAAATAAAGGAGACTAGCCTATGGCAATCGAATTATTGACTCCCTTTACCAAGGTAGAGTTGGAGCCAGAAATCAAGGAGAAAAAACGCAAGCAAGTTGGAATTTTAGGGGGGAATTTTAACCCTGTTCACAATGCCCATCTCATTGTTGCGGACCAAGTACGCCAACAGTTGGGACTGGATCAAGTTCTGCTTATGCCTGAATACCAACCTCCTCATGTAGATAAAAAGGAAACCATCTCTGAGAACCATCGTCTCAAGATGCTTGAATTGGCGATAGAGGGGATTGAAGGTCTGAACATTGAAGCCATTGAGCTAGAGCGCAAGGGCATTTCTTACACCTACGACACAATGAAGATTTTGACCGAGCAACATCCAGACACCGATTATTACTTCATTATTGGAGCTGATATGGTGGACTATCTGCCTAAATGGTACCGAATTGATGAACTGGTCGACATGGTTCAGTTTGTGGGGGTTCAGCGCCCACGCTACAAGGCAGGGACTTCCTATCCAGTTATCTGGGTGG
>CAUTUU010000067.1:0-7122 GCA_963541545.1 uncultured bacterium | reverse complement strand
ACATCCGTTCATCCAAGTCCTCAGGCTTGATCCAACGAACGGTCTTTTTACCCATTGGGCTCATAACGACTTCAGCATTGTACTCGCCTTCCATACGGTGCTTAAAGACTTCAAACTGAAGTTGCCCCACAGCCCCTAGCATGTACTCACCTGTTTGGTAATTCTTATAAAGCTGAACGGCTCCTTCTTGCACCAATTGTTCAATCCCCTTGTGGAAGGATTTTTGCTTCATGACATTCTTAGCAGAAACTTTCATGAAAATCTCAGGTGTAAAGGTTGGCAGGGGTTCAAATTCAAACTTGTTTTTTCCAACCGTCAAGGTATCCCCAACCTGATAAGTACCTGTATCGTAAACCCCGATAATATCACCCGCCACGGCATTGGTCACATTCTCACGACTTTCCGCCATAAACTGAGTCACATTTGACAGTTTAGCCCCCTTACCAGTACGAGGCAGATTGACACTCATCCCACGCTCAAATTCACCTGATACGATACGGACAAAGGCAATACGGTCACGGTGACGAGGGTCCATGTTGGCTTGGATTTTAAAGACAAATCCTGAGAAATCCTTGTCATAAGGATCCACAATTTCGCCATCTGTTTTCTTGTGTCCATGTGGTTCTGGAGCAAACTTGAGGAAAGTTTCAAGGAAGGTCTGCACACCAAAGTTAGTAAGGGCTGAACCGAAGAAGACAGGTGTCAATTCTCCAGCCAGAATAGCTTCCTCTGAAAACTCATTTCCAGCTTCATTTAAAAGCTCAATATCATCCTTGACTTGCTCGTAGAAAGGATTGCTTCCAAAAAGCTTGTCTCCATCTTCTAGGATAGCAAAACGCTCATCCCCCTTGTAAAGTTCCAAGCGTTGGTTATAGAGGTCATACAAGCCCTCAAAGGCTTTCCCCATCCCGATTGGCCAGTTCATCGGATAGCTCGCAATACCCAAGACTTCTTCCAATTCTTGCAAGAGATCCAGTGGCTCACGACCATCACGGTCAAGCTTGTTCATAAAAGTAAAGACTGGAATGCCACGGTGTTTCACGACCTCAAACAATTTCTTGGTTTGAGCCTCGATACCCTTGGCAGAGTCCACGACCATGACCGCAGCATCCACCGCCATCAAGGTACGATAGGTATCTTCTGAGAAGTCCTCGTGCCCTGGCGTGTCTAGGATATTCACGCGCTTGCCATCATAGTCAAACTGCATAACAGATGAAGTAACAGAAATCCCACGTTGCTTCTCAATATCCATCCAGTCAGACTTGGCAAAAGTCCCTGTTTTCTTCCCTTTTACGGTACCAGCCTCACGAATCTCTCCCCCAAAGTAGAGCAACTGCTCAGTAATAGTTGTTTTCCCCGCGTCTGGGTGAGAGATGATGGCAAAGGTACGACGTTTCTTAATTTCTTCTTGAATATTCATAAGTTCTCTTTCTTTGATTCTCTATTTTTCTTGTTTCGATATCTAAGAATGATTTCTACATTGGATTTTACCATTCCTTTCAACACTCCATTATATCGGATTTTAGCATTTTTTTCAATTTCTATTTCTTTTCACTTATCCCTCCCTTATTTATAGGAAATTATGGTAAAATAGAACAGACTAAAAATCATCATTTCACGAAAGGATGCAAGATGAAAATTACGCAAGAAGAGGTAACACACGTTGCCAATCTTTCAAAATTAAGATTCTCTGAAGAAGAAACTGCTGCCTTTGCGACTACCTTGTCTAAGATTGTTGACATGGTTGAATTGCTGGGCGAAGTTGACACAACTGGTGTCGCACCTACTACGACCATGGCTGACCGCAAGACTGTACTCCGCCCTGATGTGGCCGAAGAAGGAACAGACCGTGACCGCTTGTTTAAAAACGTACCTGAAAAAGACAACTACTATATCAAGGTACCAGCTATCCTAGACGATGGAGGAGATGCCTAATGACTTTTAATAACAAAACTATTGAAGACTTGCACAATCTCCTTGTCTCTAAGGAAATTTCTGCAACTGAATTAACCCAAGCAACGCTTGAAGATATCAAATCTCGCGAGACAGCTATCAACGCCTTTGTCACTATCGCTGAGGAACAAGCTCTTGCTCAAGCTAAAGCCGTTGATGAAGCTGGAATTGACGCGGATAATATCCTTTCAGGAATTCCGCTTGCTGTTAAGGATAACATCTCTACAGACTGTATTCTCACAACTGCAGCCTCAAAAATGCTCTACAACTACGAGCCTATCTTTGATGCGACAGCTGTTGCTAATGCAAAAGCGAAAGGCATGATTGTCGTTGGGAAAACCAACATGGACGAATTTGCCATGGGTGGATCAGGTGAAACTTCTTACTATGGTGCCACTAAAAATGCTTGGGACCAAAACAAGGTTCCTGGTGGTTCTTCAAGTGGTTCTGCCGCAGCGGTAGCTTCAGGACAAGTTCGCTTGTCACTTGGTTCTGATACTGGTGGTTCTATCCGCCAACCTGCTGCCTTCAACGGTATTGTTGGTCTCAAACCAACTTACGGAACGATTTCTCGTTTCGGTCTCATTGCCTTCGGTAGCTCATTAGACCAGATTGGACCTTTCGCACCAACTGTTAAGGAAAATGCCCTCTTGCTCAATGCGATTGCCAGCGAAGATATCAAAGACTCTACCTCTGCTCCTGTCCGCATCGCCGACTTTACTTCAAAAATCGGTCAAGACATCAAGGGCATGAAAATTGCTTTGCCTAAGGAATACCTTGGTGAAGGAATTGACCCAGAAGTTAAGGAAACAATTCTTAACGCAGCTAAGCACTTTGAAAAACTTGGTGCTATCGTTGAAGAAGTCAGCCTGCCTCACTCTAAATACGGGGTTGCCGTTTACTACATCATCGCTTCATCAGAAGCATCATCAAACTTGCAACGCTTTGACGGTATCCGTTATGGCTACCGCGCAGAGGATGCGACCAACCTTGATGAAATCTATGTAAACAGCCGTAGCCAAGGTTTTGGTGAAGAGGTAAAACGTCGTATCATGCTGGGTACTTTCAGCCTTTCATCAGGTTACTATGATGCCTACTATAAGAAAGCTGGTCAAGTCCGTACCCTCATCATCCAAGATTTCGAAAAAGTCTTCGCGGATTATGACTTGATTTTGGGCCCAACTGCTCCAAGCGTTGCCTATGACTTGGATTCACTCAACCACGACCCAGTCGCCATGTACTTGGCTGACCTCTTGACCATCCCAGTCAACTTGGCTGGTCTTCCAGGGATTTCGATTCCTGCTGGATTCTCTCAGGGGCTACCTGTTGGTCTGCAATTGATTGGTCCTAAATATTCTGAAGAAACCATTTACCAAGCTGCTGCTGCCTTTGAAGCAACAACAGACTACCACAAACAACAACCCGTGATTTTTGGAGGTGACAACTAATGAACTTTGAAACAGTCATTGGACTTGAAGTCCACGTAGAGCTCAACACCAATTCAAAAATCTTCTCACCTACTTCTGCCCACTTTGGAAATGACCAAAATGCCAATACAAACGTGATTGACTGGTCTTTCCCAGGAGTTCTGCCAGTTCTCAATAAAGGTGTTGTCGATGCCGGTATCAAGGCAGCTCTTGCCCTCAACATGGACATCCACAAGAAGATGCACTTTGACCGCAAGAACTACTTCTACCCTGATAATCCAAAAGCCTACCAAATTTCTCAGTTTGATGAGCCAATCGGCTACAATGGTTGGATTGAAGTGGAGCTAGAAGACGGTACAACTAAGAAAATCGGTATCGAACGTGCTCACCTAGAAGAAGATGCTGGTAAAAACACCCACGGTACAGATGGCTACTCTTATGTTGACCTCAACCGCCAAGGGGTACCATTGATTGAGATTGTATCTGAGGCTGACATGCGCTCGCCTGAAGAAGCCTATGCTTATCTGACTGCCCTCAAGGAAGTCATCCAGTACGCTGGTATTTCTGACGTTAAGATGGAAGAAGGTTCTATGCGTGTGGATGCCAACATCTCCCTTCGTCCTTATGGTCAAGAGAAATTCGGTACCAAGACTGAGTTGAAAAACCTCAACTCCTTCTCAAACGTTCGCAAAGGTCTTGAGTACGAAGTGCAACGCCAGGCTGAAATCCTTCGCTCTGGTGGTCAAATCCGCCAAGAAACACGCCGTTACGATGAAGCGAATAAAGCAACCATCCTCATGCGTGTCAAGGAAGGGGCTGCTGACTATCGCTACTTCCCAGAACCAGACCTACCACTCTTTGAAATCTCAGATGAGTGGATTGAAGAAATGCGTACAGAGTTGCCAGAATTTCCAAAAGAACGCCGTGCTCGCTACGTCTCTGACCTTGGCTTGTCAGATTACGATGCTAGCCAGTTGACTGCAAACAAAGTCACTTCTGATTTCTTTGAAAAAGCTGTTGCCCTCGGTGGCGATGCCAAACAGGTCTCTAACTGGCTCCAAGGTGAAGTCGCTCAGTTCTTGAACGCTGAAGGCAAGACGCTGGAACAAATCGAGTTGACACCAGAAAACTTGGTTGAAATGATTGCCATCATTGAAGACGGCACGATCTCTTCTAAGATTGCCAAGAAAGTCTTTGTCCACCTGGCTAAAAATGGCGGTTGCGCTCGTGAATACGTTGAAAAAGCTGGCATGGTTCAAATCTCAGATCCAGATGTCTTGATTCCAATCATCCACCAAGTCTTTGCGGATAACGAAGCAGCCGTTGCCGACTTCAAGTCAGGTAAACGTAATGCAGATAAGGCCTTCACAGGATTCCTTATGAAAGCAACCAAAGGCCAAGCCAACCCACAAGTCGCCCTTAAACTCCTTGCTCAAGAATTGGCGAAATTGAAAGAAGATTAATAACAGACTTTTTATATACCTTTTTCTATTTTAGAAAGAAGAAAAAATGAACAAATTTTTACGATTTCTATTTGTCTTAGTCATCATCGCTATGCTAGGCGCTTCTATACTACAAATTTTCTTTCCATCATACATGGGAAGTCACTCCGGGTATGGAATCGCTGCTGGTTGGCAACGAGAAATTGGAATATGGAACCTAGCTGTATTGATTCTTATTCTCGGTGTCAATATTAAGTATGATTGGTTCTATTTGCAAATCGTCCTTCTCGCCCTCATCATCGGCGGGATTGGAATAGGAACAAATCACTTAGTCAATTTTATGGTGTATCATTCTCCTGTAAATGCTATCGGCGCTTTCGAAAATTACTTGCTAGCGACGGGGTGGATTGTAGGGTGGCTCATTGAACATCATTCCATAAAGAAGCTAACTTTTAGTAAATAACGACAAGTATATCTTAGATGATTTTTAAAGGTTATAAAATAGTTTAATAATCATTCAAATCAAGAAATCTACCTTTTCAATATCCTCAATGCCAATCAAGAACTCTTTAACGAACTTGCTAAACAAGAGGCCAAGCCAACCCACAAGTCGCCCTTAAACTCCTTGCACAGGAATTGGCCAAGTTGAAAGAAGATTAATATATTAAAAACCAGCCCTGAGGCTGGTTTTTTCTCCCCTACCATCTCCCAATAACTATTTTGGCTTTATTTCCAGAAGATTTTATGGTAGAATGAAGAGTAATAATATTTATTAAAGAGGTAAAAACATGATTGAAGCAAGCAAATTGAAAGCTGGTATGACATTTGAAACTGCAGACGGAAAATTGATCCGCGTTTTGGAAGCTAGCCACCACAAACCAGGTAAAGGAAACACAATCATGCGTATGAAATTACGTGATGTCCGCACTGGTTCTACTTTTGACACAAGCTACCGTCCAGAAGAAAAATTCGAACAAGCTATTATCGAAACTGTTCCAGCTCAATACTTGTACAAAATGGATGAAACTGCCTACTTCATGAACACTGAAACTTACGACCAATACGAAATTCCAGTCGTAAACGTTGAAAATGAATTGCTTTACATCCTTGAAAACTCTGATGTGAAAATCCAATTCTACGGAACTGAAGTGATCGGTGTAACTGTACCAACTACTGTTGAATTGACAGTTGCTGAAACACAACCATCTATCAAAGGTGCTACTGTTACAGGTTCTGGTAAACCAGCAACAATGGAAACTGGTCTTGTCGTCAACGTTCCAGACTTCATCGAAGCAGGACAAAAACTCGTTATCAACACTGCAGAAGGAACTTACGTTTCTCGTGCCTAATCTCTAGAAAGAGGTCATTCTATGGGAATTGAAGAACAATTTGGCGAAATCGTTATCGCTCCACGTGTACTTGAAAAAATCATTGCCATCGCAACTGCAAAAGTTGAGGGTGTCCACTCATTTTCAAATAAATCCGTATCTGATACCCTATCAAAACTCTCTCTTGGTCGTGGCGTCTACTTAAAAGAAAGCAATGAAGAGCTAACTGCTGACATCTATCTCTACCTTGAGTACGGTGTAAAAGTACCAAAAGTGGCACTTACTATTCAAAAAGCTGTCAAAGACGCTGTCCTTGATATGGCTGATGTGGAACTTTCTGCTGTCAACATCCATGTTGCAGGAATCGTTCCAGATAAAACACCAAAACCTGAGTTGAAAGATCTATTTAACGAGGACTTCCTCAATGACTAGTCCATTATTAGAATCTAGACGTGAACTCCGAAAATGCGCTTTTCAAGCTCTCATGAGCCTTGAATTCGGCACAGATATGGAAACAGCTTGTCGCTTTGCCTACACACATGACCGTGAAGATGCAGATGTTCAAATCCCTGCCTTTCTTCTAAACTTGGTTTCTGGTGTTCAAACTCAAAAAGACGAGTTGGATAAACAAATCAACCAGCACCTCAAGTCAGGCTGGACAGTTGAACGCTTGACCTTGGTCGAAAAAAACTTACTACGCTTGGGTATCTTTGAAATCACTTCATTTGATACACCTCAGCTGGTAGCAGTCAATGAAGCCATTGAACTTGCCAAAAATTTTTCAGATCAAAAATCAGCCCGCTTTATCAACGGACTGCTTAGTCAATTTGTAACTGAAGAAAATGAATAATCAAAAAGGTGTTTGGTCTTCCAAGCACTTTTTGACTTTCCCCTCTGCACAGAGTAAGAACCACATAAAAAAGGCTCTATAATATTTGTAGTGGGTAAATCCCCTATAGATATTATGGAGCC
>CAUTUU010000066.1:0-7304 GCA_963541545.1 uncultured bacterium | reverse complement strand
CCCTTAACCATTCAAGTAGCTGATCAGGTCTTTGTTGATGATGCCAGTCTTGACATTGACCAAATGATGGAAACCATGTATGCAACCGCAGAAGCTTCAAAATCAGCTTGTCCAAGCCCAGATGATTATTTGCGAGCATTTGAAGGTGCCAAAAACATTTTCCTAGTAACCATCACTGGTACTCTTTCTGGCAGTCACAATAGTGCTCAACTAGCAAAGAATATTTATCTAGAAGAACATCCTGACACTAAGATTCATGTGATTGATAGTTTATCTGCTGGCGGGGAAGTTGACTTGCTCGTAGAAAAATTAAATGACTTGATTGACCAGGGCTTGTCTTTTGAGGAAGTTGTTAAAGCTATCACCGCCTATCAAGAAAAAACCAAGTTACTTTTTGTCCTAGCCAAAGTCGATAACTTGGTGAAGAACGGCCGTTTGAGCAAGCTTATCGGTACAGTCGTTGGCCTTCTCAACATCCGTATGGTTGGAGAAGCTAGTGAAACAGGAACTCTCGAATTACTACAAAAAGCACGAGGAGCAAAGAAATCGATTCAGGCAGCCTATGAAGAGTTAGTTAAAGCTGGATATGCTGGTGGCCATATTGTCATGGCCCAACGCAATAACGAGAAATGTTGCCAACAGCTCTCAGAGAGAATACGTGAAACCTTCCCACAAGCGGATATCAAAATTATCCCAACATCTGGTCTCTGCAGTTTTTATGCAGAAGATGGTGGTTTGCTGATGGGATATGAAATTGATTAATTGCATTCTAGACAAGAGGTGACCATCATCTCTTGTTTTTTTGTGGTACAATAGAGCTATGAAACATTTTGATACTATTGTCATCGGTGGGGGACCTGCTGGTATGATGGCTACAATTTCCAGTAGCTTTTATGGACAGAAAACCCTCCTCATCGAAAAAAATCGGAAACTTGGGAAAAAATTGGCTGGGACTGGTGGAGGACGTTGCAATGTGACCAACAATGGTAGCTTGGACGACCTGCTAGCTGGCATCCCTGGAAATGGGCGCTTTCTCTACAGTGTCTTCTCCCAATTTGATAACCATGATATCATTAACTTTTTTACAGAAAATGGGGTCAAACTTAAAGTCGAGGACCACGGGCGCGTCTTTCCTGCTAGTGACAAGTCTCGAACCATTATCGAAGCCTTGGAAAAGAAAATCACTGAGCTAGGTGGTCAAGTTGCTACTCAAACTGAGATTGTTTCGGTTAAAAAGGTGGATGACCAGTTTGTCCTTAAGTCCGCAGACCAAAATTTCACTTGTGATAAACTGATTGTCACAACTGGTGGAAAGTCCTATCCTTCCACTGGTTCGACTGGTTTTGGACATGAGATTGCCCGCCATTTTAAACACACCATTACCGATCTTGAGGCCGCTGAAAGTCCATTGTTGACAAATTTTCCACATAAGACCTTACAAGGTATTTCTCTGGATGATGTGACCCTAAGTTATGGCAAACATGTCATCACTCACGATCTGCTCTTTACCCACTTTGGTTTGTCAGGTCCTGCTGCCCTACGTATGTCTAGTTTTGTCAAAGGTGGGGAAATTCTCTCACTGGATGTTTTGCCTCAACTTTCTGAGAAGGACTTGGCCGCATTCCTAGAAGAAAACCGTGAAAAATCCTTGAAAAACGCTTTAAAAACTTTGCTTCCAGAACGCTTGGCTGAATTTTTTGTGCAAGGCTATCCCGAAAAAGTCAAACAGCTTACTGAAAAGGAACGCGAACAACTTCTCCAGTCTATCAAAGCACTCAAAATCCCTGTGACTGGTAAAATGTCCCTTGCCAAATCCTTTGTCACCAAAGGGGGCGTCAGTCTCAAGGAAATCAACCCCAAAACTCTGGAAAGTAAGCTGGTACCTGGCCTCCACTTTGCTGGAGAGGTACTGGATATAAATGCCCACACGGGTGGGTTTAACATCACTTCTGCCCTCTGTACTGGTTGGGTGGCGGGATCAAACCCAATCTAAATCTAAATTATTTAATGGCTAAATCAGCCCCAAAAGAAAGGAAGTCCTTTGGAACATATTATCTTGTTAAGAGGAGTTACTCCTAATGGAAAAAATGCTATCCCTAAAATGTCTTATCTAGTAGATATCTTGACAGAAGCTGGTTTTCAACAAGTTCGAACCTATATTCAAAGTGGGAATATCATTCTTGAAAGTGACTTAGATTTAGAAACAATACGAGAACGTGTTCATACTCTAATAAAGGAAAAGATTGGAGCCAATCTCAAAATAATCATTAAGAATAAGGATATTTTTAAAAAAATTGTCCAAGAAAACCCGTTTGGAGAACACTATCTTTATGACCGTATACACGTGATTTTTTATCAAGAATCTATTCAAAGCCTCCCTTTAGACAAATTGAAAATTGATTACGGTGAAGAAGAAATTTGTATCGGTAACCATTGTCTTTACCTCTATCTCCCTAGAACTGCTAAACAAAAGAAACTCCATACCAACTATCTTGAAAAGCTTTTTAATGTAGATTTGACCATGCGAAAACTAAATGTGGTAGAAAAATTATTAAGCAAGTAGTACTTGAATTTAGTAAAAATCGGAAGATTACTTCTCCGATTTTATTTTGTCTGAGTTTGGACATAGTGGGCAATGACATCTGATGTGTACTGGGCTGTCCCAGTTCCAAATTTGTCAATATTTTCCTTAAACTCTGGGTTATAGACGTAGCCTTTACCGATATGACCGAATACTTCAATAGTACAATCAAATCCATAAGTACGAATGGCTTGCAAGAGTTTGGCTGCTTCTTCTTGATTTTCGGTTGCTGTTACAGGTAGACCAGATTGAAGATTTTGTGCCAAGGTTTGAAATACTTGGTTAAAGGCAGCCGTAGCCTCATCTTCATGACCTTTTTGGCGCTCGATCGCTTGGTCCATGACTTCTTGTCCATATTTTTCTACCGCTTCTTGATGGTATTTTTGATGGTCTTGATAGTTAAATCCAGCAAATTTCTCTTGAATGCTCATTTCTCTTTCTCCTTTTTGTTCTTGAATGGTTTTTTGCAAGGTGGAAATCAAGGTATCCAGATGTTGTCTTTCTCGAGTCAAATAGTCCAACTGCCTGATCAAATGAGGCAATAAATCTGTCCTTTCTTCTTTTAATAGCTCTGCTATTTTTTCTAAAGAAAAACCTAGATATTTGTAATACAGAATGACCTGAAGTCGCTCCAAATCCTCCTGACTGTAGGTTCGATACCCATTTTCCGACTTTAAAGGAACTAAAAGTCCTATCTTATCGTAGTGGTGCAGGGTCTTGACAGAAACACCTGAAAGCTGGGCAGCTTCTTTTATATGGTACATGATTTCCTCCTTACAATGATAGTATAACCCCTCACCTTAGGTCAGAGTCAAGCGTTTTTGCGAATTTTTTTACTTTATCATAACATGAAAATGGTTTTCTTGACAGACCTTAGAAAACATGATAGGATAGTCAAGTCTATCAATCAAAAGAAAGGCTCATTTTGAGTACTTATGAGGCTATTTGCCAAGGGCAGTAGCTTTTTCTTTTGTAATACTAATTTTAGGAGTTTAACTATGTCTGAAAAATCGCAATGGGGTTCTAAACTAGGCTTTATCCTAGCATCTGCTGGTTCAGCCATCGGACTTGGTGCCGTTTGGAAATTCCCCTACATGACTGCTGCTAACGGTGGAGGAGGCTTTTTACTGGTCTTTCTCATCTCCACTATTTTAATCGGTTTTCCTCTTTTGCTAGCTGAATTTGCCCTCGGCCGAAGTGCTGGTGTCTCTGGGATCAAAACCTTTGGAAAACTAGGCAATAATAGCAAGTACAACTTTATCGGTTGGATTGGTGCCTTTGCCCTCTTTATCCTCTTATCTTTCTACAGTGTTATCGGTGGATGGATTTTAGTCTATCTAGGGATTGAGTTTGGAAAATTATTCCAGCTTGGCGAAACGAGTGATTATGCTCAATTATTTACTTCAATCATTTCAAATCCAGCCATTGCCCTAGGAGCTCAAGCAGCCTTTATCCTATTGAATATCTTCATTGTATCACGTGGTGTTCAAAAAGGAATTGAAAGAGCATCTAAGGTCATGATGCCCCTGCTCTTTATCATCTTTGTCGTCATCATCGGTCGTTCTCTCAGCTTACCAAATGCCATGGAAGGGGTTCTTTACTTCCTCAAACCAGACTTTTCAAAACTGACCAGCGCTGGTCTCCTCTATGCTCTGGGACAATCTTTCTTTGCCCTCTCACTAGGGGTGACAGCCATGCTGACCTATGCTTCTTACTTGGACAAGAAAACCAATCTGGTTCAATCAGGGATTTCCATTGTAGCCATGAACATCTCGGTATCCATCATGGCAGGTCTAGCCATTTTCCCAGCCATGTCAGCTTTCAATATCCAGTCTGAAGGGGGACCAAGCCTGCTCTTTATCGTCTTGCCTCAACTCTTTGACAAGATGCCTTTTGGAACCATTTTCTACATCCTCTTCCTCTTGCTCTTCCTCTTTGCGACAGTCACTTCTTCTGTCGTGATGCTGGAAATTAATGTAGGGAATATCACTAATCAGGACAACAGTCAGCGTGCCAAGTGGAGTGTGATTTTAGGAATCTTGACCTTTGTCTTTGGCATTCCTTCAGCCCTGTCTTATGGTGTTATGGCAGATGTTCACATTTTTGGAAAGACCTTCTTTGATGCTATGGACTTCTTGGTTTCCAATCTCCTCATGCCATTTGGAGCTCTCTGCCTTTCACTTTTTACAGGCTATATCTTCAAAAAGGCTCTTGCTATGGAGGAACTTCATCTTGATGAAAGAGCTTGGAAACAGGGACTTTTTCAAGTCTGGCTCTTCCTTCTTCGTTTTATCATTCCAATCATCATCATCGTGGTCTTTATCGCCCAATTTATGTAATCAAAAAGGACTTGAGTAATGAACTCAGGCCCTTTCTTTTTTATGGATGGCTAACAATCAATTCAAGACCTTGCCCTTCTAGGGTCCAAGCTTCAACATCACTTGGTAGGATAAAGTGGCTACCTTTTTGGATTGGATATTCCTTACCGTCTACTGTCAGTTTTCCTTGACCAGCCAAGACACTGAACAAACTGTAGTCAGCTGTCTTTTTGAAATCAACTTTTCCAGTAATTTCCCACTTGTAAACTGCAAAGAAATGATTGGATACAAGGAGAGTAGAACGCAAGTCATCTGCCTTAACTGTAACAGGACGGCTATTGGCAGGCTCTCCAATGTTCAAAACATCGATAGATTTTTCAAGGTGAAGTTCACGCAAGTTGCCCTTGTCATCCTTACGGTCAAAGTCATAGACACGGTAAGTTGTATCGCTAGACTGCTGGGTTTCAAGAATCAAGATGCCAGCCCCAATAGCATGCATGGTGCCACTTGGTACATAGAAGAAATCTCCAGCCTTAACAGGTACTTTTGTCAGCAAGGCATCCCAGTTCTTGTCCTCGATTTGCTGGCGGAGTTCTTCTTTTGATTTGGCATTATGGCCATAGATAATCTCTGAACCTTCATCCGCAGCGATGATGTACCAGCATTCTGTTTTTCCAAGTTCGCCTTCATGCTCTAGTCCATAGGCATCATCTGGGTGAACTTGGACACTGAGCCAGTCGTTGGCATCGAGAATTTTAGTCAAGAGTGGAAATACAGGCTCTAGACGGTTGCCAAACAATTCACGATGCTCTGCATACAAAGTAGCTAGATCTGTTCCCTCGTAGCGACCATTAGCAACTTTAGAGACACCATTTGGATGAGCTGAGATGGCCCAGTATTCTCCGATTTTTTCACTTGGGATGTCGTAGCCAAACTCATCACGTAGCTTGGTTCCACCCCAGATTTTTTCTTGCATAACTGATTGTAAAAATAATGGTTCTGACATCTTATTCTCCCGTCTGATTTTTCTCCCCTCATTATAGCAAAAAAAGAGTTCGAATTGAACTCTTTTTAATATCTTATAAAGTAGGGAGAAGATTTTATAAAAATAGTGAATAAATCCCTTCTTATGCTATAACTTTTGTTGGCGATCAAACTCTACTATGCCCTATTTCATACGATAAAAATCAATCACTAAACCAGCAGGGCCTTTAACTAATAAGGACTCTGTTCCCCAATCCGTTTCACAAGGGCCGTGTAAAATCTCGACACCGATCTCTTTTAAACGTTGGTAATTCTGATTTAGATCCTCAACCTCGATATGAAGAATGATTCCTGACTGAAAATCTTCCAAAGGAATCAAATGATTTTGGGACAACATCAGACAGTGACTGCCAATCGTAAACTGAGCAAAACTGTCGTCAACATAATCGGACTTTTTATCCAAAATACGCTCCAAGTCAGCACAGACTTGGGGAACATCTGAAACGATGATATCTAATTGATTTAAATTCATTTACTATCCTCCATAAAAAGACTGGATTTCTCCGATCTTTTTGATCCATAAAATGTAAAAATGAATAGCACTTGTCAATCAATGGATGGACTGATTGATTGTCAGTAAGCCGTGGTTAATTATTGCTGCAATATCCTCAAGACCATGCAAAATAAAACTGCCTATAATCAGTCCTATAATAATTGAACAGATAATCATGGTAACACAGATTAGATAAACATCCTTTTTTTGCATCTCTTTCCTCCTAATGAAATAAGAAAATCCACTTACTACAACTATTTAAAAAATATTTCTCCTTTCCATATCAGTTTTATTTTCTCCTGTTATATTTTTATTATAAGATTCAAAGAAAGCGCTGTCAATTATTTGTATGCAATTTCTTTATATTAAAAAGACCGGATTGCTCCGATCTTTTTAAGTTCCGCTTCAATAATGTTTAAATTTTTAGATAAGAATTTGATAATAGCATTACCTACTTCATACGATAAAAATCAATCACTAGACCAGCAGGGCCTTTAACTAATAAGGACTCTGTTCCCCAATCGGTTACAGTTGGTCCGTTTAAAACCTGGATACCAAGTTCTTTCAACCGTTGGTAATTCTGATTTAGATCCTCAACCTCGATATGAAGAATGATTCCTGACTGAAAATCTTCCAAAGGAATCAAATGATTTTGGGACAACATCAGACAGTGACTGCCAATCGTAAACTGAGCAAAACTGTCGTCAACATAATCGGACTTTTTATCCAAAATACGCTCCAAGTCAGCACAGACTTGGGGAACATCTGAAACGATAATATCTAATTGATTTAAATTCATTTACTATCCTCCATAAAAAGACCGGATTGCTCCGATCTTTTTAAGTTCCACGAAGGAATTATTTAATTG
>CAUTUU010000065.1:0-7309 GCA_963541545.1 uncultured bacterium | reverse complement strand
AAATCATCATCTTCAAACTCTCTTATCCTCATTTCCCTAGTGAGGTAAACAGTGACCAAAATAGAAGCCAAGTTAATAACCACTAAAAGAAATTGGAGAACTACGGAAAAATTTAAAAACTGACGAGATAGAAACAGATAAGTGGAGACAAGTAAGGGCAACTGACCTAGGAACAATCTCGCAAGGAAGATGTTCCGTTTTTTAGCAAGAAAAGTTTTCATTTCTTTTCTCCTTTCTTTTTCATTAAAGCAAAATAGATCATAACTGCAATCACATAGGCTATGGTATAAAATAGATGATACCAAGCACTCTCCCTAAGCGGATATAGAAAGATGGACATGATCAGATACAAGATAAAAATGACAAGTATTTTTTTCTTCATAAAATTTCCTCCTGAATCTTTGTTGAGCTAGAACCTTTACACTGCTAGTATAGCACTCATTTTGACCTTGGATTACTCAAATCTTGAATGGTCATCAAAACATCTTGAATGGTAAAAATTTAAAAAAGCAAGCATGGAAAACATACTTGCCCTTTACACCATATTGATACCAACTTAATTTGTAGATTTTTTATCCTGCTATCACATATCATTTTGACAGGCGAAACAATATTAAAGAAACTCCACTGTAGATTAAACTAGCGATAAAAAATCTTTTTATCTAATTAGATCTATCTTTATTCTTCTTTGGAGATTTTAAAAATTTTTCCCTAATTAAATAAGTAATAAAAGAAACAAACATACCAACAACAAAAGCAATAAGAAAACTTTTGAAATCCATAATTACCTCCAAGTACAGCTCCTCTACATACAGGCTCAATCCTTTAAGCAAGCATAATAGCCAATTGTAACATTGTTGTTGCATTCACGAGGAATACCTCTTTTTACTTTCGTCCTATTACAACCTTAATAAGGTTAGTATACTACTATTTTTTAAAATTTTCCATCCAAATAACAAATGGTCATCAAAACCTCTTGAATTGTTAAAAAATTTAAAAAGCAAGCATGAAAAACATACTTGCCCTGGGGGAACTTGACAATGTGAAAATACAAAATAGAAAACTACTCACCCTCACTTCCGTATGTTCTCATATATTCTCATAATCGCAACAAGGATAGCAGCTGTCCCACTTGCCAAAGCGATAAGGGTAATGATAATGTTGAGGATTTCAGGCGTACTCCCTATTCTGTTGATAAGACGGAGTAGGGATATAACTGTCAACTGAATCAGGAGTATTGATTCTACTCTTACCATTGAAGTAAGTCTATTTTCAACTGCATATAAAAAGGCTGGTAGCATAACACAGGCTATAGCAATCACAAACAGATTGCCCCCCGTTTCTTCTCCCTTGTTCACCACGGAAATCATGAGAAGATTCGATGCTATGATCAACGTAGAGCAGATGATAAAAAAGGATTTCTTATTCATTTAATATACCTCACATACTATAGCAAAAGTCTGGCTCGATAAAGACAAACTTTATCTGTTAACTTCTGCCAATTTTTTCACAAATTTTCTAATGACCAACCGGCAACAAGTGAACCGTTAAAACCTGACGAAAGACTTGATTTTGACAGGTGGTATTGAGACTGGTATTGGGATGACTTTCCACAATTTTCATGACAGTATAGAGACCAACTCCTCTCTCCTCCCCTTTAGAACTTGCTCCAAAGGAAAAGATTTCAGAAATATCGATGCCCTCTTCTTTGATGGAGTTTTCAATGATAAAGGTCTCTTGTTCTCCAGTTTTTAAAAAGGCAATTGAAACATGAGGTTGACTAGCTTCTACACTGGCTTCAATAGCATTGTCACAAAGGATAGACACAATGGTTAGAAAGTCAAGTAGGCTCATCCCCTCGACCTGAATCTCCTCAGGAACTTCGACATTAAAGATAATCTTCTTATCTCTGGCTTTTAGAAATTTTCCTGCTAGGAGACTTTTGAGGGCTTTATCACGAATATTCACCAATCGGCCCAGGTCATATTTATTGTCCTGCAATTTTTCACTAGAATCCTTTAAGACCGAGTCGTAAACCTCTTTTATCTGTTCCATATCCTCCTCTTCAATGCCCAGACGTAAGCTGGTCAAAAGATTGGTGTAGTCATGGCGAAAACTCCGAACTTCCTTGTAAAGTTCCTCTATATGCCGACTATAGCGTTCCATATCTCTGTAGCGTAAGGCCTGCTCTTGGTCCAATCTCTCATGGAGTTTGTCCTTCAAATAGGTATCCAACTTCTTGATAATCCCCATAAAAAAGAGCAGGTAAAACACTAGAATCAGATGGCGAACAGTCGTTGATTGGATATCGTATGCATATTCAAAGTAAGACAGATTTTCCATGACTAGAAAGTAAGCCCCCATTATCCAGTTAATCTTAGTCAGGGACTGTTGAAAACCTTTATCGAGAAACTCCTTTCTCAATCTAGTAAAATCATAGTCCAACCATTTCAAAAAGACTAATACTATGAAGCAAACGAATAGCATAATCAACAAAAAGAGAGGATTTCCATCTACATCTACAATCCCTTGCCCCCAAAATGGAAACACAAAATAGGAAACACTTCTGTAAAAGATATCCATCAATACAATTGGAAAGAGACCATAAAAGAAAAGGAGTTTTTTAGGAAGCCCTCTTAACAATAAGAGAGATAAGCTGATGCCGAACAAGGGTTCTATAAAGTATGACAGATAGTCAGTCAAGACTAAAAATTTAAAAGTTGTAACAATTGCTGCTAGAAGAAATTTTAGAAGAAAGGCCTTAAAAATTCTATCGAAAGTGAGACTAATTCCATCTACCTTAAAGAACATGATAATTTCTAGCCCAATAATAGCTAGTGAATACAATATCATCCAAAAAATATACATAAATTCTCCTCACTCAGTGTAAGTTATTGATAGCCTCAGACACTTCCCTGACCTTATAACGCGCTATCATACAGCTTCCACCATTGGGAAAGTAAAGCAGTTTTTCTTTCTTATCCAAACGAACCACATTGGCAGGATTGATGAGAAAAGAGCGATGGCACTGCAAGAGACGGGGTTCCTGCTTGAAAACCTCCTCTAGACTCGCTGTAAATTCCAGCCTGTCTGTCTTAGTATAGAGAATAACACGATGGGCTCTGGGCGACGTTTCGAGATAGTAAACCTCTTTAAAAGGATACTGGAATTGGGCAAATTTTGATTTAAAGTAAAAGCAATCTTCCGCCAGACTTTTACTATCTTGACTATTGGCATAGAGGAGGGCTGTCTCGATACGAGATTCAAACTCCTCTGCTGACAAGGCCTTATCAATGTAGTCCAAAGCAGACACTTGGTAGCGAAAAGACAGGGGCATAAACTCTGAGTGAGTCGTCACAAAGACAATGAGAGCATAAGGATCCCGATCTCGAATCTTTCTAGCCACTTCCAGCCCCTTCATCTCCTCATTTCGAATCTCAATATCCAAAAAGAATAGCTGATGCGCCCCCTTCTCATGCACCTCTGCCAGCAGCTGGTCTGGCTTACCAAAGACCGTAAAAGAGCTGGGAGTGATATGATTTTCCTTTAAGAGTTTCTCAATGGTCGTTTCAATCCTAGTCTGTTGGGAAAAATCATCTTCTAAAACAAATATTCTCATCTTTTTACTCTCCTTGTTTCGATTTCTTCCTAAAAAGAGAATAGCAAAAATACTATGATACAAGCACACCAAATCCTAAACAGGCCTTTAACGCTCCTGAAGGGTGTCTTGTTCCTCAAATAAGCATGATAATCTTACCACTATTTTATCATAAAATCTTAACAGTACCATTCAGGAAATTTCAAGGGCAATTAAAGATTTGATGGTGAAAAAGGAGATAAAAGTGATAAACTGACAGTATCAAAACACAGTTGCTAGAAACAAGACTGGCACCCAGATTAAAGGAGGAATTCTCATGACAGATACAGACCCTATCAAAAGAGCTCAGACTTTGATTACTGACTTAAACAAAGCCTACCAAGCATGCAAACAGGCAACCGCTGACGACGTCCACTTTCAGGAGCAATTAAACTCTATTCTTGGTTTTCTAGCCAAGGCTGAGACAGTGGATAATAGAGTCTTGATTGAACTGGAAAAATTTTACCAGACTTCCAGTCTTCTCATGGGACTCAGCGCCCTCAATCCAGATGCTCCAACTCGCGCTGCTTGGCGGGCCTATGACCGCTTCCACTTTGCCCAAGTCAAGACCAAGTTGAGTCTCTACGGACCAACCATTATCTTGTAGAAAATAAAAGAAGCTGAGCTAGAGTGAACTCAACTTCTTTTTTAGTGTCATATAAGTACGTTTTAGTCCTGCATCTGACGTTTGACCTGATAAGGCAAATACAAGACTAGTAAAACCAAACCAGCTCCCAGCAAGGCTAGAAGGGCTAGTTTTTCTTGGAAGGTAATCAACCCAACAACTAATTCCACTACTAAGACCAAACTGATCAACCCTCGGACTACCGCCTGCAAGCCTTTTTCCTTTTGCCCCTTGTCCAGTGGAAAGAGTTGGGTCAAATACTGGTAGTCAAAGGCATGATAGAGGGCCAGCAACTGGAAGAGCAAGAGGTAGTTAAAGAGAACCACCACTGCTGTCGCAATCCAAGCTTGCTCGATAAAGACCTGCGCCAGCAAGGAAAGCAAGAGCAGACGGAGACTGAGCGCAAAGAGGTCTCCATTTCGCAGATAAGAACGCAGATAGAGATTTTGCCAAATCTTCCCAGGCACCTTCTGAACAGCCTTTAGGATAAAGTCCAGATAGGCACGACGCTTGACGCTGTTTGAAATCCCATTGACCTGCGTAAAGAGGGCGAAGAAACGAAGCAAGACTTGCTTACGCTTGCTTTCTTGGGAAATAACATAGTCCCAGTCCAGTCCAGTTTCCGTGAAAAATTTGCTGGACTTTTGACGGAAGAGCAGATATTTCCCTACACCCAATAGGAGCACATAGACCAGAAAAACTAGCAAGCCATAACCCATGGCTAAAAATAAGGGCGCAAATAAAAGCAAGAAAAGGGTCTGGATAAAGAGCCAAAAGACTAGGGAAGTGGCAGTTTGACGCTTTAGATGGAGCTTGATTTCCTCTTCTCCGACCAAGAGAAAGAGCTTGTCAGGTGCCTCCATGTAAGTAGCAATCCCACCCCAAAGCAAAAGTAAAACAGAAGTAATTCCTACAAACAAAAGGATAGGCCAATGATTTGCAGGAAAATGTTGCAAGAGTTGACTGTACTGGTAGGCTAAAAATCCCAGCAGGACAAGCAGGAACAAGACAAAGTGGTCATTGAGAACATAGCGCAGATAACCGACACACTCCTTACGAAAAGCCTGCTTTCTCTTTAAAAACAAGTCTTTCATAGGTCCTCCTCTTTGGTCAGAGCCAAGTAAATGTCATTCAAACTAGCCTCAGGCATATCACAGGCTTCGCGCAGTTGTGGAAGATTCCCCTTAGCACGCACCTCACCCTTATGGAGAATGACAAAGGCATCACACATCCTTTCCGCCGAATCAAGCACATGAGTACTCATGAGAATAGACTTGCCCTTTTGCTTTTCCACTTCCAAAAGCTGAATCAAGTCCGCAATAGCCAGCGGATCAAGACCAAGGAAAGGTTCATCCACGATGAAAAGACTTGGATCCACCACAAAAGCACAGATAATCATGACCTTCTGCTTCATCCCTTTTGAAAAATGAACAGGGAACCAGTCCAATTTCTGGTCCAGACGGAACATTTTTAACAAAGGTTCTACTCGTTCAAAAGCCATTTTCTGCTCTATTCCATAAGCCATAGCCACTGTTTCAATATGCTCTCTGAGGGTCAATTCCTCATACAGGCTAGGTGTCTCAGGAATGTAACCAATCTGCTTGCGGTAGCTAGTCGCGTCTTCTTGCAGGGTCAGACCATTGATATTGATGGAGCCACTATAAGGTGTCAACAGACCGATAATTTCATTAATAGTCGTCGATTTCCCAGCACCATTGAGACCGATCAAACCGACCAACTGCCCACTTTCAACTGTAAAGGACACATCTTTCAAGACAGGGACATGAACATAGCCACCTGTCAGGTTTTTAATTTCTAACATATTTTCTCCAAATCTGGTATAATGTAGCTATATTATATCAAAATTCAATACAGTAGAGGTAGATTTTATGTCAGATTGCATTTTTTGTAAAATCATCGCAGGGGAAATTCCTGCTTCAAAAGTATATGAAGATGAGCAGGTTCTTGCCTTTCTTGATATCTCTCAAGTGACACCTGGACACACCTTGGTCGTACCAAAAGAGCACTATCGCAATCTTTTGGAAATGGACGCTACCAGCGCCAGCCAACTCTTTGCCCAAGTGCCAAAAGTAGCCCAAAAAGTCATGAAAGCTACCAAAGCTGCTGGCATGAATATCATTGCCAACTGTGAAGAAATCGCAGGTCAAACAGTCTTTCATACCCACGTGCACCTCGTTCCTCGCTACAGTGCGGACGATGACCTCAAGATTGATTTTATCGCCCACGAACCAGACTTTGACAAACTCGCTCAAGTCGCTGAAACCATCAAAAACGCCTAAGGAGTTGCCATGAAATTATCTAATCTACTGCTATTTGTAGGAGCTGCAGCAGGAAGTTATTTGGTCACAAAAAATCGCCAAGCCATCACAGATGAGGTCTTGAACACTACTGACCGTGTTCAAGCTATCAAGGACGATGTAGATATTATCCAAAACAGCCTGCAAATCATCGACCAGCAAAAAGAACTCATCAAAGAATACCAAGAAGACCTGACTTACAAGTTTAAGGTCTTGGAAAAAGATATCCAGACTAGACTAGCTGTGATCAAAGAAACACAGGAACTTGAAGATAAGTAAAAAGAGCCGAGTGGCTCTTTTTAAAACGTAAACAAGTTATATCCCATCAACTATACATCATAATTTAGAAAACTCATACACCATTTCACAACTAATACTCTTCGAAAATCAAATTCAAACCGTGTCAACGTCGCCTTGCCGTACTCAAGTACAGCCTGCGGCTAGTTTCCTAGTTTGCTCTTTGATTTTCATTGAGTATAAATCGAATACTTTCCCAGACTTTCCGCCGTAATGAAAACACCTGAAACAGTTTGGTTTCAGGTGTTCGGAAACTTTGAGACCTAGGCTCAAAGTTTAGGTATGGAACTTCGAAAAAGGTCGCTACCGTCCGTCATTACTTAAGGAAAGTCTTAAAAAATCTATAAACAAAAAGAGCCGTTGGGCTCTTTTTTACTTTATTGGCTCTATAATATTTGTAGTGGGTAAATCCCCTATAGATATTATGGAGCC
>CAUTUU010000064.1:0-7371 GCA_963541545.1 uncultured bacterium | reverse complement strand
CTGACTGACTAGCTGATGTGCTGGCTGATTGGCTCGCACTTGTTGATGCTGACTGGCTAGCTGATGTGCTGGCTGATTGGCTCGCACTTGTTGATGCACTTTGACTAGCTGATGTGCTGGCTGATTGACTTGCACTTGTTGATGCTGACTGACTAGCTGATGTGCTGGCTGATTGGCTAGCTGAAGTGCTTGCTGATTGGCTAGCTGAAGTGCTTGCTGATTGGCTAGCACTTGTTGATGCTGATTGGCTAGCTGATGTGCTGGCTGATTGGCTCGCACTTGTTGATGCACTTTGACTTGCTGATGTGCTGGCTGATTGGCTCGCACTTGTCGATGCAGACACCGATGCGCGGTAATCTGAGTCAGATATATCTGGCGTTACTGTATTCACCGTTCCATCTTTATAAGTAATGGTCACCGTTCCATTTTCTGCAATAGAATAACTTCTGATACGATTTGCAGTCTCTGGATTTGCCGCTTTCACAGCTGCCAAGATTTTATCTTTCTCGGCCTTTTTCAAAGCATTTGGATGTTCAACTTGGAATACTCCTGACGGTTTAACACCTGGGAATTTCTCATTTAACTTCCCTTGGGCAACAACTACTGTCGGAGTACGTGCTTCATTATTAGACAAGTCCACAGCTTTTACACCAAGTGTCCATCTATTTCCATCTGCATGTGGCTGATTAGGATTATAAGTAGCTGTATATTCTAAAGTAACAGGAGCATCAGTTGGTTTATTCTTAAATCCTTGTGCATCGTCATTTGAAGAATAGCTTCCTGAGAATATTCTATCTTTATCTGATGTACCATCGTAAAGTTTCAAATCTCTAAGTTTGCCACTATTATCTGAACCTTTTAAGACAACCTTAACTTCATCTCCAGCAAAAATCTCATATCCATTTGCACCTGGACGAACATTATTTTTAAGAGATGCTTTTTCCCATTTACCAGTCTTATCATTCTTAACATAAATATCAAATTCAGGTTTTGGAGCTACATTTTCTTTAGTAATTGTCTTAGATGATGTGGCAGAAGTAAGAGTTTCTGTTCCGCCAGCAGGATTCCTTACAACTTTCTCTTGTTTAACCGTTACATTTCCTGTAGGTAACAATCCATTATTGGTATCAGTAACCCGTTTCAAATCAGATGGCTCAAATGTCACACTTGTTCCAGTAGATTGTTTAGTAAAATTCTGTCCATCTATCGTTAAAGTTACGGTTGCTCCTGGTGTTACATTATTTACTACAATTGAGCGTTTTGGCAAGCCACCCTTTTCAGTAACGGAATCATCTGCAATTTCAGGTGCTTGCGGATTAACCTTAATCGTAATCGGAACATTCTGTTTAACTCTTACCCCTGTTGAATCCGCAGGTAGTTCCACTTCAACATACTTAGTGAAACTTCCAACTGTAGAAAGTGACGGAGCTCCGTCAACCCATCTGTAATTCGTATTTGCTGCATTAAAATCTGGATTTCCTGATGCCGCCCTAACAGCTTCTTTAGGACTAGCTACAATTTGTTTAAAGTCTGAGTCATTTGTATTATTTTGTGTAAAAGTATAGGAACGCTTTGGTTCAAATTTATAAATATTGTGAACAACATCAACTGTATTACTTAATTTAACAGTATCTCCTGCACCTGTACGACCAACAGGATAAGTAAAGGTCACCTGATGATTATGTCGTCCCACTGTAGTGGTATTAATTGGTGAACTTACTACTGGTTGCCCATTATTTCGCCAAGTTTGACTAGCTCCACCTGGATAGTTGTCACTTCCCTCTTTATTCACATATCTATGCCAAACTGTTTCATTATGAGGTGTTGTTCCTTGAATATCATTCACAGGTCCCTTAGGAGCAATAGTCGCTAAGACCTTATAATTTACCGTTACATCATCGGTTGAACCGTCTGAGTATGTGACTGTTGCTACAGCTTTTTTATTGTCTCCTGTACTAGTTGTATTAATTGGTGTTTTCCAAACAACCTTTGCCCCTGCGGGTAAAGGTTGCCCTCCCTCAAGTTGAACAAAATTAGTTGCATTAGTTAAATCGTTAGCTCTTTCACCAACATAAGTATAAAGCGTACTCACTTTAGCAACTGCATTATACTTCTCAGTTTGATCCTTGACTACAAACTTGACATAACCCTCGTTATTATCAGTTTTATTTGATGTATTCTGGTTATCTGTAGCTACAAGTTTACGTTCAGCAAATGTCCCTTTTGGCACGCTTTTATTCAAGGTACCTGTCAAAGTAATAGTAGCATTAGTTTGGTTTATCGTAGAATTAATTGGGTTTGAACGAGTGACACCAGTAAAACCACCATAGTTAGAAGCACTAGTATCCGCACCTCCGGAAGTCGTAGTTAATTTCAATGAATTGATTTTTCCTGAATCATCCGTAGCTTTTAAGGTAATATTGACCGGTTCATTACGATAAAGATAAATCTCTTTTGTCGTAGGATTATCATAAGGAATGACTAACTTAGGACGTTCATTGACTGTTACTGACGGTGGAATTGGATTACTACGTGTGGTATCGTTGTAAATAATCGTCGCTGTTCCATTTGCCTGAACTTCAATATCATAGATACGGTGAGTTGCCTTGTTATTTTTGGCATAGATAGCAGCTTTAACAGCATTTTTCTCAGTCTCTGTTAGATTATTCTTATCCACAACAGGCGTAAAGTCAGGATTTTTTATAGCGAATTCTGATTCATACTTGTAACGCTCATTTAAAGCACGTTGCTTGATAAAGAAGTTGCCTTTATTTGCATCCCCAGCTTGAGTATAGTTACCAGCCTTATCCGTTGCAACAGCATTTCTACGCCAATGATTCCCGTCAGCAAAGGCTAAATCATCTTTTAGGTGACCCGTAGCAGTAATACGAGCTGGACTAGATGTAGTCGCAATAATTTCGCCATTTGGATCTGAAAGATAAGTAGCCGAACCTGTACCATATCTAGCATCTCCAAATATGTTTCTAGCCATCTCTTCAGCAGGTCTGAAATTATCTGATTCTGGAACAAGTTTAAACTCTTTTAATTTACCCTTATTATCAGTAGCTGTCATATTGACAGTGAAATCATCGCCCGCATAAACATAATAGTATTTATTTCCAGCATCCCCAATAATTGGTTGGATTTCTTTTCCATTACGAGTTACAGATACATTAACATCAGGAATTTCTTTTTCCTTCTCTAAAGAAGCATCGATGACACTAGTAGAACCATCACGATAAGTAACCGTTATTGTACCATCTGTTGCAACCTCAATTTTTGATTTAGTACCAGGATAAGATAGCGTAAAACTACCATCTGAATTTTGATTTGTAACCCCTTGTGATACATTCGAAGCAATATCTCCATTCTTTTGCAAATCCGTTAAATTATGTGGATTTGCAACAAACTTATCATAAACTTCTTTCACTTCATCAGGTGTTAAATGATTCAAATCAGAAACCTTCACAATATCACCACTTTGGATATCATGACGTTCGTTGAAACCTTTGATATAGTAACCAATATTTTCAGCAGCAACGTTTCTGTTATCATCCGAAGCAGCAAAACGATAAATATATAATTTCCCTACTTCTGCGGATACAGTATCCCCACCAACTTTTCCCGAAATGATAGCCGTAACATTAGGTCTTCCTATACGTGTTTCATTTCGTGGTCCATTATATGTTAATCCAGGAACAACATTTCTATTCTCAACATTAAATCTATCAATAAGAGAACCATTACCTTGAACACCTATTGCATCACCGTTAATAATATCGCCATTAAAGACTTCTTTATAAGTTGTTACATTAAATTGTAATTTAGAGCTATGATTAGCACTCCCAACTTGCTGTCTGTAGCCTGTTGAAAAACTTACTGGTTGTACAGTTGATGCGTTCCCTGGAGTGTCTTGATACACTGGAGCAGAACTTGTCTGAACCTGCATATTTGCTATAGCTGTTGGAACGTTCTTATCATATTTAACTTTTACTACAATAGTTCCATTCAGTTGTCTTTCAGCACCATGCCTATAACTATAAACAATTTCAGACCCTCTAGCATAAGTCTTATCCATGTTATTTCCGTTATAAGTGGCACTTTGAACATGCCCTCCCCTACCAACGTCAATTTTAACACCAATATGTGACAATGGTGTTCTAGAATCTACTGACATTGTATACGTAGCTAACCCAGTATTTCTATCAAAATCAATCCGAGGTTGACTAACAGTCATTCGGCCATCTGTTTGAGCAGGTGTCCAACTTGCTCGGAGAGAAGCATCGCGCAACATTGGTTTTCCATTTCGTACATCACGCGCACCTGAATGAGCTCTCAAAACGGCATTGACAATGGAATTACGAGCAGAGGTCGCTTTTTGTACTACTGATGTCAAATCACTCGTCGGATCCGCCAAGGCTTTTTCAATCTCCGTAACGGCAGCATTCACTTTGGTAATGGCAGAGTCCACATTCGGCAATCCTACAGCTTTTGCTAAGTACTCACCCATCTCAGCTGAAAGTTTGGTTAACTTCTTACGATTTTCATCCTGTTGTTTAGCTGAAACTTCTGTTGTTGCTATGGCACCAGCAGTCACTCCTACTAAACTTGTTGTGTCAGAAGTTGCTTGAGCAACATTCGCACCAGCCTTTCCATCAATCTCAGCAGCCTTCAGTACAGCAGAATCAATTTTAAGATTAGTTGATTCTTTTGAAGGTGAGGAAGACTGTTCAGTTGTTGCTACAGACATGCTCTGTTCAACCGATAAACTTGAGGCTACAGAAAAACTTTCTGACTCACTTTTTGATTGACTAGTACTAGTAGAAGCACTGACCGACTCACTAGTTGAAGTACTTGCAGAAAGACTAGCTGATGTACTAGCTGAAACACTTGCTGAGGTGCTAGCTGAAACACTTGCTGAGGTGCTATTAGACACCGATTCCGACTTCGAAGCGCTTTCACTCAAAGAACTAGAACTCTCTGAAGTGCTTGCATTTGTCGTACCTAAAACTACCGTATCGTTTGCTACTAAAACATCCGATTTATCTAGTGTTTTTTCCAAAGCCACTGCTTCATTTGCAAACACTTTGGTTTGCGTCGCAACAGCACCACCTAAAACAGCTCCTGTGGTCACGACTCCTCGGAGAATATCTAACCCTGTAATTGAATGGTTAACTTTATCTTCTACCACCTCAGTCATAACTTGAGTCGTATCAACACCACCCCTCATAACTTTAAACAAGCCAAAAAGAGAGGTTGAAGCTCTCAACCAATGTTTACCTGATTTAATTAACTTATAGCGTGTCACACGGTCTGTTTCTCTGTACCGACCATTCTGACGTCTAAAAAACATTTTCTACTCCTTTTCAGACAAAAGTGTAAACTCTTGCCAAGTTTAATTATACTTCTTTAGTATACTTTAATTCTAAACTAAGGTCAATATATGATATATAGAAAAACTCTATCCAAAATAAATAAATATTCCCAATGTTATATATATATATTAAAAAGACGTTGTGTCTATATGCTGATTTTGTTTTTTAAACATTAAAAATTTCTTATTTTTTTACTTTTTGTGTAAATATATTCAATTTAACTGAAATTTTAAAATTTTTAATTATCTAATTAATAAAGAATCTTCTACGACATATCCAATCAAACAACGCATTTTTTCTAAGATAGAAGATAGAGTTTAATAATTCTATTTATATAGAAACCAACGATAATAGTCTTCAAAAACTCAAAACATAACAGTAGTTATCCTCGGTTTATCATAAATCTATCTGCGAATTTGTCATTATATTCAATATCAAATCAATATTTTGAACTATCTATAGCTAACTTTCTAGTTTGCACCTTGATTTTTTCAAGTAAAATAAGACTATAAACTCCCTTAACTTTCTGAGACTGACAATGAAAAAAGCCCGCAGACAATAGCATTCGTAAAACTTTACTAGTGGAGCGTTTAGGTAAGCCGCCATAGCGGTTTACAATTTTTACATTACGACACGAAGAGGCGAAAACGATTATTTTTCGCCGATGAGTTAGTAAGGCAGTTAGGCAAGTCTTATAGGACTTGCCGTAGTCTACTTAGATTGCTTTGCAATCAAGTAGACTTACTGAATTACATTTTTTCTTCCAACTCCACGTCTGGATATTTATCTGCAAACCAGCGAAGGGCAAAGTCGTTTTCAAAGAGAAAGACAGGCTGGTCAAAGCGGTCTTTGGCCAGAATGTTTCTACTTGAAGACATGCGCTCATCTAAGTCTTCTGGTTTGATCCAGCGAACGGTCTTTTTACCCATTGGAGTCATGACAACTTCAGCGTTATACTCGCCTTCCATACGGTGTTTAAAGACTTCGAACTGGAGTTGTCCAACAGCACCTAGCATATACTCACCTGTTTGGTAATTCTTATAAAGCTGGATGGCTCCTTCTTGTACCAACTGTTCCATTCCTTTGTGGAAGGATTTTTGTTTCATGACGTTCTTAGGCGAAACCTTCATGAAAATCTCAGGTGTGAAGGTTGGTAGTGGTTCAAACTCAAACTTGTTCTTCCCAACAGTTAGCGTATCTCCAACCTGGTAGGTCCCTGTATCATAAACTCCGATGATATCTCCTGCTACGGCATTGGTCACATTTTCACGACTTTCCGCCATAAATTGGGTGACATTAGAAAGTTTAGCTCCCTTACCAGTACGAGGGAGATTGACACTCATACCACGCTCAAATTCGCCCGATACAATACGGACAAAGGCGATGCGGTCACGATGTCGAGGGTCCATGTTGGCTTGAATTTTAAAGACAAATCCTGAGAAGTCCTTATCATAAGGATCAACAAGTTCACCGTCTGTTTTCTTGTGTCCATGAGGTTCTGGAGCAAACTTGAGGAAGGTCTCAAGGAAGGTCTGCACCCCAAAATTAGTCAAGGCCGAGCCAAAGAAGACTGGTGTCAAATCACCTGCAAGAATGGCTTCCTCCGAGAATTCATTTCCTGCTTCATTCAAAAGCTCAATATCCTCTTTCACTTGTTCGTAGAATGGGTTGCTAGCAAAGAGTTTATCGCCATCTTCTAGGCTGGCAAAACGTTCATCTCCTTTATAGAGTTCCAAACGTTGGTTATAGAGGTCGTAGAGCCCCTCAAAGGCTTTCCCCATACCGATTGGCCAGTTCATTGGATAACTTGCAATACTCAAGACTTCTTCCAATTCTTGCAAGAGGTCTAGTGGTTCACGACCATCACGGTCCAGCTTGTTCATAAAGGTAAAGACTGGAATCCCGCGGTGTTTGACAACCTCAAACAATTTCTTGGTTTGAGCCTCGATACCCTTGGCAGAGTCCACAACCATGACCGCAGCATCCACCGCCATCA
>CAUTUU010000063.1:0-8240 GCA_963541545.1 uncultured bacterium | reverse complement strand
CCCTCGCAATCAAATACCCACCCAAAGTCGGCATCTTCTAGCTCTTTGCGGGTGAATTTAGTTCTAAACTTATACCATTCTCCACACCAAAACACTTTGCCATCGGCCTCACACAATAGCTGAGCATGGTCTTTGCGATTTCTCGTTTTCGGCATAGAAACCCGATACCGTTTTTCTTTCTCGACCTCGTAGCCAAACTGGTGCATGTTGACAATTATTTTGATAGCATTTTCGTTTTTGCGATACCAACGTGTGATATCGTCATTTAATGTTTTTTTAGGTACACAGGCATCTTCGTCCAAACTTTCAAACATATCCCAAGCCAAGTAATGTAAGTTTAAGTAAAATTCACCTTTAATTTCCTCATACCAATCCGCCACACATTGCGGAACTACTGGTTTAACATGTTCGATAGTTCCCTCTAACTTGCCTTGCTCGTATCCGTCACGATATTTTTTTGAACCAAACTCTTCACCGAATTCGTGTAAGATTACATCAATCCATTCTGACCGAGCATGAGAATCTAGCTCTTTCATTCGGCTTGTGATATCTTTTAGCTTCAACGGTTGTGGTTCGTCTAGTTGTTCTATTAAATCAATTGCGTCTCTGATAGTTTCAATAAATTCTTCTATATTCATTTCTGCTCCTCGTCATATTTTTCTACTAACTCATTCAACCACGACCAATCATTTGTCTCTTCAGCGATTGGTTCAACTTCTTTTTCTTGCAACCATGCAGAGAAATTAACCACATTGTCGATATAGATTGTGTCAAAATCACCCCAATCCCAGTATGTCAATGGGATTTCTGTTTCCGTTCCGTTTTCGTCTTCAACTGTGATTGAACCACTTTCGACCAAAGCGGTCCCATAGCATAGCTCACAAGTTCCAGTTTGCTCTTCTCGAACATCTGAGAAATATTCAGTTACTTTATACTTCATTTTTATTCCTCATTGTCCTTCTTGTTAGCCTTCACATACAATACAACTACACTAGATAATGTTTCATCAGTGTATATCAATTCATCGTTTCGATATGTTGAGGTAACCTCTTTTTCAATTTCTGTATTTATTCCTCTTATTCTTCTATCGCCATACAGGTCAACGAAATCATACGCATCCATTCTTGAATTTTTAATGCCAATTCGTTCGACTTCTACGATGACATCATATTGTTTAGACGAATTTAAAAATTGCTCTATCCCAAACTCTATTTTCTTGAATGGACTACTATTTCTTGAACCTGATGGCTTAAAATTATATTCTATATCGTTTTCTTCGCTATAAAAGTCACTGACAGACACTCCTAAAACTTCTGCCAAGTTATTTTGAAACTCTCGAGTTGGTTCAGTCTTGTTGCGATTGTATTCAATGTCTGTGATAGATTGTTGTGAAACACCTAACAACTCTCCTAGATGTGTCTTGGTCCATCCGTATTTTTCTCTGAATTTCGTAACCATTGCACCGTTAAATTTTTTCATTGTCGTTTTCCTCCTTGTTATTCCAACTCCTCAATTTCAAGCTCAATCCTGTATTTCTTATTTCCTGACTTCCCGCCATGTCTGAAATCCGTTGACTTAATGATGTGGTAGTTATCATCCGTCCAGAAATTTGCATCAGTCAAGCCGTCTAATAGGGCTTTACTGGTGGGTGACCAGTTTGGGGGGTCGTATCTGCGATTTGTCGGGGCGAATATCCAGACAATCACTTTACAAGGCTTTTTTTCGTTAAAAGGTAAACCAAAGTAATCTCTTAAAGTATTCTCTCCCTCGTAATGCGCTAGTTGTCGTAGAAACCTTGTGATTTTAGCCTTCTGCTGAAAATGCATCCTGTCATTCGCTGAGATCATTTGTTTTCTATCAAGTTCAAATTTTAAAATCAATTTTTCCATGAAACACCTAGACCAATCTAACTTCGTAGCCGTCTACACCCTTACCTCTTTTTATTTTTAGACTGAGGTAGCCGTGATTTCTCCCTAGGAAGTAACTAGCATCTGTCAAGCTGTTGAAGTGGTGCTCTGCGCCGTTTGATATGTCCTTTAGAACGACTTTTTTGTTTGCGCTTGTTAACCCCGTTTTTAAGGCGTGTATTTGATTTTCGGATCTAGTCACCCACTCAAGGTTTTCTACCGAATTGTCTAACGGTTCTCCGTTTTTGTGATTTACAAACCCTTTGTTTTCTGGGTTCAGAATAAATGCAGTTGCTACCAATCTACTTACCAAGTGTGTCGCCACTTTCCCATCTTTCCACAGCTTCACTCGTTTATCACTATGGGCGCTTCTTACTCGTTTTTGTATCTGTGGTTTGATTTCTCTACGCTTCCATACACGCTTCCTAATTCTTCCGTGCCAATTACTATAAGTTGTTTTCCCTTCGCACGTCCAAATTGTCCCGTCTGAGCACGCTTCATAGATGCCCTCGTATCCTTTAATCGGTTTAAACTTCATTTGCATCACCTTTTATCAGAAGGGCAAATCATCACTACTAATGTCCATAGGGTTCCCCTGCATTGAGTTGCCACGCCCAAAGTTTGGCGTTTGCTGTTGCGGTTGCTGGTTATATCCATTGTTGACGTTTCCGCCTTTCGAGCTATTTCCATTTTGGAAAGAGCTCCCTTGGTTCTGTTGGTTGCCTTGACTATTGCGACTTTCCAACATTTGGAAATTCTCAGCGACAACCTCAGTCACGTATACACGTTGACCTTGCTGATTCTCGTAGCTACGGGTCTGAATGCGTCCAGTAATGCCAATCAATGCGCCTTTTTTAGCCCAGTTAGCCAAATTTTCAGCTTGCTGACGCCAGATAACGCAATTGATAAAGTCTGTTTCACGCTCGCCGTTAGCGTCCTTGAAGTTGCGGTTAACCGCTAGGCTAAACGTAGCTACTGCGATGTTACTGGTCGTGTATTTAAGTTCTGGGTCACGGGTTAGGCGACCAACTAGCACACAATTATTGATCATTGATTTTCTCCTATAATTTCATAATTTACAAAGTTGTCATCCAGCAACTTAGCAAACAACTTAGCAAATTGATGCCATTGATTCTCACCGCCGTGGAAAGTTAGCGAAAGATTGACCTTGTAAGGTTCAGTGGGTTTGCTCGACATTTCCTCGACTGGTTTAGCGTCTTCGATAACCTCACCAGTTTCAGCATTGACCGCTTTGATTTCCTCGCTAGCTGACTGTTTAGCCATTGCTTCAATCTCTGCTAGGCGTGCCGCTTCTGCTTTCTCTTTAGCTTCCGCTTTCTGCTTGCGTTCAATAGCTGCGTCACGATCCTTCTTCATTTGCTTGAAGATTTCAACTAGAGGTGTGTCATTATTTAACGCTCTAGTGTACGGTTCCGCTGGCAACTCATAGTCAAGGGCTTGTTCCTCAATCATGGCAATGTTGGCCTTGTATTCTTCAAGGCGGTCATACTCAGCCAAAACCAAAGCGTCGATTTCTTCGATAGTTTCTTTTTTGAGTTCCATCTTCTTGTCTTTGAAATACTTCTTCAAAGAATAGCCGTCGTACTTGTCCTTAAACGTGTCCTTGTCTAGCCCTGCCAGTTCGCATTTTTCTTCGAATACAGCTCTAACGTGGTCAGCTCGGAGCAATCTATTGTGTTCGTCAATCTCGTCTCGTTTGGCACGTAACTTGTTGATAAGTCCTTCGAGCGGCTCTTTAGATGTCTTGAAATTAGCTTCAAACTCATTAAGCGGATTCTTGTACACTTTCGAGATGTCTTTTCGCTTGTCGTCCAACTTTGTCAAGAGCCCATTGAAGCGTGTAAACTCCTTCTTAATATCGTCATATTCCAAGTTATCAAGTTGTTCATCAGACAACTCACTAACCGCTGTCTGAATAGCCTTGTCGAATGCGTCAAAATCAAAGCTGATTTTTCCCGGCGTATAGACCGGTTCGATTGTTTCCAAAAAATTGTTCGTTACGTCTTTCATGTCTAGTTTCCTCTCCTTTTATTGATTTCCCCTTGAAGGTCATTGACCACGATTTCAAGCCCAGGCACTAGCAACTCATGGAAATTGTTGAGTTTATATTTCTGTAAATAGTAGTTCCCGATAGCTTCAAAATCTTTGTTGCTTAACAAAGCCAACTCATTGATTTGTTGCATAATAAGGTCATGCTGATCGTTGCTAATAAAATTAGGTTGTGGGGTGTTTTGTTGCTGGAGTTGTGCTTGCGGTTGCTGATTTTGATGTGGTTGGTTTGGTCTCAAACTCTCCTCTGCCACTTCGAAGTGGTCCACGTCTTCCTCACCAATTGCGAATAGCGCTTGCAAGGCGTACTTCCCAGCGTATGATTGTACGGCCCCTACCCATTGCGGTTCATTCATTTGCTTTAAGTCTCCGTTTCGGGTTTTCAAAATCGGTACGGGAGATAATTCTGCGAACGCTACTGCTTGCTCTTTCTCCTCTCGGTTAGATGCCGTTGCAATCGCCTTGATAAAAGTCTTGCCAGAGAATTCGACTAGATCATAGTTGACTACAACGCTCCAATTTGATTTCAAACTTTTAAAAGCGTTGTAAATGTCCTCGACGTGCCTTGAAGCGTACTTGGCAGTCCCTTCTTTCTTTTTTTCAAGTTGCATCCGTTGTTGCAACTCTGTAAATGTCATCTCTTCCATGTCATATCCTTTTCAGATACCCCTAATTCTCAAATTTTGGGGGTTATTTGCCGTTTTACCGTTCCTCTAGTGTAATTGTGCCACTAGATTAGTTGGGACGGTTACAAGCGATTTTTAGAGCCATTTCCTGCCCTTTGACTTTTTTAGGTGCCATAACTTCTTTTTGAGTTTGGTGTTTTCTTGAGACAGTGACAAGATTCTGTCTTGCTGACTGTTGATAATCTCGCCAAGCTCACGCCCTAAGTTCATGTACTTGTTCCGCCAACGGCTGTCGACTTCATAAGTTTCTTGTTCCATGTTTAATGCCTACCCTCCCACCACTGCTTAATTTGTTAATTAGTCAATAATCCCATAAGCGCTTTGATTCCATTCTCCAAGGTTCCTTCACGCTCCGTGCGTTCAAAGCCCGAGCCGTCAAGCTTAGTTACGTTGTATTCAGCTTCTACGATAAGCACTTCGCAGCCAAACGCCTCAGCAAGTTTGTCGAGCTCGTTTTTTTGTTTTTCGTAAAACTCAATCGGTAACTGTAGTGCTTTCCAAAGACGGTCGTCAAAAACTGCTTTAAACACTAGGCTTCCTTTGTCCTTGTAACTTTCAAGGAATCCATCTTTTTCAGCGCTGTAAAATACGACTAGTTTATTGTTTTCTTTCATGATTATTCTCCCTCACCTTCGTTGTATTTTTTAAAGCTCAATCCTAAAGTTGTGATACCTGCAGCGATTACCACAAGACCAAGAGTTGACATAATTCCTTCTTTCTCACCAGTATGTGGTAGAGTGCCGCCATAAACCGGCGTATTTGCCACCTCATTGCTCACAGAATCGTTTTTATAAGTGACTGTGGTAATTTCTACCTCTTTAGATTTCGGAGCGTCTGACGGCTTGCTAGGTGTGTTTTCTGGTGTGTTAGGTTTAGTAGGTTCCTCTGGAATGTGCAACTCTGGCAAGTCGAGAATTGGAGCATCGTTTGGAATTACTCCACCTTCAAACGGTGGGAGCTCACGGACTTCTGGAATGCCAGGGATACCACCTTGAAACTCTGGTTTATAGTGCACGGGTGCTTCATTCGGTACTGTTCCGCCGTTCCACTCCGGTTTATCCAAGACTGGAGCGTCATTTGGAACAGTTCCAATAGGTTCTGTATACTCTGGTAGCTCACGAACCTCTGGAATCCCTGGGATGCCGCCTTGGAATTCTGGGATGTCAACTTTTGGAGCTTCACGAGGAATCTCAAATGTTGGTTCTGGCTTGTTCTCACCACTTGCGTCTCCCTTTCCTCCTACGAGTTGCACATAACTATACGAAGTAGCTCCATCAGTTTCAGCCTTTAACTCAATTTTGTTAGTAGGGTTAACTGAATCCTTAACTGCATTTACAAGCTTAGTCTTGTAGTTGATGTAAATCATGTGATCCAATCTATCCATCTTAATTTCAAATCCATGCTCAGATTTTGAGATAGACTTAACTAAGTCCATAGCTGAACCTTTATCAATCCAAGGGTCAACACTCTCAATATTCTTAATCTCAAAGAAGTTATCAACCAACTTTTGGTTGTCACTCATTTCATCAATGATAGTGACATAATTCAATACGCGTTTTGCATAATTCACACGAGCTGTCCAGTTAATAACTGTAGGGTCGTCCTTGTCTTGACTTCCCCATTTAGCAATGAGTTCATCTTTACCAATAACTTGTTCTTTGCCGATAGTTGTAGATACGACTGTACCGTTAAAGTTAACGTTTACAGGTTTTCCGCTTTCAACTTTATCAGTCCACTGAGCATCTAATTTAAGACTCATTCGCTTATTGAGTGGATGATTTGTGAAATAGTCGTTGAATACAGTCGTTACCTTGTTGGTTGAAGCGTCCGCTGTTGCTTTACCAACAACTGCATTTTCAGGGTTATGCACATCGAAATCATAAGAGGTTTGGAATTTCACCTCTTCAGGCAAGTCAAAAGTAACCTTGTCACCCTCATTAACTGCGATATCATCTGGAATGTTGATATCCTTGTATTCCACATTAAACGAGCTGTACTTACCATTTCCGTTAGGGAATGTAACTTCAACATTAGGGTTTTCGACATTGATTGTGTCGCCTTCTTTGGTTACTGCAGTAGCTACTGGTTGAGCAGCTTCGACTGGAGTAGTTGCTGGTGCTTCTGCCACTGGTGCAGTTTCAACGGCTGGTTGTGTTTCTGCAATAGGTTGAGCTTCAACTGGTGCCACTGTTTCAGACGGTGTGACAGTCACGTTCCCAGCATTATCTGCTGTATAAACGTTTGACACTGCTGGCTGTGTATCTGCTACTGGTTGAGTTGTTTCATCCGCTGACACCGAACCAGCTCCAATAAGTAGAGCTGTGGCAAGTGCGAGCGTGCCACACAAACCGTATGCTTTAGTTTTAGTGAATCCAGTTTTGACAGTTTCTTGAATGTTAAAATTTTTCATGATATACTCCCTTGTGTAAATGTTATTTCTAGCACAGGCCCTTACCTGTGCTTTTTTAGTGCTCTCAACGTGCACCCAACGCCCCACCGTGTCATGTTTTTTCAATGTTTTATTAGACTTTTTTTGGGGAAGATTAGGAAAAAAGTAATTTAGTATAATTTTGGGGAATTATGGGTATAAGTTACACTCCACGATGAGGCCGTGGCTGCACGCTGAAAGATTGATGTTATTTTGTATATTTCTGCTTGAGCCGCTCGCTCTTTTCCTCTGGTGTTTCCACCCATTCAAAGAATGGCTCTTGCTGTTTGGGTTTCTTTTTGTTTAGCAATTTCTTTAGTAGCTTCATGAGTTACCCCACTAATTGATCTAATGGCAGTCCGTGGTCAGCGTTGAATCGCTCAGCTTTTGCTGTGTAAGATTCCCATTGTGGAACTTCATAGACTTCTACTTGTTCTTGTTTCTTGCTCCAAATCCAGTTAAAAATTTTCATGTTGTTTCTCCTTTAGTTGTTTGATAATGCTTTTGATTTCGTTCAAGACAAACTCGGTGTCTTTGTAAGTGTGGCTGACAAATGACCACCCATTGCTAGCTAAGAGTGGGTCCCAATCTCCGAAGTGCATGCAATCAAAACCGATATAGTGGCCGTCAGTCGGGAGCTCGTCCCAACAGTCATTGAATGTAATACCACCGTGACAGTAAATTTCGTCAATGTCGATATCCAATCCGTCAGGCACTTCGACATATCCGCATAAATGTCCAATATATTCATGCCTTCTGATACAAGCATTGAATCCATCAATGACGTAAGCTTTACTTCCGCCTTCGGGAATGATTTTCAAATCTTCCTCATAGCATTCTTGATTAGTCATATCTGTCTCCCTAATTTAGAATCTCACCGTTGCTGAACACTCCGAAGCATGTCCCGTCTTTCATGATGACGTCCACACCGACATGATGAGCGCCGTTTCTGTCAAAACGGATGTCGTCTGTTAGGAATGCTTTTTTGATTCCGAAGTTTTTGAAAAAGTTGACCATGCCTTTATTTGTTTTTAGTTTTTTCATGTTTTTTTACCTCTCTTATTCTTCTAACTATGATTACTGTATAGTTATCTATTAGTTATTATTACTAGTTAGTGCCGGTAGGCTCTAGATTGTTGTTGGTTAGTG
>CAUTUU010000062.1:0-8432 GCA_963541545.1 uncultured bacterium | reverse complement strand
TCCTTTCTCGATCTTAGCTTTTCTTCAACCCACTACAGTTGACAAAGAGCCGAAAAACAGCTCCGTCTTCGGGGCTGTTTTCTTGCTTTATTCTTCATCTGGTGTGAGGATCATCGGGATAATGATTGGTTCACGTTCTGTATTTTCATAAAGGAAGGGGCGAATGGCGTTGACAATGGCACCATTGACAGATTGCACGCTGGCATCCTTGTTTTTCAGTGCGATACGAATTGCATTGAAGAGGATGCGTTGGCTTTGGCGAATCAAGTCGCCAGATTCTCTCATGTAGACAAAGCCTCGGCTGAGGATATCTGGACCAGACAGAATCATCTGCGACTTGAAGTCAACAGTTGCGACTGCTAGAACGACACCATCTTCAGATAAATCACGACGGTCTTTGAGGACAGCAGCACCGATTTCACCGATACGATTTCCATCGACATAGATGTCTTGGGCGTTGAAATGACCTGCGATACGAGCTGAGTCAGCAGTAAGGGCAAGCACATCACCATTGCTCATGATAAAGATATTGTCCTTCTCAACACCAGTATCCACTGCTAGTCCAGCGTGGACTTTTTGCATGCGGTATTCACCGTGGACAGGCATGAAGTATTTTGGCTTAATCAAGCGGAGCATGAGTTTTTGCTCTTGCTGACCACCGTGTCCAGATGTATGGATATTGTTCACTTTACCGTGGATAACTTCGACACCAGCTTCAGAAATGATGTTAATCAGCTTGTTGACGCTAGTAGTGTTTCCAGGGATTGGGCTAGAAGAGAAGATAACCGTATCGCCGGGTTGGAGTTGTACCTGACGGTGGGTTCCGTTGGCGATACGAGAGAGGGCTGCCATCGGCTCGCCCTGACTACCTGTACAGAGAATCAGAACCTCGCTTGCAGGGTAATCTTTGATTTCATTTGGCTCGATAAAGGTTCCCTTAGGAGCTTTAATGTAACCAAGGTCAATTCCGTTGACAATGGCCTTTTCCATAGAACGTCCAAAGACAGCAATCTTGCGTCCAGTCTTAACAGCGGCTTCAGTTGCTTGCTGGAGACGGAAGATATTTGAGGCAAAGGATGCAAAGATGATACGTCCTTCGATGCCTTGGATAATCTTCATGATGGACTGACCAACGACTTTTTCAGAGTTGGTAAAGGTTGGCACTTCCGCATTTGTAGAGTCAGACAGGAGACAGAGTACACCTTCTTCGCCAAGGGCTGCCATACGGTGCAAGTCCGCAGGTTCTCCAACTGGAGTAAAGTCAAACTTAAAGTCACCCGTACAGACGATTTTTCCTTGAGGAGTATGAATGACAATTCCCAAAGGCTCTGGAATAGAGTGAGTGGTTCTAAAGAAAGTTGCTTTAAGATTTTTAAAGGTCAACTCAGTATTGTGGTTGATTTCGTAAAGTTTGGCGTTGCGCAGGAGGCCGTGTTCTTCGAGTTTCCCACGGATTAAGGCCAAGGCAAGTGGCCCAGCATAGATAGGGACATTTGCTTGCTTGAGCAGGAATGGAATCCCACCGATGTGGTCCTCGTGTCCGTGGGTAATCAAAACAGCCTTGACGCGGTCGATATTGTCCACGATGTAAGAGTAGTCAGGAATGACATAGTCGATACCCAGCAAATCATCTTCTGGGAATTTAATCCCAGCATCGACGATGATAATCTCGTCTTGGTATTCAATTCCGTATGTGTTTTTCCCGATTTCTCCCAGACCACCGATGGCAAAAACGCCAACTTCTTCAGGTTTAAGAGTATAGGCCATATTAGAACTCCGTGATTTCGAAGGCGCCAGTTTCTTTTTCGTAATCTAGCAATTTGTCAGACAAGAGTTCGATATACTCGATATTGTACTCTGGGCGATTTTCTTCGACAAGTTGGCGAGCAGCGATACGGCCCTCAAGTTCTGAGCTGGCATCGATGTCTAGGTATAGTGCGCGTGTTGTTTCACGGCGTGGGCTACGTTCTTTTGTTTCTTGATAAAAAACTTTGTAAATCATATAGTTCCTTTCTATTTTACAGGTCAGCTTATTCCAAACTTTTAGCATAGATTTGCTTGATTTCATTCCATTTTGTGTCTAGATTGACCTTGATTCGTTACAATTATTTCAATTATACCACAAAATGAAAAATTAGTAAAAGACGGAAACGAGAAAGTCATGGGTCGATTCGCCGAGTAAGCGCTTGCGAAAATAAAGAAAATGTGTTATGTTGATAATGGAAGTGAAATTTATTGCTTGTCATAATTCCATATAGTTTTTAAGTCAAGGAGGTTGCCCTATGTATAACTTATTTGCTTTTGCTATCGGAGTTCGCGTGGTAGCTTTTATCGTTTTTATTGCTTGTGTTTATGGAGGGAATCTTCTATTTGCCAAACTGGAACGACGACAAAGCAAGTTCTTGTGGAAAATTACCTTTGTGACTCTCTACTCGCTTTTTCTCCTCCTCGTAACCTATGTTGTCTGGCTCGTTTTCTACTTTGGATTAAATGTTTAGATTCCCTGCTCATGCTGGGGCATTTTTGTTTGGGGATGTAGAGATAGTAGATTCATGACACGAAAATTCCACCCCATCTATCAAGATGAGGTGATTTTTGCATTTTTCTAAAATGACATGACAATGGAATTTTCAGAGCTTATTAGTTTTATGTTAACGATTCTTCTGTTCAAAAATAGAGTTGAAGCATAAAAATAAAACAATACAAACAGATAAATCGAATGGTAAAGGGATAGTAGTAATGTTTAAATCATTGAGAATGCTGAGCAAACTGTAAGAGATAAAGATAATAAAATTTATCTTTCTAAAAATGTATCTTTTATCTAGCATGACTTACCAAACTTTTTACGGAGATCTTTCCCAATGGTATAACCTGCCATAAATAAAGCGATACCAACACCTACACCAAAACCACCCTTGATTTCTTGCAATTCCTTATTAGTAATTTCACGATAGTTGTTCAAATCTTTCATTATATTAATCTCCTCCTAAAAAATAACCAGCTGCCAAACCAGAACCTACAAGTGCTGTTCCACCTGCAATAGCTTTCCAAGATACTGCTACTCCAAAGATAACCAAGGGAGCGAGACCGCCATCAATATCTGATAATTCATTTTCAGATAGGGATAAAAATTGATTGTCAAGAACGTCAAAATTTGTCATTGAACTTTCCTCCTTTTTTCTTGTTCACTTTTATATTCGTAAAGTAAAAGAAAAAGTGAGCATTTTTTTGAATTTTATTTGTGAATTGTTTTTGGGCTAAGTGTAGGCCTTTTTGTTTAGGGATAAAGAAAATTCCCATGTGCCAGCTTTTGTAGTATAATAGTAAGCAGACAAAAAGATAGGAATGTGTTATGAAAGTATTAGCTTTTGATACGTCCAGCAAGGCTCTTTCTCTCGCTATTTTAGAGGATAAGCAGGTTCTTGCCGAGACGACGATTAATATCAAGAAAAATCACAGTATTACCCTCATGCCTGCCATCGATTTTTTGATGGCAAGTTTGGATTGGACACCCAAGGACTTGGACCGAATCGTGGTGGCGGAAGGGCCAGGTAGCTACACAGGTTTGCGAATTGCGGTGGCAACTGCTAAGACGTTGGCTCATACTCTGAACATTGAGTTAGTTGGTATGTCTAGCCTCTTGGCTCTGGTGCCCTACCAACAAGAAGGTTTGTTCGTCCCCTTGATGGATGCGCGTCGCAACAATGTTTACGCAGGATTTTATGAAAATGCTCAGCCTGTCATGCCAGAAGCGCATTTACCCTTTGAGCGAGTGATTGAGTTAATCAAGGGGGCTAGTCAGGTTACCTTTGTCGGAGAAGTCGGCCCCTTTGTGGAGCAGATTCAAGAACACTTGCCAAGGACTAATTTCAAAGAAACCTTGCCAAATGCAGCCAATCTTGCTCTTTTGGCTTGGGACAAGGAAGCAGACTCCTTGCATGATTTTGTGCCGAATTACCTCAAACGTGTTGAGGCTGAGGAAAACTGGCTCAAGAACCACACCGAGTCTGGCGAGTCTTACATTAAACGCCTATGATAGAGATCAAACGAATCCAACAGCAACCTGACTTGGCTCAAGCCATCTATGCTGTTATGGCAGCTGTTTACCCAGTCAGTCCTTGGACGTTGGAACAAATCCAAGCAGACCTGGCTCAAGACCAGACTTGGTATGCTCTGGCTTGTGATGGAACAGAAGTGATTGGCTTTCTAGCTGTGCAGGAGAATCTTTTTGAGGCAGAAGTCTTGCAAATCTCTGTTAAAGGAGCCTATCGAGGCCAGGGAATAGCCTCTGCCTTGTTTGCTCAATTGCCGACAGATAAGGAGATTTTTCTTGAAGTCAGAAGTTCAAATCATCGAGCGCAAGCATTTTACAAGAAAGAAAAGATGGCGGTCATCGCTGAGCGCAAGGCCTACTACCATGACCCAGTCGAGGATGCCATTATCATGAAGAGAGAAATAGATGAAGGATAGATATATTTTAGCATTTGAGACATCCTGTGATGAGACCAGTGTCGCCGTCTTGAAAAACGACGATGAGCTCTTGTCCAATGTCATTGCTAGTCAAATTGAGAGTCACAAACGTTTTGGGGGCGTAGTGCCAGAAGTAGCCAGTCGTCACCATGTCGAGGTCATTACAGCCTGTATCGAGGAAGCACTGGCAGAAGCAAGGATTACGGAAGAGGACGTGACAGCTGTGGCGGTTACCTATGGACCAGGCTTGGTCGGAGCCTTGCTAGTTGGTTTGTCAGCTGCTAAGGCCTTTGCTTGGGCTCATGGACTTCCGCTGATTCCCGTTAACCACATGGCTGGCCACCTCATGGCCGCTCAGAGTGTGGAACCTTTGGAGTTTCCCTTGCTAGCCCTTTTGGTTAGCGGTGGACACACAGAGTTGGTTTATGTTTCGGAGGCTGGTGATTACAAGATTGTTGGAGAAACGCGAGATGACGCGGTTGGGGAGGCCTATGATAAGGTAGGCCGTGTCATGGGCTTGACCTATCCTGCAGGTCGTGAGATAGACGAGTTGGCTCATCAGGGGCAGGATATTTATGATTTTCCTCGTGCCATGATTAAGGAGGATAATCTGGAGTTTTCATTCTCTGGTTTGAAGTCTGCCTTTATCAATCTTCATCACAATGCTGAACAAAAGGGAGAAAATCTGTCTACAGAGGACTTGTGTGCGTCCTTCCAAGCAGCTGTCCTGGATATTCTCATGGCAAAAACCAAGAAGGCTTTGCAGAAATATCCTGTTAAAACTCTAGTCGTGGCTGGAGGTGTGGCAGCCAATAAAGGTCTCAGAGAACGCCTAGCAGCCGAAATCACAGATGTCAAGGTCATCATTCCCCCTCTGCGCCTCTGCGGAGATAATGCAGGTATGATTGCCTATGCCAGCGTCAGCGAGTGGAACAAAGAAAACTTCGCAAGCTTGGACCTCAATGCCAAACCAAGTCTTGCTTTTGATACCATGGAATAAGGAGTCAGCTTAAGGCTGGCTTTTTTGCTCTCTTAAATGTCAGAATATTTTGACAAATAATTGTAAATGATGATATACTATATAAAAAATAGGAGGTGGTCGGATGATTGAGAGAATGGAATTGGGAGAATTTTACAAGGAATTGCGCTTGGCAAGAAAGCTCAAGCAGTCAGATGTGGCTTGTGCTGGACTAACAGCTTCTCAGCTATCCAAGTTTGAACTAGGACAGTCTATGCTATCTGCGGACAAGCTAATTCTAGCTATCCAAGGGATCAATATGACCTTCGATGAGTTTGGGCACAAGCTCAACAACTATCAAGAATCTCCACATATGCGAATTGGTAGAAGGGTTGTGGATCGCTTTGCCCATCAAGATATTGCTGGTTTAGAGCAACTGTTGGAGGAAGTCGAGCAAGAACAGATGGCACAGACCTATCGTCGTTTGAATGCTATTGTAATCAAAGATGCCATCCATTCACTAGATAAAAGCTACCCACTAGAAGAGGAGGATAGGGAGTTTTTGACGACCTACCTCTATGCTATCGAATCTTGGACCTGGTTTGAACTCTATCTTTTTTGCAATACCATGCCTTTCCTAAGCAATCAAGATTTGATATTTTTATCAACCGCTTTAATTGAGAAATCTAAAGAATTTAAAGAGTTAGTACACAATCGATTGTATATGAAGCAAGGACTCTTAAATATCTTATCAGAACTCATGGAGCGTAAACTTTTCTCCTACACACCAATCTTTGAAGCTGAGTTGGAGAGTATGCTGCGCCCGTACGATGTTTTTGAAAAAGTATTGTGGCAATTTTTAAAGAAAATGAATATTTTCCTTCAAACCAAAGGAAGCAATCAAAAAGAGATTGAACACTTTATCCAATCTCTGCAAGTATTAGAAAATCCACAATTGATAGCCCTTTTTGAATTGCGTTTGCAGCAATTCAAAGAACTTATTGATTAGTCAACAATCGCAAATGTGATATTTTTGTGAGAAAAAATGTCAAATATGCGATTTTCTAAAATAAGCCAACTTCTGTGTTATACTATCCTTGTAAAGCACTTCAAGCAAATCCTAAGTCGCAGAAGTGGTTTATAGATGGGAATTCGGACAGTAGACAGTATATGTTTAATTCTGAGCATACTGTAAATGGCTGGACTAAAAGTGAAACTTGGCGTCCTAGATAAAATGAGGTAAACGATGGAAAAACAAAGTCAGTTACAAATTCTAATTCATTCCCTGTACAATAATAAAGAAATTAGCTTGACGGAAGAATTTAGGAAGCAATTGTTGGAAACAGCGAAACAGTTCTCTAGTACTAGTGAAGATTTGTTAGCTGCACGTCTTTCTTTTGCCGTCTCTAAAGAATTGTTGGGCTTTAAAGGTGAACCACCGACAGAGTTATTGGATTTAGCAAAATTTGTCCAAAAGAAAGAAGCTAAATATAAGCAGGGAATAGTGTGGTCTGGTATTTTTAAAATATGATTTATTATAAAATACGGTATTAACACCGCATAATGGATGAATCTAAATATAAGCAAGGCTTGGACCTCAATGCTAAGCCAAGTCTTGCTTTTGATACTATGGAATAAAATGGAGTCTGTCTGATTACAATCAGCAGACTTTTTTCTCTTTCCTGAATGTGTTATAATAGTCCATGCTATGGCTGGAGCCTTTTCAGCCTACTTATACTCTTCGAAAATCTCTTCAAACCGCGTCAGCTTCTATCTGCAACCTCAAAACAATGTTTTGAGCAACCTGCGACTAGCTTCCTAGTTTGCTCTTTGATTTTCATTGAGTATTATTAAGACAATACGAGGAGAAAGATGAAAGAAAAAGGATTTTGGGAGGGGGCACAGGCAGCCATGCCAACGGCCCTTGGTTATGTCAGCATCGGACTGGCCTGTGGGATTATTGGTGCGCCCTATGTGACACCTGTGGAGATGGGCTTGATGAGCCTCTTTGTTTATGCTGGGAGTGCCCAGTTTGCCATGCTGGCCCTGATTGCGGTTCAAGCACCTGTGGCAGCTATTGCTATGACGGTTTTTTTGATTAATTTGCGTCTCTTTTTGTTGAGTTTGCATGCGTCAACGTATTTCCGTCATACTAGTCTCTGGCACAATATCGGTATGTCTAGTATCTTGACGGATGAGACTTATGGTGTTTTGATGGGCGAATTGGCCCATGCAGACAAGGTCAATCCTATGTGGATGCACGGAAACAATCTTAACAGCTATGTGGCTTGGTTTGTGGGAACAGTGGTCGGAACGGCTCTGGGTGGCCTGCTACCAAATCCAGAAATCTTTGGCTTGGATTTTGCCCTGGTTGGGATGTTCATTGGAATTTTTGCTTCGCAATTCCAGATTATGCAAAGACGGATTCCTGCCCGCAATCTGCTCATTATCCTAGCAGTTGTTGCGGTGTCCTTCTTTTTGCTCTTGACAGTGGTGTCTCAGTCACTAACTGTTCTGTTTGCGACCTTGCTAGGTTGTACAATGGGGGTGGTTTTAGATGGTCAGTAAGTATCTTTTATTAGCAGTTATTTTCTCTGGCTTAGTGACCTGGATTCCCCGTATGATTCCCTTCATCTTGGTCAAGTATAAGGGCTTGCCTGCAATCGTTGAGCGTTTTTTGAAGTTCTTGCCCGTTTCTATTATCTTTGCCTTGATTCTTTCAAGCGTAGTGACAGGCAAGGTTGGTAGTCTGCCTCAAATTAAATGGCTAGACTTCTTGGCAGTCTTTCCAACAGCTTGGGTAGCCTTTCGCTACCGTAATCTAGTCGGAACGGTTCTCTTCGGAGTAGTCTTGATTGCTGTCTTGCGCTTGGTCTTTTAAATTAGCCATAAAAAAAATCTATCACAGAGATAAATATCATATAATGGCATAATTACTTTTTTTCTGATAAGATAATAAGGTATTCTATTTTGGAGGAAATGACATGAAAAAAATCGTTAAATA
>CAUTUU010000061.1:0-8678 GCA_963541545.1 uncultured bacterium | reverse complement strand
GGTAATACCAAGTTCCATTATAGTCTACCCAACCAGTTGCCATAGCACCTGAGTTCTTTAGGTAATACCAAGTTCCATTATAGTCTACCCAACCAGTTGCCATAGCACCTGAGTCTTTTAGGTAATACCAATTGTTGTTATAATATAGCCAGTCACTAGCAATCATAGCTCCTGATGATTTAAAGGCATACCAGTTGCCACCTTGATAGAGCCAAGTTTGATTGAACATGATTCCTTTATCATTCATAAAGTACCAAGTTCCCTTGTCCTTAACCCAATCATTCTGCACTAATTGACCTTGTTTTTGATAGTACCACTTTTCACTGTAATCCTTTTTTAGCCAGCTTTCTGCTTTTACAATCGGATAAAGTATTTTGAAGGCTCCTCCCCCCCTGTAGGAATGACTGATAACTCCTGGTTTTTGAAGTTTCAATTCTTCATAGTCGTCTGCCCAAGCAAAGACTTTTTGACCATTGACAGTCTCTGGTAAGGTAGCAGTGTAGGTCTTGGTTTGATAGTCCCATTTTGCATCAAGGTAGGTGTGTTGATCATTTGATTCGTCAATACGGAAGTAACCACTCTTTCCACCGTCATTATATACATCATCTACCACTTTAGTGGACCAGGTCTTTACTTCATTTCCGCTCTTGGCTTCTACCTTGATATCTCCTCTATAGCCATATGGAACGTAGAAATTCAGGTAACGCCCCTCTACGCCCATCATAGACTTGTCCTTTTCTTGACCTAGGAAATTGACTGTCTGATCTTGACCATTGAGACTGACCTTCCACTCGATTTTCTCAGTTTTTGGCAAATCCAAGACTTTGATATCTACTTCATTGCCATTATTAAATCGGAGAATTTTGCCATCTTGATATTGAACATCACCCTTAATAACCCACTCTTCTTCAAGCTCGAAGGCCTTTCCTGAATGAGGGAAAGCTAGTAAAGCTAAACCTGCTAGAGATAAACCAAATAGTGTGATTTTTTTTGATACTTTCATTTTCTTAACTCCTTATTTTTGGAATAAAACAAATTGACTGTTTTCTGGATAAACTGATACATGTTGCTTCTTATTACTGCTTGATGCAGCTTCAAGGACTAGAGGATAAGAGTATTGATACAGTTCCTCTAAAGTGATTTTTCCGTTAGTATTGGTGTCTGCCATAGGCGAAATCATTCTATTTTGAAGTGAATCCCAACCTGTACCCATTGCCCAGTATCTGGTGGCAAGACTACCTATTCCGACTAAACTATACGATTTTTCACCTTTCCAAGAGGCACATAGTACGAGGAATTTAGAATCAAGCATTTCACCATTCTTGCTTGCTAGATTTCCTGTTGAGAATCCTGCCAAAAATGCTTGTTCATCAAATCTTTCTTCAGACTTGGAGGCAACCTTTTCATCTGATTTACCTACATCTATAATTGTTCCTGAATAGCAACAATCAAGCATAACCACAAACTTACCTTTATATTGTTTCAGTAGAGATGCTAATTCCCAGCCTGAAAATGATGTTTTATCGCTACCAATGGCTATCGTCCCATCTTCTCCACCATGACAGGTAAGGTAAAGATAGTTCACATCGCTTTCGCTAGAAGATTTGAAAAGTTCTTCCATTTTTGCAATAATCTCAGCTTTTGTTTTATCAGGGAAACGAACAACTTCGCTAAAGTTTTGGTTACTAAAAACCTTTTCCATAGCATTAACGTCTTCGATAGGTACTGCTCTCGTTGATGTTTCACCAAGAACTAAAGCACGGCGATTAATCGTTTGTCTTGCCCCACTAGTGGCAAAGAAATAAGTATCATCTCCAATATTGTGCCAACCAACTTGCATATCACCACTGCTAGATAAATAGTATTGTTTTCCATTGATAGTCTGTAGTCCAGTTTGCATGACACCGCTAGTATTTAAATAATACCAGTTACCAGAAACCCAACACCATCCAGTTTGCATGACACCACTAGTATTTAAATAATACCAGCTACCAGAAACCCAACACCATCCAGTTTGCATGACACCGCTAGTATTTAAATAGTACCAGCTACCAGAAACCCAACACCATCCAGTTTTCATAGCACCACTATCATCTAGATAATACCAGTTCCCATATTCTTTAATCCAACCTGTCTTCATCCAACCTTCACTATCAAAATAGTACCAGGTGTCACCTATTTTTTCCCATCCATTTGTAGTATAAGAACCATCAGAATGTTTATACCACCAACTACCATTAGAGTGACTATAAGCCTAGGGAGAGATAGATTCTTGAGCAGAAACTGGATTATTTACTGCTAGTGTTGACACTAGACTCAATAAAGCAACTGATGACAATAAAATTTTTTTCATAATCATATTGTCCTTTCTGTTTTATTTTTGTATAATCATATCATAAATTAAAAAACAGGTTTTATTTTTTGCAGAAATGGAAGAGAAATAGTATGGAAAATTTTGGAGCAGTTTTAAAGGATATCCGTATTTCAAAAAATTTTCGTCTTAAAGATTTGGCTTGTGATAAGATTAGTGAGTCAACTATTTCTCGTTTCGAAAATGGCATTACAAAATTATCTATTGATCATTTTTATATGTTGTTAAATCGTCTTGAAATATCATTTTCGGAATTTGAAGAATTAGTTCATTGCTATTATTCCAAAAAAGAATGTTTTTTTGAAGAATTAGAACATGCTGTGAACTCTTCAGATATATTTCTACTTCAAGAATTAGTGGATAAAATAGAGTTAAAACAAAAGCAGATAAAAAGTTTATGCAATTTTCATATAAAATTGATTGCTGAACAACAGATTAATCGGCTTGCAAACCTTCCTTATAATACATCTAAATGCAATGAGCTAATCAAGTATTTGCTTTCTGTAGATAATTGGATGGAGTATGAACTAAAAATTTTCTATCATTCGGTGTTTTTTATGAATACTAAGACCATAAGCTTACTATATAGAGTGGTAATCAAGAAAACACGACATTTTTTAAAAACAGATACCGGAACACATAGAGTAATTCCTTTATATTTATTTAATTTAGAATTATTATTAAAAAATAATTTGTTAGATAGCGCTCAATTTTTATGGATGATTTAGAAAATTTACTGACCAGACAAGGATATTATTTTGAAAAGAATTATTTGCTTTTTTTAAAAGGTATTTATCTCATAAAAACGAATCAAGTAGAGTTAGGTAAAAAAGAATGTTCCAAAGCTATGAAAATATGTAAGGAATATAATGATAGTGTCACAATAGAGAAATTAAACAAGACCTTTAAATCAGATTTAAAAGGATTTGTTTTTTAAATAAAGTTAGACAGAAAATGAAATAAAAGAAAAAGGATAGCCTCTCTGGGATGAGATGTTATCCTTTTTGATTATGAAACTATTGCAAATTAACCTTGTTTTTCAAGATATAGTAGGTTCCGAGATAAAAGATAGCTATGAAAATGAGTTCTTCAAAAATGCCCGTACTTGCTCCCATATAGAAATTATCATTAAATCCTGCAAGTGAATTGACATAGAAGTTCGCACTGGTATTGAAGAAGACTTCAATAAAGCCAATGACGATTTGGATCCCAATGTAGGCTGCAATAGCGAGTGCTGTGCGGTATTCGTTGAAAAGTTGTCCAATGGAAATGGCCAAGTAGATGCAGAGGATACTGGAAATGGTATTTAGTAGGAGGGATAACCCCACAAGAGAGAGTTGAGGAAGGTATGTTCCTAGAAGTGGAATCAAGTCATAATTTAACATCCATTCTGGAACCGTTATAGTCACAATAAGAAAAGCACTTAGAGCCAGTACAGCCGAGCTAAGTATAGACCAGATGAAGGCTCCGACTAATTTAGCTGTGATGATATAGTGCTCAGAAACTGGCAAGGTCAAAGTCAGATAGCCTTGGCGGTCATAGACACTACCTTTGAAGCGTTTGATAATCAAGAAAAGAGTTGAAATCCCAAGTGTAATTATCAAGCCACCAAAGACGAGAGCTAGAAAGACAAATAGGAAAGGTTGGCTATCTTTGAAAGATACATAAGAATAGTAGTGTCCTTGCATTCCCAGAGGAACGGAAAGGACTAGCACAGCAGCGTAGAGGGCTAAATACCACTTGTTAACATTTTTAAATTCGTAGCGAACTAAATTCCAAAACATAATAATCTCCTTTGCTTAGGCCTTAAATTCCTGACGGAAGAGTTGGTCAATGGATTCACCTGACTCATAGCGAATATCATCTACATTGCCTTGACGAACGACTTTTCCGTCTTTTAGGAAGACAATTTCATCCAAGATTGGCTCGATATCAGAAATCAAGTGGGTAGAAATCAAAACGGTAGAAGTCGGAGAGTAGTTGTTGATAATGGTATTGAGGATATACTCACGAGCAGCAGGGTCAACACCTCCAATGGGTTCGTCCAGAACGTAGAGACGGGCATCACGGCTCATAACCAAAATCAGTTGGACCTTTTCTTTATTCCCTTTTGATAATTTCTTGAGACGACTATTTTCATCAATGCCGAGGTCTGCAAGTAGATGATGGGCGCGTTCCAGATTGAAATCTTTATAGAAGGTCTTAAAGTAGGTTAGGGCTTCTTTGACCTTCATTTGTTCATTGAGATAGGTCGTATCTGGCAAATAAGCTACGATAGCCTTGGTTGCTGGGCTTGGATCCATATCGTTGATGAGGACGCGTCCTTGGTCTGGTTGTAAGAGGCCATTGATTAGTTTGATCAAGGTTGTTTTCCCTGAGCCGTTAGGTCCAAGGAGACCAACAATTTTTCCAGCTGGGATGTCAAGGGAAACATTTTCAAGGGCTGGGGTTGCTCCATAAGATTTGGATACATTTTCAAATGCTAGTAATGACATAGGCTTAAACTCCTTTAATATAATCGCCGACTACGCCTGGTAGTTCTTCTTTTTCATAGCCAAAATGGGTCATGGAGGAAACGAAGTGTTCCAATTCTTCTTCCGATAATTGTTTGCGTGATTGGGCGATTAGCTCCTTATCCTCAGTCACAAATCGTCCAGTTGTGCGCTTGCTGTAGACAAATCCTTCTCGTTCAAGGTCTGACAAGGCTCTTTGGATGGTGTTGGGATTGACACCTGCCTCGCTAGCCAGCTCTCTCACGGTTGGAAGTTGTTGATTGGGTTCCAGTGTATGGGAAACAATCTGAAGCTTGATTTTCTCCATAATCTGTAAATAAATGGGTTTTTTGTTGTCAAATGTCCAGGACATCTTGGTCTCCTTTCTTTTATCCCTTTGTCTTAATTAAATAATACAACAAAACAAAAAACTTGTCAAGCAAAAAGAAGAATTGTTTTGGGAATCGCTTAAAAAATGGTATAATGAAAAGAAAACGATAAGGAGGGAAAGGATGCGTTGTCCAAAATGTGGGGCTACCAAGTCAAGTGTTATCGATAGTCGCCAAGCAGAAGAAGGGAACACCATTCGTAGAAGACGTGAGTGCGATGAATGTCAACATCGTTTTACAACCTACGAACGGGTAGAAGAAAGAACCTTAGTGGTTGTTAAAAAAGATGGCACACGGGAACAATTCTCCAGAGATAAAATCTTTAATGGGATTATCCGCTCAGCCCAGAAACGTCCTGTGTCAAGTGATGAAATCAACATGGTAGTCAATCGTATCGAACAGAAACTCCGTGGTCGAAATGAAAATGAAATTCAAAGTGAGGACATTGGTTCACTCGTCATGGAGGAGTTGGCTGAATTGGACGAGATTACCTATGTACGTTTTGCCAGTGTCTATCGTAGTTTTAAGGATGTCAGTGAGTTAGAGAGTTTGCTCCAACAAATCACCCAGTCCTCTAAAAAGAAAAAGGAAAGATAAATGAAGCCAATTGACCGTTTTTCTTATCTAAAGAATAATCGGGTGTCGCAAGATACCTCATCTCTGGTACAGTGCTACCTCCCGATTATCGGTCAGGAGGCACTGAGCCTTTATCTTTATACGATTAGTTTTTGGGATAATGGCAGAAAGGAATACCTCTTTTCAAGTATTCTCAATCATCTCAACTTTGGGATGGACAGACTGATAAAATCCCTGAAAATCCTATCTGCTTTCAATCTCTTGACCCTCTATCAAAAGGGGGATGTTTATAAGCTAGCTCTTCATGCTCCTCTTTCGAGTCAGGACTTCTTGGAACATCCTGTGTATCGTAGACTTTTAGAGAAAAAGATTGGCGATGCAGCGGTGGAGGATTTGAAAGTTGAGAGTGCTGAGGGAGAAGAAATACCTGTCTCACTCAATCAAGTCTTTCCAGACTTGGCAGAACTGGGAGGTCAAGATGGCCTTGGTCTCAAGAAGAAAGTGGCCAATGATTTTGACTTGGACCATTTTCGTCAGCTGATGGCTCGAGATGGGCTGCGTTTTGCGGATGAACAATCTGATGTCTTGAACCTCTTTGCCATTGCTGAGGAGAAGAAATGGACTTGGTTTGAGACTTATCAATTGGCCAAGTCAACAGCTGTTTCCCAGGTCATTTCAACCAAACGCATGCGGGAAAAAATTGCTCAAAAACCGGTTTCCTCTGACTTTAGTCCTAAGGAAGCAACCATTATCAAGGAAGCAAAAAGTAAAACTGCCCTGCAGTTTTTGGCAGAAATCAAGCAAACACGCAAGGGGACCATTACCCAAACAGAAAGAGAACTCTTGCATCAGATGGCTGGCTTGGGCTTGCTGGACGAGGTCATCAATATCATTCTCTTGTTGACCTTTAATAAGGTAGATTCGGCAAACATCAATGAGAAATATGCCATGAAGGTAGCCAATGACTATGCCTATCAAAAGATTCATTCGGCAGAAGAGGCAGTCTTGCGCATCCGTGAGCGAGGACAGAAGAGTCAGGCTCAAAAAAACAGTAACCCCAGTCCTACCAAGTCCAATGTACCCAAGTGGAGCAATCCAGATTATAAAAATGAAACCAGCGAGGAAACTCGTCTGGAACTAGAACGTAAGAAACAAGAACTATTAGCTCGATTAGAAAAAGGAGGAGATTAGATGGAAAGTGTCGGAGACGTAATCAAACGTCAACCCAGCCGTTTTCACTATCAAGATTTGGTCCAGAAAATCATGAAGGATCCTGATGTTGCGGCCTTTATCCAGCAAGAATCCCTTACTCCAGAGGAATTGAATCGCAGTATCTCCAAGTTTAACCAATACATCACCGAGCGCGATAAGTTTCTCCGTGGGGATACGGATTATATTGCCAAAGGTTACAAGCCTATTTTGGTTATGAACCATGGCTATGCGGACGTTTCTTATGAAGAAACTCCTGAACTAATTGCAGCTGAAAAAGAAGCGGCTATTAAGAACCGTCTCAAGTTAATCAATCTGCCAGCCAGTCTCAAGAAAGCTAGTTTAGCTCAAGTAGACTTGGATGATTTGGGGCGCTTGCCAGTTTTTGAAAAGTTATTAGCCTTCGTGGAGCAATATCCAGCTATTCGAAAAGGTCTTTACTTGTATGGAGACTTTGGTGTGGGTAAAAGTTTCATGGTGGCTGCCTTGGCTCATGATTTATCAGAAAAACGTGGTGTTTCCTCAACTCTCCTCCACTATCCTAGCTTTGTCATTGATGTCAAAAATGCTATCGGTGATGGTAATGTCAAGACCTTGGTGGATGAGATTAAGCTTTCTGAAGTCCTGATTTTAGATGATATTGGTGCCGAGCAATCAACAGCTTGGGTGCGGGATGAAATCCTACAAGTCATTCTCCAATATCGGATGCAGGAAAATTTACCGACCTTTTTCACATCCAACTTCAACTTTGAAGAATTGGAGCTGCATTTCGCTAAAGGGAAGCATGGAAATGACGAAACCTGGGAAGCCAGACGCGTCATGGAACGCATCCGTTATTTGGCTGAGGAGACTCGTTTAGAAGGAGTAAACCGTCGATGACAGAAACGATTAAACTGATGAAAGCTCATAAGTCTGTTCGAAGATTTAAGGAGCAAGCCCTTCCTCAGGAAGACTTGACTGAAATCTTGACAGCAGCCCAGATGGCCTCGTCTTGGAAGAATTTTCAATCCTACTCTGTGATTGTGGTACGAAGTCAAGAAAAGAAAGATGCCCTGTATGAATTGGTGCCTCAAGAAGCCATTCGCCAGTCTGCTGTTTTCCTTCTCTTTGTCGGAGATTTGAACCGAGCAGAAAAGGGAGCCCGACTTCATACTGATTCATTCCAACCTCAAGGTGTGGAAGGCCTCTTGATTAGTTCGGTCGATGCTGCTCTTGCTGGTCAAAATGCCCTGCTGGCAGCTGAAAGCTTGGGCTATGGTGGTGTCATTATTGGCTTGGTACGGTACAAGTCAGAAGAAGTGGCAGAGCTCTTTAACCTGCCTGACTATACTTATCCAGTTTTTGGGATGGCACTAGGTCTTCCAAATGAAGAACATGAAGTTAAACCTCGCTTGCCATTGAATCAGGTGGTATTTGAGGAAGAATATCAGGAACAAACCGTTGATGTGATTGCTGCTTATGACCGTGTACAGGCAGACTATGCTGGGGCGCGTGCGACTACAAGCTGGAGTCAGCGTCTAGCAGAACAGTTTGGTCAAGCTGAACCAAGCTCAACTAGAAAAAATCTTGAACAGAAAAAGTTATTATAGAAAGTGAGAAATTATGGCCCTACCAACTATTGCCATTGTAGGACGTCCCAAT
>CAUTUU010000060.1:0-8686 GCA_963541545.1 uncultured bacterium | reverse complement strand
CCAATCTGACAGTTGATCATGATTTAAGTATTTTCCCTGTGGAAAGTCGTGCCGATTTTCCAGATGGCTTGACAACCATTGCACCGATTCATGTATCAGGAATTCGCTTGGGTTCTTTGATTATTTGGCGCAATGATAAGAAATTCGAAGATGAGGACTTGATCCTTGTTGAGATTGCCAGTACGGTTGTTGGAATTCAGCTTCTTAACTTCCAACGTGAAGAAGATGAGAAAAATATTCGCCGTCGTACTGCTGTTACCATGGCGGTCAATACCCTCTCATACTCAGAACTCCGTGCTGTTTCAGCTATTTTAGGGGAATTAAACGGAAACGAAGGTCAGTTGACTGCGTCAGTGATTGCAGACCGTATTGGGATCACCCGTTCTGTGATTGTTAATGCTCTTCGTAAACTTGAGTCTGCTGGGATTATTGAAAGTCGCTCACTTGGAATGAAGGGAACCTATCTCAAGGTCTTGATTACAGATATTTTTGAAGAAGTGAAGAAAAGAGATTACTAATGACTAAGGCTTTAATTTCTATTGATTATACAGAAGATTTTGTGGCTGATAGTGGAAAATTGACAGCAGGTGCTCCAGCCCAGGCAATTTCAGATGCCATCAGCAAGGTAACTCGCCTAGCTTTTGAACGAGGAGACTACATCTTCTTTACTATTGATGCTCATGAAGAAAACGATTGTTTCCATCCAGAAAGTAAATTATTTCCTCCTCATAATTTGATTGGGACTAGTGGACGGAATTTATACGGAGATTTGGGAGCCTTTTATCAAGAGCATGGTTCAGACAGTCGTGTCTTTTGGATGGATAAACGCCATTACTCTGCTTTTTCAGGGACTGACCTGGATATCCGTTTGAGAGAGCGTCGCGTTTCTACAGTTATCCTAACAGGAGTCTTGACGGATATCTGTGTCCTGCATACAGCTATAGATGCTTATAATTTAGGATATGACATTGAGATTGTTAAACCAGCCGTTGCTTCTATCTGGCCTGAAAATCATCAATTTGCCCTAGGTCATTTCAAAAACACACTTGGAGCTAAGTTAGTAGATGAAAATCTAAATGAACTTTCTGAGTAATTTGGCTGATGAAATGAAAAAAATTGGAAAAAAGTGTTGACAAGGAACCCAAAAGTTGATATACTAGTAAAGTAATCGACGCGGGGATGGCGGAATTGGCAGACGCGCAGGACTAAGGATCCTGTGACCGCTTTAGGTCGTGAGGGTTCAAGTCCCTCTCTCCGCATAGGATAAGAGTTAGCTTAGGCTAGCTCTTTTGTTTTTTATCAGGTTTATAATATCTATGGTGGGCGTCCTTCGCTTTCAGACAAATAATATAGTTTGAAATTTCTCCTAATTCTCTCTACTCTTTCTACTTTTTCCGAATAAATAGATAGAAGCATCAAATCTAGTAAATCTAGATTTAAAAATGTGCTATAATGAAAGGAGAGGAAATATGATTCTCAGACATCCGGGCATCAGCCCAACCAATGACTTGGTAGCTAAGAAAATCTTTAGCAATCCAGAAATCACTTGTCAATTTATTCGCGATATGTTGGATTTACCAGCCAAAAATGTGACCATTTTGGAGGGAAGTAACATTCACGTCTTACCTTCCATGCCGTACTCGGCTCAGGATTTCTATACTAGCATAGATGTCTTAGCTGAACTAGATAATGGTACGCAAGTTATTATTGAAATTCAGGTACATCATCAGAATTTTTTCATCAATCGTTTGTGGGCTTATCTTTGCAGTCAGGTTAATCAGAATCTTGAAAAAATTCGCCAGCAAGAAGGTGATACACACCAGAGCTATAAACACATCGCACCTGTTTACGCAATAGCTATTGTGGATAGTAATTATTTCCAAGATGATTTAGCTTTTCATAGCTTTAGTATGCGCGAGGATACGACGGGTGAGGTTTTAACCATTACCAATAATGGACAAGAAAACCATCTGGTCAAGATGGCGTTCTTGGAACTAAAAAAATACAGAGAAACCAGCAAAGACGAGGTTCGTAAGCCATGGTTGGAGTTTTTCGGGAATAAGCCCTTTACTCAAGAACCCGAGCGAGCCATCAGTCAGGCAGACCAACTGCTGGACTACAAGAGCTGGTCCGAGGAGGACAGGAAAATGTTTAGTCAACTACGTATGCGAGAAGAACAAGCCTTGTTAGCACAGGACTATGCCTTGGAAACAGCTAGGGCAGAAGGTATTGAACAAGGACTGGAGCGTGGGAAAGTTGAAGGAAGTTTGTCTATGCTATTAAATCTAGTCCGTCAAGGTCTTCTGACTTCTGAGGTTGCGAGTGAGCAATTGGGCATGACTGTCGCTGAGTTTGAGGCCTTGTTGTAAGAGCATTACTGATACTAGTCAAGATGGCGTTCTTGGAACTAAAAAAATACAGAGAAACCAGCAAAGACGAGGTTCGCAAGCCATGGTTGGAGTTTTTTGGGAACAAACCCTTTACTCAAAAAAAGCTCTCATCAATCCGCTGTCTATAAAATGTAAGGATAGGCAGTCTACCATTTAAAATAAAATAATGACAGATTTTTCCGAAGCAAAAGGTAAGATCTGTTTTTTATTTATATTAAATTTTTATAATATATAGTCTAAAAAGACTGTATAATAAGTATTGCATATATATATATTAAAGAAATGCCTTTAAATAGTATGAATACAGCGTTTACATCTTTAGTTGATGCTTATGTAAATGCTTGATTTTTTATTTTAAAAGTATTAATATATTATCGAGTCATTGTGTCTCGAAGATTTTAAACTTATTCTACTGAAACAATAGAAAGGACATATTTATGCTTGGTAAAAAGTGTAATGATAATGGTGAAAAATTATACCGTTATTCTATTCGGAAGTACCATTTTGGTGCTGCAAGTGTTGCTGTAGCAGCATTAATGTTTTTGCTAATGGTGCGGTTAAGGCAGATACTTTAGCTGTATCACCTGTTACGGCTAATACTGAAAAGGTCAATGCTGGTGTTACAGGACTGACAGAGGGAGTTCCTCCTAAAGAGAATCTTATAGAGAAATCAAAAGAAGTAGAGAGTGACAAAACACCTGTTGCTCAGAAGCCAGTGGATAAGTCTCTTCTAGTTCAGGCTATTAGTGAACTTCAAGCTGCAATTACAAAAGTAGATGAGGAAAGTTTATTAAGTTTATCTAATCAACTTTCTCAATTAACCGACGAAAATAAGCGTTTACTTGATGGAGAAAACATTTCTGAGGAAGCGTTTACAAATCAAGTGAATCGTGTTCAATCTCTTACAGAGCAAGTACGTCAGCTTAGGTCTAAGACTGAGGATAAAACCTCTAACAAGGAAGATAGAGCTGATTCTAAAGCTCAAAATACAAAAGAGCTTAAAGTATCTGATAAAGCTGTGATTCCTACTAATCAGGCTGAAGAAATCAAAAATGTTCAAAAAGATGATAAGAAAGAGGAAGGAACAGCTAATAAAGATAAATTAGAAGCACTTTCTAAAAGTTTAATCAACTACTTACATACTGCTAAAAAAATTGAACGCCCTGAGACCAAGAAACTTTTAGAGGGGGTAGAAGAAATTGTCCGCTCTGTCGAAAATGGGTTAGTGAATCCGAAATTAACCGCTTCAGAAATAGAAGAATTAATGAAGCAAGGTAAACAAGCTGAGAAAAAACTTGTCTTAGCAGTAACTCGTGAACATTCAGGGAAGCGTGATTCTCGAAATGGTCAGAGTATGGAATCAGGGACAAGTAACAGAGCCGCAGCTGTATCACAAAACTGGACTTCTGAGAACAATATTTTAAGTTATCAACGCTTTCGTGCTTCTGATTTTGATGGGAATCTACAAAACGGAAATAGACAACTAACGGAAAGTAAAGTTGACATGACAGCTCGTTTTGAAACCATTAATGGAAGTAAATATGTCGTTTATGATGTGTTCTTTAATAATGACGGGCGTGTGATGGGTGGAAGTACTCACCAAGTATTTTATAAATTGATTTTGCAACCGGAAATTTTAGATTTAAACTCTAACGGAACTTATAAAGGTGATACATTAAGAGACTTAAAATTTGAAATATATCAAAAAAATGGAAATAATGGAACTTTATCTCAGAATCCAGGAAATTTTTCTAAAACAGGAACAGCAAATTTTGATTTCTTGAGCGATAATGATAAAACTAAGGAAGGATTGACATATCATAATAATTTAGATATTCGTCACAATGGCTCTTATGGATTAGATATGAAGGATACTTTTAAAAGTAACCGAAATGATCCATTTTTAGCAATGGCTGTATCAAGAAACGGTGTGTACAACAATTTCTCATATGGTATCGGTGTGCTAACTCTTAACGATAGAGACGCTGTGCATATGCAAGTAAAGGCTAAGTTAAAGTCAGGTGTAACAGAGGAAAAGGTAAGAGAAGCTTATACATTAGCAGTAGCTGGAACTCAAAGACCAACAACAAACCAATCTTATGTATTTGTATCGGGAAAAAATGCTAGTGAGAACTATACAAATGTACCAGATAGGCCAGTAGTGCCAACCGTGAAACAAAGTGTACAATATCCGATTAAAGGTAAAGAAGTTACAAAAACAGTTGGGGATTCTCTTGGAGATATAAGTAATCCTGTATCATCAGGTTTTGTAGTTCGAAATGATAACACTACAAACTTCCCTAGTGATATGAGGTGGAGTTGGGCAAATGGACAACAACCGAATACTAATACTGCTGGAGTATTTAATTATCATGTCACTGCAAACTATTATGATAATTCATCAAATTCGACAACCGCAACACTAAAAGTAAAGCCTAAAAAACCTGTAATTGAGCAAAGTTCAGTTAATGAAAAAGCAGGGAAAACAGGACAAAATGTAGTTGTAACTGTACAAGATGGAGTTCCTGATGGTTCTATGGTTACTTTATATAACGGCACGAACATTATTGGTAGAGGAAGAACAAGTGGTCGAACAGCTACTATTAATGTATCAGGGGCATTACCATCGACAGCGATTAGTGCTAAAACCACTGTAACAAATAATTATGGGACAGTAGAATCAGATCTTAGTACAACGGTAACACCAACAGAAGTTCCAGATAAACAACCACCAACAGTATCAATTAACGGAAATAGATTAACAGCAAATGAGAATGATAATCGTTTTATTATTTATCGTGGAGCAAACTTTAATCCAACATTTAGAGTTCAAGATGACAAGAATAATGTCACTTTATCCATTACAAATCTTCCAGAAGGTGTGAAAAATGTTTCGACAAGTGGAAGTAAGGATTTAAGCTATACAATTCCAGATAATTATGTAGCAGATAACGCTTCGCTTGGAGAAAGAACTGCAACTGTGACTGCGAGTGATGGTCGTAATAGTGCAACATATAAATTTAAATATCGTATAGTCGATGTACAAGCAAAAAATAGTACGACAGAAAATCGAATTCTAGGAAGTACATTAGGAGATCCTCATGCTCACTTCAAAGTGGCAGAAAGTAACACTGTAGAAAATGACAAGTACTATCCAACTGGTATGCAGTTTAAATGGAAAGAGTTCGATTCTAGAAATTCTAGATTTACTGATGTTGATAATAATACGAAGTTAAACGAGCTAGGAACTATTACTAAGTACATTGCTACGGCAGTATTCCCTCGTGTAGTGAATACAAAACGAATTGATAATGTAGATTATACAATCTATTCACCTACTCAAAAACCAGTACAAATGACGTTTAATGTGACGGATAATGTTAAACCAACAGTTAAGTTAGTACAAAATAACCAAGATACAACCCTTTCAGAATCAACAGCAGAGGCAAGTGTTCCGAAAGTGATAGTATATCGTGGTGAGAAAGCTGAAATCACTGTAAAAGCTTCAGACAATACAGGAAAATTATCACATTTCGCTACATCAGGATTACCAAGTGGAGTAACAGAAACTGGAGCAAGTTCAAGTGATAGTGCAACAGATGCAGCACCTTTATCTCATACATTATCTGGTAAAGTGGCGACCAATACAGTATTAGGAGATAAAGTATTAACAGTTGTAGCTTCAGATAAAACAACTCCAACGAATACAACTACTGTTAAATTCAAATTAGATGTTAAAGCTCAAAATGAGAAATATACACCAACAGCAGGAACAACACCAGTAGCTGTAAATAATATTGGAAATATTAGCACTTTAGATTTAGATAAGATTAAAAACTCTGTAACAGTACCAAATCTTTCACAAGAAGCAAGGAATTCTGGTGGTGTAACAACATCATTGAAGAACCATGGAGCTGTGACAACGATAGCTGGTAAAAAATATGTCACTGTAGAAGTAACATATCCAGATGGAAGTAAAGATGAAGTTCCAGTTGAAGTACAACAAAATACAAATGTTGTCAAACGTCCAATTATTAACTTGAAACAAGGTGAAACATTATCAGCGGCAGAAATGAAGACCATTGTTGAGTTGCAAGATGGATCTAACAAACTTCCTTTACCAGCTGATGCTGTTGTAACAGCAACATTTAATACTAATACTGTAAAAGATGGAAACTGGACAGATATTACAGTTCGATTCAATGATGGAACTACTAAAACAGTAAGAGCTAATTATAATGTTAAGGCTACGTTCCCAGTAGCTAATACCGTTTATGATTTCAGAGGAGTTACTAGAACTAATGATTCTGAAAGTAACTACTATATAAACAAAGGTCTTCCAAATGGAATGAGCTGGTTTGTTAAAAAGGGAACTGAAAACAAACGTGATGCAAGAATTCAAACTTACTTGGCAACAGATGGTTTAGGTAGAACAGATTATACATTTGGAGCTTATTACGCAGCTAGCAGATTTAACGATAATGAGTCTAATGTTAATTTAAAATTAAAACATGAGGGAACTGTTTCTCACCATGTTTACGATGTGATGGCTGCAACTAACAAGATTACTGTTAATAATGGAGCAACATTAACAGAGGCAAATGCGAAAGCTGCTGTTACTAAGGTTGCAGGCTCAGAAGATTTACCAACAGGGACAACTTATGAGTGGGTTGCCGATGAAAATGGTACAGCATTAACTAATAAAACAGTTACTGAGTTTGGAGAAGCAATACGTTATGTAAAAGTTACATTACCAAAATCTCAAGAAACTAGCGATAATTCCCCAGCAGCAACACAACGTCAATCTAGCAAAATTATTAGAGTGACTGTGAAGGTTAACGAAACGGTTAAACCAACAGTTAAGTTAGTACAAAATAACCAAGATACAACTCTTTCAGAATCGACAGCAGAGGCAAGTGTTCCGAAAGTGATAGTATATCGTGGTGAGAAAGCTGAAATCACTGTAAAAGCTTCAGACAATACAGGAAAATTATCACATTTCGCTACATCAGGATTACCAAGTGGAGTAACAGAAACTGGAGCAAGTTCAAGTGATAGTGCAACAGATACAAAGCCTTTAGCTCATACATTATCTGGTAAAGTGGCAACCAATACAGCATTAGGAGATAAAGTATTAACGGTTGTAGCATCAGATAAAACAACTCCAACGAATACAACTACTGTTAAATTCAAATTGGATGTTAAAGCTCAAAATGAGAAGTATACACCAACAGTAGGAACAACTGTAAAAGTAGGAAATATCGGTACAATTAATCAACCAGATGGAGATAAAATCAAAAATGCTGTAACAGTACCAAATCTTTCAACAGAAGCTACTCAAGATGGTGGAGTTATAAAAACTCTGAAAGATAGTGGTAGAGTCACTGCTAAGAATGGTAAGAACTTTGTAACTGTAGAAGTAGCATATCCAGATGGAAGTAAAGATGAAGTAGACGTAGCTGTAGAAGAAGTGCTAAAAGCAGGCAAAGTAAATCCTACAAACCCAGCAGTAGAAGGTCAACCTTATACAAGTACTGAAAAAGTTATCAATCCAAACAAAGACGATGCAACATTCACAGCAACACCAACGAATGGATTGACAGTAGGAACAGATGGAAAAGTCACAGGAAAACCAACGGGTATCGAATGGACTGGCGATGAAACAGAGAAGACAGTGAATATTCCAGTAACGGTCAGCCGAACAGGAGACACCCCAGTCACCGTAACCATTCCAGTAGTGGTCCAACGAGACCTAGATGGCGACGGTAAACCAGACGTATCAGATGACGATATTGATGGCGACGGAATTCCGAATGAAAAAGATGATACTCCACGTCAAGCAACACCATTAAAAGCAGGTGAGAAGAATCCTACAAACCCAGCAGTAGAAGGGCAACCTTATACAAGTACTGAAAAAGTCATCAATCCAAACAAAGACGATGCGACATTCACAGCAACTCCAACGAATGGATTGACAGTAGGAACAGATGGAAAAGTCACAGGAAAACCAACGGGTATCGAATGGACTGGCGATGAAACAGAGAAGACAGTGAATATTCCAGTAACGGTCAGCCGAACAGGAGACACCCCAGTCACCGTAACCATTCCAGTAGTTGTCCAACGAGACTTAGATGGCGACGGTAAACCAGACGTATCAGATGACGATATTGATGGCGACGGTATTCCAAATGACCAAGACCCAACTCCACGAGTGAAAGATGGTTTAACAGCAGGCAAAGTAAATCCTACAAACCCAGCAGTAGAAGGGCAACCTTATACAAGTACTGAAAAAGTCA
>CAUTUU010000059.1:0-9733 GCA_963541545.1 uncultured bacterium | reverse complement strand
TAACAGTAACGATTCCAGAAGGCGCAAAACCAGGAGATAAAATTACAGGTAAAGTCCTTGTCCGCTACCCAGATGGCTCAACGGAAGAAATTCCAGTAACAGTTACAGTCACTCCAAATGCAAATCATGAAGATACTACAGATGCTAGTGACAATGGAGCTAAATCAAATGATTCTCAAAATGTATTGCCAAATACAGGAACAGAATCAAATGCTGCTCTTGCATCTCTAGGACTTCTTGGTCTATTGAGTGGATTTGGACTTGTAGCTCGCAAGAAAAAAGAAGACTAAAAATTTAGTAAGATGAACATTCATTCTTTTGTATTGTAAAGACAAACTAGATTGGTTCTGGGAATCGTGTTCGTCATAAAATAAAAAGAATGTATAGATAAAGAAAGCGAACAATGCTAGGATTTTGTTAAACGGAATTCTAAGTATTGTTCGCTTTTGTGGTATAATAATTACTATGCAGAAGAAACCAACGTCAGCCTATGTGCATATCCCGTTTTGTACTCAAATTTGTTATTATTGTGACTTTTCAAAGGTCTTCATAAAAAATCAGCCTGTAGATAGTTATTTGGAACATCTGTTAGAAGAGTTTCAATCTTATGATATTCAAAAGTTGCGAACCCTCTATATCGGTGGTGGGACACCGACAGCTTTATCAGCTCCGCAACTGGAGGTGTTATTGAATGGTTTGACTAAAAACTTGGACTTGTCAGTCTTGGAAGAGTTGACCATTGAAGCCAATCCAGGCGACTTGGATGCGGATAAGATTGCTGTTTTGAAAAACTCGGCTGTCAATCGTGTTTCGCTAGGTGTGCAGACCTTTGATGACAAGATGCTGAAAAAGATTGGGCGCAGTCATTTGGAGAAGGATATTTATGAAAATATCGACCGCCTGAAACTGGCTGGTTTTGACAATATCTCTATCGACTTGATTTATGCGCTACCTGGCCAGACCATGGAGCAGGTCAAGGAAAATGTGGCTAAGGCCATTGGGTTGGATATTCCCCATATGAGTTTGTATAGCTTGATTTTGGAAAATCACACGGTCTTTATGAATCGTATGCGACGAGGGAAATTGCCTCTGCCTAAGGAGGAACTGGAAGCTGAGATGTTTGAGTACATCATCGCAGAGCTGGAGCGAGCAGGTTTTGAGCATTATGAGATTTCCAATTTCTCAAAGCCTGGTTTTGAAAGTCGCCACAATCTCATGTACTGGGACAATGCTGAATACTATGGCATCGGTGCTGGGGCATCTGGTTATGTTAATGGAGTGCGCTATAAAAATCATGGACCCATTCGCCACTATCTCAGTGCAGTTGAGGAAGGCAATGCGCGCATTACAGAAGAGCACCTGAGTCAAAAGGAGCAAATGGAAGAAGAAATGTTCCTAGGTCTCCGCAAGAAATCCGGGGTTTCCATGAGCAGATTTGAGGAAAAATTTGGACGGTCTTTTGAGGGATTTTATGGCGAAATTGTCAGAGACTTGGTGCAACAAGGTCTCATGCAGGTTGAGGGAGACCGAGTTCGTATGACAAAGAGAGGTCTCTTTTTGGGAGACACCGTAGCAGAACGATTTATTTTGGAGTAGGATAATGGGCTTAACTTATCAAATGAAAATGAAGATTCCTTTTGATATGGCTGATATGAACGGTCATATCAAACTTCCAGATGTGATTTTACTATCTTTACAAGTTTCAGGGATGCAGTCGATTGAACTGGGAGTTAGTGATAAGACCATTTTGGAGGACTATAATCTGGTCTGGATTATCACAGAATATGATATTGAGGTGGCTCGTTTGCCTCGTTTTGCGGAAGAAATCACCATCGAAACGGAAGCCCTGAGCTACAATCGACTCTTTTGCTACCGTCGCTTTACCATTTATGATGAAGCGGGGCAGGAGCTTATCCACATGATGGCGACCTTTGTTCTCATGGATCGAGACAGTCGAAAAGTCCATGCAGTTGAACCTGAGATTGTGGCTCCTTACCAGTCTGATTTTGATAAAAAACTCATCCGTGGACCAAAGTATGAGTCCTTGGAAGAACCAATCAGCAAGGATTACCATGTTCGTTTTTACGACTTGGATATGAATGGCCATGTCAACAACAGTAAATACTTGGACTGGATTTTTGAGGTCATGGGAGCGGATTTTTTGACCCACTATATTCCCAAGAAAATCAATCTCAAGTATGTCAAGGAAGTTCGACCAGGTGGGGTGATTACATCGGCTGTTGAACGGACTGGACTGGAGAGCAAACATGAGATTACAAGCGACGGTGCTACCAATGCCCAAGCTATCATTACTTGGCAAGAAATGAAGAAGGATTAGAGAAAAATATGAAATATAAAGGCTATTTAATTGATTTAGACGGAACGATTTATAAGGGGAAGGATCGAATTCCAGCAGGAGAAGCTTTTGTCCATGAATTGCAAAAGCGGGATATCCCCTATCTCTTTGTGACCAACAATACAACCCGCACTCCAGAGAGTGTTCAAGAGATGTTGGCTCAGAATTTTAATATCGATACGCCCCTATCGACTGTCTACACAGCTACTTTGGCGACTATCGACTATATGAACGACTTGGGGCTTGAAAAGACGGTATATGTTATCGGAGAATCAGGTCTCAAGGAAGCCATCAAGGCGGCTGGTTATGTGGAAGACAAGGATAATCCAGCCTATGTGGTAGTAGGTCTGGACTGGCAAGTTGATTATGAAAAATTTGCGACAGCAACTCTTGCTATCCAAAAGGGAGCTCATTTTATCGGAACCAACCCTGACCTCAACATCCCGACAGAGCGCGGTCTTTTGCCAGGTGCTGGTTCACTGATTACCCTTCTTGAAGTGGCAACACGAGTAAAGCCTGTTTATATTGGAAAACCAAATGCTATCATTATGGACAAGGCGGTTGAGCACTTAGGTTTGGAACGTGAAGAATTAATCATGGTTGGGGATAACTACTTAACAGATATCCGAGCAGGGATTGACAATGGCATTCCAACGCTCTTGGTGACAACAGGTTTTACCAAGGCAGAAGAAGTGGCAGACCTGCCAATCGCACCGACTCATGTGGTTTCTAGCCTTGCGGAGTGGAATTTTGATGAAAACTAAACTGACTTTTTGGAGCTCTATGCTCTTTCTCCTCTCCCTCTCAATCCTTTTGACCATTTATTTGGCTTGGATTTTTTATCCTTTGGAGATTGAGTGGCTGAACTTGACGGATCGAGTTTATCTAAAACCAGAAACCATTCAATACAATTTTCATATCTTGATGAATTATCTGACCAATCCCTTCAGTCAGGTCTTGCAGATGCCAGATTTTCGTTCGTCAGCAGCTGGTCTGCACCACTTTGCAGTGGTGAAGAATCTCTTTCACTTGGTACAGCTAGTAGCTCTAGTGACACTGCCAAGTTTCCATTTCTTTGTCAAAGGGATTGTGAAAAAAGGCTTCTTGTCTCTATTTAGTAAAGGGCTTCTGGCTCTAGTGGTCTTGCCTTTGCTGATTGGGCTTGGGGGAGTTTTGATTGGTTTTGACCAATTCTTTACTCTTTTCCATCAAATTCTCTTTGTGGGAGATGATACTTGGCTTTTTGATCCAGCCAAGGATCCAGTTATTCTGATTTTACCAGAGACCTTCTTCCTCCATGCCTTCCTCCTCTTTTTCGCCCTCTATGAAAGCTTCTTTGGTTTTCTATACCTGAAAAGCCGTAAGTAGTAATACTAAGGATGTTTCTGGTTTGCATAAATAAATTAAGTATGTGATTCGAAACTATCGTTAAGAGTGAATTAACTAAATTACAATTGCGTCCATCGTTCGCAAACAGTCTATTTTTCTTGAAAAAATAGGCTTTTTTTATAAAAATCCCTAGTCAAGTGCTTTATTTTTTTGTATAATAGAAGTAGCAAAGTATAGATAAGAAGAGAAAAGCATGATTACACTATTTCTATCACCGAGCTGTACATCATGTCGTAAGGCAAAGGCCTGGTTAGAAAAACATAAGGTGCCCTTTGAGGAGCACAATATCATGACCAGTCCCTTAACAAGAAAAGAATTGCAACATATTCTTTCCTTGACCGAAAATGGTACTGATGACATCATTTCAACTCGTTCAAAAATTTTTCAAAAATTGGATATTGATGTAGAGAGTATTTCGGTATCGGAATTGCTTCAGTTGATTGAGCAATATCCTAGTCTTTTGCGTCGCCCAATTATTATAGATACCAAACGCATGCAGATTGGTTTTAATGAAGATGAGATTCGTGCTTTTCTCCCTCGTAGTTATCGTAAGCAAGAACTAAAAGAAGCAAGAATGAGAGCTGGTATTAGTTAATGAACAAACAGTATAGTTACCCACTAGATTTGTCGTGGAGCACTGAAGAACTTGCTTCAGTGCTTTCTTTTTTTAATGATGTTGAAGCTACCTACGAAAGCAAGGTAGAGGCTAAAAAGCTACTGGACTCCTATAAGGGGTTCAAGGCGGTCGTGCCAAGTAAGAGTGAAGAAAAACGTTTGGGACGAGAATTTGAAACGGTTAGTGGCTATTCGCTTTACCGAGCAGTTCAGGTTGCCAAGGAAAAAGGGGAAGGAAAGATTTCTCTTGGAAAGTAAGTTTGAATTTGCTAAAGAGCTAATTAGGAAAGCGGGCCAGTACATCCTTGACCACATGCAGGAAGACTTGCAGGTTGAGACCAAGTCCTCTCCAACAGACTTGGTGACCAGGCTGGATAAGGAAGTTCAGGAGCTTTTGGTTAGTGAGATTTTGTCCCGTTATCCTGAGGATAAGATTTGTGCGGAAGAGGGCTGTTTGCGTGCTTCGGTGCAAGAGGGCAAGGTGTGGATTATTGATCCCATTGATGGTACAAATAACTTTGTAGCCCAGCAGGAAGATTTTGCTGTCATGATGGCTTATTTTGAAAATGGTCAGGGCCAGTTTGGTCTGATTTATGATGTGGTCAAAGGGGACTGTTATCACGGTGGTGGTGAGTTTCCAGTTTGTAGAAATGATCAGCCCCTAGCTCCCTTTAAAGCCAAACCCCTTGGAGATTTTCTCATTGCAGGAAATAGTGGTATGCTGGAAACCAATGAATGGGGCTTGGCTGATTTGAGTCGAGCGGTTCTTGGTGTTCGTGTCTATGGGAGTGCTGCCATTAGTTTTGCCAAGATTTTGTCAGGGCGTTTGTTGACCTATGTCACCTATCTGCAACCATGGGATTATGCTGCTGCTAGTATTTTAGGGGAAAGTCTGGGCTATCGGGTTATGACTCTTTCTGGTGAAGCTCTTGATTTTGAAACTAGACAGCCTGTTATGATGGTACCTCTTGAGATGCAGGAGGAAATTCAATCCTATATTTACGAAAGGAAAAAAACTTAAATGCAATTTCCAAAAGGATTTGTTGAAAAATATGAAGAGATACTAGGAGATGAGGCAAGAGATTTTCTTGCCTCTTTTGAGGAGGAAGCGGTTTCGGCCTTTCGGGTCAATCCTTTAAAAGAAGTGTCAGTTTCCTTTTCTGATCCCATTCCTCAAACCCCTTGGGGCCACTATGGGAAGGTTTCAGGGAAATCGCCTGAGCATGCTACAGGTTTGGTTTATTCGCAAGAACCCGCTGCTCAAATGGTGGCTCAGGTAGCCCAACCCAGTCCTGGAATGAAGGTCCTAGATTTGGCCGCTGCTCCAGGGGGTAAATCAACTCAGCTAGCAGCCTATCTAGCAGGGGAGGGTCTTCTTGTTTCCAATGAAATTTCAAGCAAACGGGCTAAGATTTTAGTAGAAAATATGGAGCGATTTGGAGCGACAAATGTCGTGGTGACCAATGAATCTGCCAATCGCTTGGCCAAGGTCTTTAAAGGCTATTTTGACCTCATTGTCCTTGATGCCCCTTGCTCGGGGGAAGGGATGTTTCGTAAGCAGCCAGATGCTATGAACTATTGGAGTCTAGATTATCCGAGCCAATGCGCCAGTCTGCAAAGAGAAATTCTGGAAGATGCAGTGACCATGCTAGCAAAAGGTGGTCGTCTGGTTTATTCGACCTGTACCTGGGCACCTGAGGAAAACGAAGAGATTGTCAATTGGCTGCTGGAAGAGTATGATTTTGACTTGCTACCAGTCGAGCATATCAATGGAATGGTAGCTGGTATTGACTTGCCAGAAACGGCTCGGATGTATCCTCATCATTTTAAGGGAGAAGGACAGTTTGTAGCCCATCTACAGTTTAAAGGTGAAAATCCAGCACCTAAATTTAAGGCAAGTAAGAGCAATCTTAGCCGTGAGCAAGTTGCTTTGTGGCAGGAATTTTCCCAAAACCACTTGAAGGTCAATTTACCCGGTATCTTGCAGACTTTTGGTGACCAACTCTATCTCCTGCCAGAACTTTTGCCAGATTTAGGGAAACTCAAGATTGCTCGCAATGGCCTGCATTTGGGTACCTTTAAGAAGAAACGTTTTGAACCTAGTTTTGCTCTTGGCCTAGCCTTGAAACCAAGTCAGGTCAAACAGTCGGTTGAAATTGACCAAGAAGCGTTTGTAAAGTATGTCGCTGGAGAGACTGTTCAATTGGCTGAAAGTCTGCCAAATGGTTGGTACCAAGTTTTGGTTCAGGGCAATGGTTTGGGCTTTGCTAAGGTGACTGGAAATGTTTTGAAAAATTATTTTCCAAAAGGCCTCAGATTCAAGTGAAAATGCTAGTCAAAGTAGCTTGTCTATGTTATAGTGGAAGTATGGATTTTTTTCAAATTGTCTTTCATTTTAAGTCAAAATTGGTGGAAAAGCTAACTAAGCAAATTTCTAGTTAAACCAAGCTAATACTCTTTGAAAATCTCTTCAAACCGCGTCAACGTCGCCTTGCCGTATATATGTGACTGACTTCGTCAGTCTTATCTACAACCTCAAAGCGGTGCTTTGAGCAGCCTGCGGCTAGTTTCCTAGTTTGCTTTTTGATTTTCATTGAGTATAAGAACTTCAGTTGGCTCCCAATTTTCAAAAGAAAAACATAAATAGTTGAAAAAATTCACAGCATTCACCATTATTTTCAAGGAGAAAAACAGTGAAAAAAAGGAAAAAACTCGCTCTATCCCTTGCAGCTCTTTTGCTGGCAGGTTCTTTGGCGGGATGTGCTAGCTGGATTGATCGTGGAGAATCCATGACAGCTGTTGGTTCAACGGCTCTTCAGCCCTTGGTCGAAGCAGCAGCAGATGAATTTGGCTCTCTGCACGTTGGGAAAACAGTCAACGTCCAAGGTGGAGGGTCTGGTACAGGTCTGTCTCAGGTTCAATCTGGAGCCGTTGATGTAGGAAATTCAGACGTATTTGCCGAGGAAAAAGACGGTATCAACGCATCCGCTCTAGTGGACCACAAGGTTGCTGTTGCAGGATTGGCGGTGATTGTGAATAAAGAAGTTGATGTTGAAAATCTGACAACTGAACAACTCCGTAGCATCTTCACAGGCCAAGTAACCAACTGGAAAGAGGTCGGTGGGAAGGACCTAGCCATTTCTATTATCAACCGTGCGGCAAGTTCTGGTTCACGTGCAACCTTTGATAGTGTTGTCATGGATGGTCAGTCTGCTGTGCAGAGTCAAGAACAGGATTCAAATGGGATGGTCAAAAACATTGTTTCACAGACACCAGGAGCCATTTCTTACCTAGCCTTTGCCTATGTGGATGACTCGGTTAAACGTATGAAGTTGAACGGCTATGAGCCGATTGCAGAAAATGTTACAACCAATAACTGGCCTTTGTGGTCTTATGAACATATGTACACCCTAGGCCAACCTAATGAATTGGTGGCAGAATTTCTCAACTTTGTTCTCTCTGATGAAGCACAAAGCGGAATCGTTAAGGGAATGGGCTATATTTCTGTCAAGGAAATGAAGGTTGAAAAAGATGCTGTCGGAACGGTGACAGCACTAGAAGGGAGTCACTAATGAATCAAGAAGAATTAGCTAAAAAATTACTTTCTCCCTCAAAGAACTCTCGCCTAGAGAAACTAGGGAAAGGCTTGACCTTTGCCTGTCTGTCTTTGATTGTCATCATTGTGGCCATGATTTTGATTTTCGTAGCCCAAAAAGGTTTGTCGACCTTCTTTGTTAATGGGGTCAATATCTTTGATTTCCTCTTTGGCCAAACTTGGAATCCTTCAGGTAAACAATTTGGTGCCCTTCCCATGATTTTGGGTTCCTTTATTGTCACAATCCTGTCAGCCCTTATCGCAACTCCTTTTGCCATTGGTGCAGCTGTCTTTATGACTGAGGTCTCACCAAAAGGCGCTAGAATCTTGCAACCAGCCATTGAACTCCTTGTCGGGATTCCTTCAGTCGTCTATGGATTTATCGGTTTGCAGGTCGTAGTTCCTTTTGTCCGCAGTGTCTTTGGTGGAACTGGTTTTGGGATTTTGTCAGGGATCTTTGTTCTCTTTGTCATGATCTTACCAACGGTAACCTTTATGACAACGGACAGCTTGCGTGCGGTGCCTCGTCACTATCGTGAAGCTAGTTTGGCTATGGGAGCTACTCGTTGGCAAACCATCTGGCGCGTGACCTTGAAGGCAGCGCGTTCAGGGATTTTCACAGCGGTGGTCTTTGGGATGGCGCGTGCCTTTGGTGAGGCCTTGGCCATTCAGATGGTGGTCGGAAACTCAGCCGTTGTTCCAACTTCATTGACAACACCTGCCGCGACCTTGACCTCTGTTTTGACCATGGGTATCGGAAATACCGTTATGGGAACAGTTGACAATAACGTTCTCTGGTCACTGGCTTTAGTCTTGCTCTTGATGAGTTTGGCCTTTAACAGTGTGATTAAATTGATTACGAAAGAAAGAGGAAAGAAAAACTATGCACGCTAAGAAATTAGATAAAATTGCAACAGCTGTCCTCTATTCAATTGCAGGAATTATCGTTGCCATCTTGGCATCCTTGATTCTCTATATCTTGGTTCGTGGTTTGCCCCACATCTCTTGGTCTTTCTTGACTGGCAAATCATCTTCTTACCAAGCAGGTGGGGGGATTGGAATTCAGCTTTATAATTCCTTCTTCCTTCTGGTCATTACCTTGATTATTTCTGTTCCCTTGTCTATGGGGGCTGGGATTTTCCTAGCCGAATATGCCAAAAAAGGTCCTGTGACAAACTTTGTCAGAACCTGTATTGAAATCTTGTCTTCATTGCCATCTGTGGTTGTAGGTCTCTTTGGTTATTTGATCTTTGTAGTTCAGTTTGAGTATGGATTTTCAATCATTTCAGGAGCCTTGGCCTTGACAGTCTTTAACCTTCCTCAGATGACTCGTAATGTTGAGGACAGTTTGAAACACGTTCACCATACGCAACGTGAGGCTGGCTTGGCTCTAGGAATTTCTCGTTGGGAGACTGTGGTCCATGTGGTCATTCCAGAAGCTCTTCCAGGTATTGTGACTGGAGTCGTCTTGGCCTCTGGTCGTATCTTTGGTGAGGCAGCAGCTCTTATCTATACAGCAGGACAATCCGCTCCAGCCCTTGACTGGTCTAACTGGAATATTCTCAGTGTGACGAGTCCAATCTCTATCTTCCGTCAAGCAGAAACCTTGGCTGTCCATATTTGGAAAGTCAACAGTGAAGGTACTATTCCTGATGGAACCATCGTATCAGCAGGTTCTGCTGCCGTGCTCCTCATCTTTATCCTCATCTTTAACTTTGGAGCTCGCAAACTCGGAAGCTACCTACATAAGAAATTAACCGCTGCCTAAAGGAGAAGCC
>CAUTUU010000058.1:0-9788 GCA_963541545.1 uncultured bacterium | reverse complement strand
TCAAGACAATCGGTTGTTTTTGAAAATCTCGTGTTTTTTGCCCTATTTTATTTAAGGTCTCGACTGCCCTCTTAAAATAATGAAGCAACCCCATAACCTCTATACAAGTTAAAGAAGCTAACAAGGAGTCTCTAAGTAAGTCCAAACAATCGAACTCTATCTTATCAACCTGAGAACTTAATTTGTCATGAAAATAAAGAATAGTTTCATGCTCAGACTTTTTTATCTCACCCTCGTTTAAACCATCCATTAACTGACAAAGAAAATACAGTCTCAATTTCAACAATTCCTCAGCCTTATATACATCTCTGGATAGTAAGTCTTGAAGACTGTCCTCAATCACACCACTTCCGTATAAAGAATTACTAGTCGCTCTCACTGCATCTATTGCCTGAAGGCAGTCCACTATCATCTTCTCATCACGGGGCAGGTCATCATAAAAACACTCAAAAATCTCATCGAAATATTCTTCCTTTTGTTCCTGCAACTCCTTGTCTCCATAGTCAGGATGATGTAAAAGAAAGTACTTTAATTCTTGGTAACGCTTCGGTAATTCCTTATAATCTGGCATCAAGACGTAGGACGGAATTTCTAATCTATCTGCAATATATTCTAGTGTTTTTATCGTCGGGCGAAATTCTCCTTTTTCGATTCTCACCAACTGACGGACTGATAATTCGGATTCATCCCCACAAAATACTGGACGACTAAGTCCTTTCTCCTCTCTTAAAAGTCGCACTTTATCCCCTAAGTCATTTATCTTGTTCATTTGCCCCTCGCATGATTATAAAAGATTTGATTTTCAAACAAATATATGCGATTATTATACCATTTTTCAAATAGAATTACAAAAAAAGAGACAGGAAATTCCTGCCTCTAGGCTGATAAACAATTATTTGCGGCGTCCTGGACGTTCTGCATAGCCATAGTAAGCATCTGCCATAATTTCTTCCATGTCAGCTACCATTGGCAAGCGTGGGTTAGCAGGTGAACATTGATCTTCATAAGCAAGCAAGGCAATTTCATGCAAGCTGTCTTTCCAAGCTTTTTCATCAATTCCTTGATCCTTGAAGTTCATCTTGATACCTACTGCAACACCAAGTTCGTAAACAGCTTTAGCGTATGCTTCAACTGCTTCTTCTGGAGTTGAGTGAGGCAAGCCAAGCATTTTCGCGATGTCTTGGAATTTCTCATCAGCTTTCCAGTAGTTGTATTTAGGCCATGTAGTAGCCTTAGATGGACGAGTTCCGTTGTAACGGATAACGTATGGAAGCAAGATAGCATTTGTACGTCCGTGAACAGTGTGGTGAACACCACCAATCTTGTGGGCCATTGAGTGGCTCATACCAAGGAAGGCATTGGCGAAGGCCATACCAGCCATTGTAGACGCGTTGTGCATTTTCTCACGAGCTTCTGGGTCAGCTGTCTTAACAGATTTTTCCAACCATTCAAAGACAAGTTTGATTGTTTGAAGCGCAATACCATCTGTATAGTCGTTAGCAAAGTTTGAAGTGTAGGCTTCAGTCGCGTGTGTCAAGACGTCCATACCTGTATCAGCAGCGATAAAGTCTGGAACTGATTCAACCAAAGCAGGGTCAACAATCGCAATAGTTGGTGTCAATGAGTAGTCAGCCAATGGGTATTTGCGGTTGTTTTTCTTGTCAGAGATAACGGCAAATGGTGTTACTTCTGAACCAGTACCTGAAGTTGTTGGGATACCAATGTACTTCGCTTTCTTACCAAGTGATGGGAAGCGGAAGGCGCGTTTACGGATATCCATGAATTTTTGAACCAAGTCACGGAAGTCGATTTCTGGTTGTTCGTAGAAGAGCCACATTACTTTGGCTGCGTCCATTGGAGAACCACCACCAAGAGCAATGATTGTGTCTGGTTCAAATGCTTTCATCACTTCAGCACCACGTTCTACAGTTGTGATGTCTGGATCTGGTTCAACATCTGAGAAGACTTGGATAGTTACACGGTTGCTACGTGCGTTCAATTGGTCGATAACACGTTGAACGAAACCGAGTTTTTCGATTGATTTGTCCGTAACGATCATAACGCGTTCAATATCTTCACATGTTTGAAGGTATTGGATAGAATTACGTTCGAAGTAAATTTTTGAAGGAACTTTAAACCATTGCATATTATTTCTACGTTTCCCTACTTTCTTGATGTTTAGGAGGTTAATAGCGCTCACGTTATCCCCAACAGAGTTGCGCCCGTATGAACCACATCCAAGCGTCAATGATGGGATGAAAGCATTGTAAACGTCACCGATACCACCGAAAGTAGATGGAGAGTTCCAGATAATACGCATAGCTTTGATTTCTGTACCAAAGCGTTTAGCAAGCTCTTCGTCTTTTGTATGGATAGCTGCTGAGTGACCAAGTCCGTTAAACTCAACCATTTGACGAGCTTTTGTAAGACCATCTTCTGTATCTTCAGCTTTCAATACAGCGATTACTGGTGACAATTTTTCACGAGTCAGTGGTTCTTTTGGTCCTACTTCCTCACATTCTGCCGCCAAGATGTTTGTTCCTTCTGGAACACTGAATCCCGCTTGTTCTGCAATCCATGCTGCTGGTTTACCAACAATATTTGCATTTAGTTTAGCACCAGCACAGTTTTTGCTGTTTGCTTTCACACCAAAACAGAATTCTTCAAGAAGTGCTTTTTCTTTTTTGTTTACAAAGTAAGTGTGGTATGATTTGAATTCTGCTACAAATTCGTCATACACTTCTTTATCAATGATAACCGCTTGTTCTGATGCACAGACCATCCCATTATCAAATGATTTAGACATAACGATGTCATGAGCAGCTTGACGAAGGTCAGCAGATTTTTCTACATAGGCAGGAACGTTTCCGGCACCTACCCCAAGAGCTGGTTTACCACATGAGTAAGCTGCCTTAACCATGGCATTACCACCAGTTGCAAGGATAGTCGCAACACCTTCGTGGTTCATAAGCGCTCCAGTTGCTTCCATAGATGGCTCTGTAATCCATTGAACACAGTTTTCAGGTGCTCCAGCTGCGATAGCGGCATCACGAACGATTTGTGCTGCGTGAGCTGATGATTCTTGAGCTGATGGGTGGAAGGCAAACACGATTGGATTACGTGTTTTCAAAGCAATCAATGATTTGAAAATCGCTGTTGAAGTTGGGTTGGTTGTTGGAGTGACACCACACACAACACCGACAGGTTCTGCAATTTTAGTCAATCCTGTAACGGGATCATCTTCGATAACTCCGACAGTTTTAACTCCACGCATATTGTTCACTACGTGTTCACAGGCAAAAAGGTTTTTTGTCGCCTTGTCTTCAAATACACCACGACCAGTTTCTTCAATTGCATGTTGTGCTAGGATACCGTGCGCATCAAGAGCTGCAACTGAAGCTTTCGCTACGATGTAGTCAACTTGTTCTTGGTTCAACTTGCGCATCTCATCAAGCGCAACCAAGGCTTTTTTCACGAGACCATCGACATGCTTTTCAGCAGCAAGTTGTTTTTCCTCAGGTGTTACTGTTTTTTTATCAGCCATATTATCCTCCATAGCCTTTAAGGATTTTATCCTTTGTTAATTTTTTCACAAGTTTATTATAACTCTTTTTTTATGTTTTGTAAACAGTTTCATAAACATTTCACAAAGAATTTTTGCGACATTGTGAAATTACTCTCAAATACGTTATAGTATCAACTTTTGACTAGATGATTGTGAAATAACAGCAAAAATTTTTTTATTTCACAAACCTAACAAACGACAAGAAAACGCTTTCTTGCTTCTTGTAAAAAAACCTCCATGTCCGGAGGCTTTATTTTTGTTGAAAAACGCCTTGTTTAAAAGTTCCTTCATAAACGACTTCTTGCTCTGTTGTTAGTTTCCCTTTTCCTTCAGCTTGACCATTTACAAAATCACCTTCGTAGGTCCAACCTTCTTTAGATTGAAAGGTACCTTTTCCGTTGAAGGCTCCATTGCTGAAACCACCAGTATACTGGTCTCCATTTTGGAAGGTGATGGTGCCTTGACCATTCATTTTACCTCGGACAAGACTGCCGTCATAAACAATCGTTCCATTATCCAGTTTTAAGACACCTTTTCCGGGAATATTTAGAAAAAAGACGAGCACAGCACAAAAAACAATCGTAACTACTGCCAAAAGCTCTAAACGTGGACGAGTCAGATAGACACGATACTTGTCGTAAAAATTCTTAAGATTTTCCACCTTCACTCTCCTTTTCTAAAAGTTCTAGCCAAACTTGACACCCCTCTTGAACACGCTGATAGGTCTCCTCAAAATCCCCTGTATACCAAGGATCTGGGACACTTTCAGATGCGAATGAGTAAATCTTATCTTGCAATCCTGCTGGACACATCTGACGTAAGTCAGCAACATTTGAAGCGTCCATTCCGATAATATAATCAAAGGCTTCAAAATCTTCCTTACTAATCTGAAGCGATGTCTTGTGCTTGTCATAAGGAATCTCATACTCTTGAAAAATCCCTTGAGTTCCCTTATGAATCGGATTACCATGTTCCCAAGAGGACGTCGCTCGACTTTGGATTTCGTAATTATCTGTCATTGATTTCATAACAAACTCAGCCATAGGACTACGGCAAATATTTCCAAGACAGACAAAGACTAGTTTTTTCATCCCATTTCCTTTCTTTTATAGAAAAACGGGAGTTCATAATCCCGTCTTATTTTTCAATTGCACCTTCGAGTGAAGGAGTTTCTTTAAGTGGCAATACTGTCTTGATAGCAGCTAGTTCAAAAGTCAAGTAAACTCCATCTACATCAAGAACAATTGTTCTCTTCTCAGTATCTACTTCATCGACTGTTCCGTAAAGTCCACCGATTGTAATAACTTCATAGCCTTTTTGTAGTTTATTCAAGCTTTCCATACGTTTTTGTGCTTGTTTCTTTTGAGAGCGTTGCGTAAAGAACATCAAGCCCACCATAGCCACAAGAATGATTAAAAATGTATATTGTGATTCCATTATATTCTCCTTTGTCTTTCACATAGGACTACTATATCAAATTTCAGCTACTTTTACAAGATTGTACCTTGCTTTTCTAGTAATAAAAACCAGAGCTTGCGCTCTGATTCTTAGGATTATTTCAAGTTTTGAACGACTTTTACTAGATTTTCTACAGTAAAGCCATATTCTGCCAATACTTTTGGTGCTGGGGCAGAGGCTCCGAAGGTATCAATACCAAGAACAGCACCATCTAGACCAACATATTTGTACCAGTTTTGAGTTGCACCCATTTCGACTGCAACACGACGGCGGACTGCATTTGGAAGAATTTCTTCCTTGTATGCTGCATCTTGTTTATCAAAGACATCTGTAGATGGCATGCTGACTACGCGGACTTTTGCGCCTTGACTAGCCAATTCTTTGGCAGCTGAGACAGCAAGATTGACCTCTGAACCTGTCGCAATCAAGATGGTATCAAAGTCTGCTGCATTTTCATAGACAACATAGGCACCTTTTGCAACCTTGTCAAAGTCTGTTCCTTCTTCGACAGTCAAGTTTTGACGTGTCAAGACAAGGGCAGTTGGTGTTTTCTCACTTGTCACTGCAAGGTACCAAGCTGCTTGAGTTTCACGCGCATCTGCTGGGCGGAAAACATTCAGATTTGGCATAGCACGAAGACCTGCTAGGTGTTCAACTGGTTCGTGAGTTGGACCATCTTCCCCAACTGCGATTGAATCGTGAGTGAAAACATAAGTCACAGGAAGTCCTTGCAAGGCTGACAAGCGGACAGCTGCCTTCACATAGTCAGAGAAGACGAAGAAAGTTCCACCGTATACACGAAGTCCACCGTGAAGGGCCATTCCGTTCAAGATCGTTCCCATTGCAAATTCACGCACACCAAACTGAATGTTGCGGTTCAAGCGATTAGCATCGTCTTGAAGTCCGTCAGTCTTGATATAAGTCATGTTTGAGTGAGCAAGGTCAGCTGATCCACCCAAGAAAGTTGGCAACTTAGCCGCCACAACGTTCAAGGCATCTTGGCTTGAATTACGAGTTGCTTGAGAGAAGCCATTTTCTAAGGCTGGGAAGTCTGCTGGAGTCACTTCAACTGGATCACGTCCGTCGATGATGGCTTCTACTTCTGCAGCCAATTCTGGGTGAGCTTCTTTATAATCAGCAACTAGCTTTGTCCAAGTTTGATAAGCTGATGCACCACGGTCTGCAACATGTTCTTTGAAATCAGCATAAACTTGTTCTGGAATTTCAAATGGTTCATAGTCCCAACCGAGCGCTTGGCGAGTTGCTGCAGTTTCATCTGCTCCAAGAGGAGCACCGTGTACAGCATTGGTTCCTTGTTTGTTTGGAGAACCGTATCCAATAACAGTCTTCACTTCAATCAAAGATGGTTTGCCTGAAGCTTTAGCTGTTTCGATAGCAGCATGGATTGCTTCCAAGTCTGTTCCATCTTCAACCAAGGCTGTATGCCAACCATAAGCATTGTAACGGTCACGAACACTTTCTGTAAAGGAATCCTTTGTCTCACCATCCAAGTTGATGTCATTTGAATCATAAAGGACAACCAACTTATCAAGTTTTTGCAAGCCTGCGTATGAAGCCGCCTCACTTGAGACACCTTCCATCAAGTCTCCATCTCCACAGATAACGTAAGTATAGTGGTCAAAGATATTATAGCCTTCGCGGTTATATTTGGCTGCCAAGAAACGTTCTGCTTGGGCAAAACCAGTAGCAGTTGAGATCCCTTGACCTAGAGGACCTGTCGTAGCATCAATCCCTGCTGTATGGCCAAATTCTGGGTGACCAGGTGTTTTTGAACCCCATTGACGGAAGCTCTTGATCTCATCCATACTGACATCTTCAAAACCAGAAAGGTGAAGAAGGGCATAAAGGAGCATTGAACCATGGCCTGCTGACAGAATAAAGCGGTCGCGGTTGATCCAGTTTGGTTGTGCTGGATTGATACGAAGTTGTTTTGTAAAGAGGCTGTAAGCCATCGGAGCTGCTCCCATAACCACACCTGGGTGACCTGAGTTGGCTTTATTGATGGCGTCAATACCTAGAAAACGAATTGCATTAACAGATAGATTTGACATAGAATTTCCTTTCTATTTGAGGTGATTGTTGAATCACACATTCTATTTTACTATTATATGAAAAAATACATAGAATAGCAATTAAACAATTCGACGCTAGATAAGTCATCTATTTTCTACCCTCTAGTCGCTTGATAATAGGGAAGTAAGCGCTTATAAGCTTCATCTAATTTTTCTAAAATCACTTCTAATGATTGATTTTCTATAAAAGAAACATCTGCTTTAACTAACACTTTACGGACTTCCTGATTGGATAGTTTATTTCTTAAAATTTGACGGTTCTCCTCAGTAGCCTCCCACCGTTGACTTTGACCATCACAGTAGGCCAGATAATAGATTCCTTCTACCGCTGGAACTTCTAATACCTTGGCTTGCTGCACTAAGGTATGCTCATCTTTCTTGCGTTCAATAAAACTGACTTCTAATGAGACTCCAAAATCAGAAGGATTTCCATATAAACGTAAGGCCATCATAGGTTCTGTCATTTTCCCCTCACGCTGTAGATAAACCCAAAAATGTGGTCGCAAACGCTGTGCCTGATTCATCCACTGGCTAGTCTGTTGGAGTTGCCATTCTGGATGACTGGTTTGAAATGCTTTAGCCAGTTCTGTAAAATCCTTTCGAGCCTCTTGGCCTTTACGGCGCAATTCCAGCATTTTCTCTCGCTCTTCTCCTGCTTTATCAGGATTACGGTACTGCAAACCTGCAAAGTCTAGATAGTCTCTTATCTCATTCAACATCCGTTTAACCTCCTCTAACTAGCAAAAAATCAGGTCAACCCTGATTTTACTTATTCTGTATCTACAACGACATAGCGATTTGGTTCGTCACCTTCAGAGTAACTAGTCACACCATCCATACGTGAAATAATACGATGGATAATCTTGCGTTCGCTATTTGACATAGGATCTGTCTGATGGCTACGACCTTCTTCTAAAACACGAGTCGCTAATTTTTGCGCATAGGTCTGTAAGACTTCTGCACGATGTTCAACATAATCATTGACATTAATAGTGATGTAGAAGGTTCTTGAATAGCGGTTGTACAGATAATTTTGAGCCAATAGTTGCAAGGCCTTCAAAACTTTACCATGGTAACCGATAATACGACCTGGTTCATTGGTATCAATTTGTAGATTGATACTACGACGGTTGTAGTCATTTGAAATCGTCGCCTCAACGTCCATATCATCAATAATTGTTTGAACATAAGTCGTTACTTCCGTAGCTACTTGTTCAATATCAAAGCTTGGTTCCACCTTTAAGCCCAAATCTTCTAATTCTTGACTTTCAGTTTGTTCAGCTTGAGTCTCAACAATAGGAATTGCTACTTCTTCTCGGAAACCAGCTTCTTCAAGCTGTAATTCATTTAGAATCTCAATATGCCCAGTTTCTTCCAAAATAGTGCTAGCATGTTTTTCATTTTTCAAGATTTCAGCCTTAACTTCATCAGAAACCCCTTGGCCTTCCTCTTCAATCTTTTTAATTGCTTCTACAACATGCCCCAAATCAACTGTTGCTTCACTGACTGTTTTGACTGGTTCATTTTGTTCATTAATTTCTTTAGGAACACCCTTGACAACTTGTTGATTGGCTTTAATGACCGTTGTTTCACTAATAGCTTCAATATCAACTTGAGCTAGTTTTTTACCAAATAAACCAAGAAATCCATTTTTTTCACGAGAAATGACTTTAATATGAGCCTTCATTCTTGGAATATCTAATTCTTTCAATCCTTTCTGGATTGCTTCTTCAACAGTTGAACCTGTAAATACTACCATTACCAGATTCCTCCTTATTATTTCGTTTTCTGAGCCTTTTTCTTGGCTTTTCTTTTTCTATTTTCCAAATCTTTCTGTGCCTGTACTACGGCCTCGCGCTCTGCGATAATCTTGAATGGATTATTCAAGAAATAGGTTTGCAAGACTTGATAAGCATTGGACACTGCCCAGTAGAGAGCGACTCCGCTCGGAGCATAAACCCCAAAGATAAAGATCAAGACTGGAATCCCGTACATCATCGCAGTCGTAGCTCCATTACGCTCAGACAAGGCTTTATTGGATAACCAAGTACTTAAAAAGGTGAACACTGCTGCTAAAATCGGAAGCACAAGTGTCGTATCCACACCACCAAGGTTAATCCATAAGAAATGACCTGTCTTCAAAAAGTCAACCCTTGATAGGGCTTGGAACAAGGCCAAGATAAGTGGCATCTGAATCAAAATCGGCCAAAGAGAATCCGACTGTCTGACACCCATTTCTTTAAAGACTTTACGCATTTCCTGCTCTAGCTTGGTTCTGCTTTCCATATCTCGACCCGGATATTGTTCTCGAAGCGCCTTAATGCGTGGTTGAGCTTCCTGCATTTTTCTGGATGCCACCATTTGCACTTGAAAGACTGGCAAGAGCACTGTACGAATCAAGATTGTAAAGAGAATAATCCCCACTCCGATACTGATATCAAACGATAAAAAGCGAATGATTTCCGCAAAGAAGTAAACAAATTTACTCCAAAAATCAGTCGAATCTGCTGTAATGTCACTAGTTGTCCCATTTGTCGCACAGGCTGTCATGATAAATAGAGACAGTCCTAGCAAACTAGTCAACTGTAGTTTCTTTTTCACTCCCATTTCCTTCCTGGTAAATCTTTGATAATTTTAATACGTGGAGTAGATTTTTCTCCATCTCTGCGTAT
>CAUTUU010000057.1:0-10083 GCA_963541545.1 uncultured bacterium | reverse complement strand
ATCAGATTAACTTCCACTTGGATTAGTGGTGGAAGTTAGTTTGGGAATTTACCGATTTTTAAAGTAAGTTCACTATATAAATCATCATAAAAGAGACTCGCATCGAGCCTCTTCGTTTCATTCATTAGTTTGGATAGATATATGTTACAAAACCTTCTGAAGTTGTAGTAGGATTGAACCATCCACGTTTATTTCCGATTGTACGGTTTCCACCGTAGTTTGATTCAGACACTTGGATACTTGTTGATGATGAAACAGCTGTAACCACGGCTACGTGTCCATATCCGCCATCATTCCAACATGCAATCGCACCAACTTGAGGTGTAGATCCAGTACGGAAACCTGCAGCTGCTGCACTTGTAGCCCATTGTGCTCCATTACCCCAATAGTCTCCAGCCCAAGGTGCCAATGTTTTAGCTCCCCATGTACACTCACCAGTTGGATAACTTGAAGCATTTGTACTATACGTTGGATGATGTTGCACTGCTACAGGACTGTAGCTTGAAGATGATTCAGATGAGCTAGATACTGCTTGAACCTGTGCTGTAAAAGTTGTATTTCCAGAAGCAACGACTGTTTGTTGTTGACTTGCTTGCTTAGCTTTATAAGCTGCTTCTGCTTCTGCAGCTGCTTTAGCTTCTGCTTCCGCTACTGCTTTTTTCTCAAGTAAACTTGCTTTTTCATCCTCTGCTGTAGCCTTTTCAGCAGCAAGATTCAATTCTGCAGCTTTCAACTCTGCTTGCTTTGTAGTTAATGTTTGAGCATCATCAGCTAGTTTTTGCTGATTTGCAATAACTGTATTGATTGCGTCATTGTTTGCTACTTGTTTTTCAGAAATAGCTTTTTTATCTGCTTTTTGTTGTTCCAACATTTTGTTGTTTGCAGATACGATTTCACTCATTGCAGCAACACGTGAAATAGCTTCTGTAATTGATTTTGAGTTTACAATTGTATTAATGTAATTTGTTGCAGCTCCATTTGTTTGAGCACTACGAGCTTGTTTTTGCAATGAATCATTACGAGATACAATGTTCTTAGAAAGTTCTGTAATTTCACCCTCAAGCTTTTTAGATTCTGCTTGTAATCTATCATTTTCAGATTGCAAGTTTGATTGCTCTGTTTGAATAGCAGATACTTGCTCCTGAATTTGATCAACTTGTTTTTGGGCTTCTTGTTGTTGTGCTGTTAAGTTACTAATTTTATTATCTTGAGCAGCAATTTTGTCATCAGTAGTTTCTGCATGCGCAGTTGTTAAAACAGCAACTTGAGAAACCATTACTGTACTTAATAAAAGTGACGCTAAGATTTTTTTCTTCATATTACGTAGGTACTCCTTCTTTTAAAGACATTACTAGTATACCAAAAAAAGGCCTAATGAATATTACGCCTTTGTTACATTTTTATTTCTTTCTTATAGGTAAAATTTTTCAAAAATAAACTGAAAAATAATCATCCATATAAGGTTCAAAATCATTGATGGCACTAAACTATAGACTATGAACAAAGACATACTATCCACAGTTAAACCTACCGCTATTGCAAATATGTAAGCCCCCATTTCAAATAGAAAAGTCATGACAATAATTGCTAACATTCTCGTCCAACGATTCAATAAAATAACACTATTAAATTTATGGAGAAATACCCCCAACAAGACGAACAACAGAGTCGCAATCCCTATCAAGTGGAAAAAGTAAATATCATAGACCAAACCAACTACAAAACAATAAGCTAAATAGAGATATTCTGATACTTCAATCGTCTCAAATAAGAGAAATAAAAACAGAAAATGACTAGCCAACTGTACGTGGGGAAAAAATGAGCCCAGAAGCTGGCTAATATGGGCGTCAATTAGAACAAAGAAAGGGAGCAATAAAAACACTCCAACCCGCTTCAAATGTCTCATTATGAATTCCCCACTAATTCTATCACATCCACATTATGAGTATCTGCACTCAATTTAACAGTTACTTCTCGTGTCAAATAGTCTGTACTATGCGTTGTGGCAACCACTTCACCAACAGGAATATCCGCAACATTAAAGTTTCCTAATCCACCAGTGGTCACCTTATCTCCTGCACTAATCTCACTATTACTATTTAATTGGCTAATTTTAAGAACTTCATTTTCCTTGTCATAGCCAACAATAATTCCATAAATTGTAGTAGAACCATGTTGAATTTTAACAGAAATCTTATCAGCATTTTCCGTATTTGTCAGAAGGTTGATCATAGTAGAGTTCTCCTCTACTTTTGAAACGCTCCCAATCAAACCACCATTTGCAATAGCTAACATGTTCTCAGAAGCCCCTTTTGATTTACCTGCATCCAGGGTCAATTCCTGCTTCCAAGATACTGGAGAACGCATAATAACATCTGCTGCTAAAGTCTTTGTAGCTTGCAACTTGGACTTCATATCAAGCAATTGGCGCAATTGTTCATTTTCTGTCTTTAAACTTTCCGCCTCATTTGATTTAACTTCTAATTGGTAAATCTGTTTCTTCAAACTTTCATTTTCATTATATGTTCGTGTCAAATGAGCCAAGTCTGATTTGACAGAATCAAACCATTGAAAAGGTTTTTGTACAACCCTATCAACCAATGAGATTCCATCTCCTAATTTTGTCACAATTGTACTTGAATAAGTCGTCGCTAAGAGAGCTGACACAAGAAGAACAGTGACAAAAACAATAATGACATATTTTGATTTTTTAAAACGGTTCATATCCCTACCTTTATATCAAAAACTGTTACAGTAACTTTTTTATTAATTCCTGAAAGCTACTAAGATTTTAAGAAAAATAAGCAACAACCAAGTACGAGAATAACAAGAATTGCTAGCGTATCCTTTCGAGTCCATTTCAATTGTCGGTATTGACTTCTGCCTTTTCCACCCTGATAACCACGCGCTTCCATGGCGATAGCCAAGGAATCCGCACGTTTTAAACTTGTCGCAAAAAGAGGAATCAAAATAGGAATCATCGCCTTTACTTTTTGAACAATACTTCCTTCTCCAAAATCCACTCCACGCGCTTTCTGCGCATTCATAATCCTCGTCGTATCATCCATCAAGGTTGGGACAAAACGTAGACTCATGGACAGCATCAATCCAATTTCATGAACTGGGACTTTCACACGCTTTAAAGGTGCTAATAAAGCTTCGACAGCTGATGCCAAACTTAAGGGCATAGTCGTTAAGGTTAATACAGTTGAAAAGAAAATAATTAATACAAAGCGACAAAAGATAATTCCAGCTTGTTGCAAAGCATAATCCGTGATTCTCACAAACGAAAACTCAAATAAAACATTCCCATTAGAAATGAAAAACAGTTGAAAAATAGTTGTGAAGGCAATCAAGAAAAACATAGACTTCAAGCCCTGAATAAAAAATGAAAGAGATACTCCTGACAAGGCAATAAATATCCCTGTCGCTATAAAAAGAATCAGATTCGTCAAGGGATTATTAGCCCAAAACACGATCAAAATCAGTAGCATCATAGCCAGTAATTTGCTGCGTGGATCCAATCGGTGAACAATCGAATTCCCCGGGATATAACGCCCTAAAATCATACTATCCATTTAGCGACTCCTTGAACTCCTCTATCTTAATCGGTAATCGTTTAAATGCCACGCCTCTATCAGCCAATCGTTTACAAAATGCCGTAATTTTAGGTACTCCCAACTGCACTTCTTCCATAAAGACAACATCTTGAAAGACATCACTTGGTTTGCCACCCTTCACTAAACGTCCCTTTTCCATCACATAGACTTGATTCGCATATTCAGCAACATCATCCATCAAATGCGTTACTAAGACAATGGTCATCCCTGACTGGTGGAGTTTTTTGAACAGGGTCATCAACTCTTTTCTTCCCAGAGGATCCAGACCTGCTGTGGGTTCATCTAAGACTAATATAGCTGGCTCCATTGCAAGTATACCTGCAATAGCAACACGTCTCATTTGTCCACCTGATAGCTCAAACGGGCTACGATCAAAAAGTGATTCATCAATTCCAACTAAAGCCAATTTCTCACGCGCAATCTTCTCTGCATCTTCTTCAGAAACTCCAAAATTTTGCGGTCCAAAAGCAACGTCTTTCAAAACCGTTTCTTCAAAAATCTGATTTTCAGCAAACTGAAATACCAAGCCAACCTGTTTTCTAATTTGACGAATATCTTTGTTTTTAGAAGTCGAGGTGATTAAGGTATCAAAAACTCGTACACTTCCTTGACTTGGCACCAATAAACCATTTAAGAGTTGTAAAATAGTTGATTTACCGCTACCTGTGTGCCCAATTAAGGCCGTATAAGAACCATCTTCAATCGTCAAAGAAACATCCGACAAAGCTGTTGAAGCTAAAGGAGTCCCTTCTTGATATGTAAAACTCACATTTTCTAGAGCAATTCCCATAGCTTATCCTCTAGCTCACTTTCTGTCAAATAATTTTCAGGTAAATCATAGCCATTCTGGCTCAAAGAATGTTTTAATTGATTGGCAAAAGGATCGTCTAATCCAATTTGATCTAAATCATTTCGAGAGAAAAGCTCCCTTGGATTACTAGTTGATTCAATTGACCCTTTTTTCATGACCAATACGCGGTCACTCATGGCAACTTCTTCCAAATCATGTGTAATGGAAATGACCGTCATATCATAGTCTTTTCTAATTCCTTTTACTGTCTCAATCAGTTCTCTACGACCCTCAGGATCTAACATACTTGTCGCTTCATCTAGGATTAAAATATCTGGTCTTAGAGCTACAACACCTGCAATGGCCACACGTTGTTTTTGGCCACCCGATAAACGCGCTGGCTCTCGCTTTTTAAAGTCCAACATGCCAACTAAAGCCAGAGCTTCCTCCACTCTCTTTTTCATTTCTTGACGAGAAAGTCCCTGATTTTCCAAACCAAAGGCAACATCATCTTCAACAGTCGCTCCAACAAATTGATTGTCTGGATTTTGAAAAACCATACCGATTTGACGACGTATATCCCAAACATTTTCCTCAGTCAAACGTTGGCCATCAATTACAATCTCTCCAGATTCTGCTTCCAGTAAGCCATCAATTAATCGAACCGTCGTTGATTTACCACTACCATTATGCCCTACAATCGAAAGCCATTCTCCACGTTTCACGTGAAACGTAATATCCTTCACATCATAGTATTCCTGACTTTCCTTATAGCGAAAAGAAAGATTTTTTACATCAATTATTGATTTCATTTCGAACCAAATGTCCCTTTAAATACATAGGCACTACCCTTGAAATAATCATAACCAGAGTAGATAGTAAAAAACAAGGCTACATAAAGTAGAACTTGACCAATCAAAGTCCAATGTAATAGCAAGAAAATAATCGCAAACATCTGACTGAAAGTTTTAATTTTTCCAGGCATTGCTGCTGCTAAAACCGTTCCACCAGTTTCAACCAGTAAAAGCCTTAAACCTGTCACAGCCAATTCTCGACAGATAATCACTGCAACAATCCAAGCCGGAGCCATTCCTAACTCAATCAGCATAATAAAAGCTGACATAACTAGTAGCTTATCCGCCATAGGATCTGCAAATTTACCAAAATTACTAACCACATTCCATTTACGAGCTAAATATCCATCTAAATAATCTGTAATACTAGCAATAGCAAAGATAATAGCTGCTACTATATGACTCTCTATCGAATTTCCTACTGTTAAAATAAAGATAAAAATAGGTATAAAAAGAATTCGACCTATTGTTAAGAGATTTGGAATTTGTTCTTTTTTCATTTATTTTTCCTTAATTTTTAGTAAAGGTTACAGTGATCTGTCCAGTCTGAGCTGTTAATTTCGATAAATCAACAGTCTGATTGTCTACTGTTAAGGCAACACCTTTGACAACACCTAAAGTAATGGTCACAGGATTTTTAGTTGAAACGCTTGTTTCCGCACTTTTATTATCCGGTGATAAAGTCACACCACCCTCAAGATCACTTTCTGAAACACTAACCCAACTTCTAGCATCTGACACTGATAATTGCAATTTTGCAGTTTCCTTGCTCGTTTTATAAGCAACTTCTACTCGATTTCCTTCACCTGATACCGTTATAGCTGGTTCAATATTAGAAGAACTACTTGATGAACTACTACTAGTTGAAGTTGGAGCTACAGAACTAGTCGAGCTTGTTGCTTGGACTACACTATAACTAGACGCAGATGAACGCTCCGGTTGAGTCTGGATATAATTCCAAACATAATAAGTCACAAAAATTACAATCGATAGTGCAAAGAGTACAAAATAAAATAAAGGTAAAAATGATGTCTTATTTTTCTTACTTGAACGTCTCCTACCTGTAAACTCGTCTTCATCAACATCTACTTCCTCATAAGTAATCATGCTCCCAGAATCGTAAGCATCCAAGATAATTCTCTCATCTAGCTCAACTGCCCACGCATACTTTCGCAAAAAAGAACGAGTATAAAATGGACTAGGAAGTTGATCAAAATCATCAGCTTCCATTGCCTCCAACATCTCCAACTGAATTTCTGTTTTTTTATGTAATTCTTCTAAAGTCAACCCTTGGTTAGTTCTAGCTAAACGTAAAACCTCACCAATTGTTTTTTTCCTCATACTTGTTATCCCTTCTTTCTAGTGTCTATTATGATAGGTTACTACGATGGGAATATTGTAAAATCAACTATATCCCCTTCATCTATTAAGTGATGTCCAGCATCAAGGACATCCTCTAAAGTAATTTCCTGTAAAATCTTTGGTAAATCAAAAATTGTCTCACCATGTTCAAAAGCATCATATTGGGTTGCAATAAATTCAAGAGAGTTCATGCTACTGAAAAATTCTCCAAACATCTCCCTTTTGATAATATCTAAATGATCCTCTGTAATATCTAAATCCTTTGTAAAATTACGAATGGCCTTCCTAAACTGATGAGATAAAGCAACTGGCTCTTTCGTATCCATTGTCAACATAACAAAATGAAAACGACTTGTTACTTCAATTTCAAGAGATAAGGAAGCATCTATTTTACCTGATTCATATAATTTTTGAAAACGATCCGAAGTCCAACCAAACATCATTGCAAACAATAATTTTAATAAAATATGATGTCGATAGCAATCCGCCTCAGCAACTTCTCGATTACCTCTAATCCCAATCGCTAGTTTGGGATTAGATACTTCCATTCTCATACTGTCTGTTGGCTTCACATCTTGTAAAAGCAACTTTTCTCTTGCTACTTCCTGAACATCTGAATCTTCCAGTTCTTTTCTTTCAAAATAGTCCTGTACTTGCTCCACATCAAAATTACCAACTAAAAACAGAGACATATTTACAGGTTTGTAAAATCTTGTAAAATTTTCTTGCAAACTAGTTAGATTGATTTGGGAAATGGACTCCTCACTTCCAACTATGTCCGTTGCTAAAGATGTACCATGATACAAATTCGCTAAGGTTGAAAAGAATAAACACGAATCTGGATCATCTTGATACATTTCTCGTTCTTGCTGGATAATATCCTGCTCTCTCAGAATGGAATCTTCAGTAAAGTGTGCTGATGTTACCAACTCATAAAGTAAATCTAAATTCTCTAAGAGATAATCCGTCGATGAAAAAAGATAGTTTGTATTTGTAAAGCTTGTAAAAGCATTGCTATCTGCACCTAGACTCGTAAAAGCTGACATCAAATCACTAGAATCTTCTCTCTCAAATAATTTATGTTCAAGAAAATGAGCAATTCCTCCAGGATATTGTTTTACATTCCCGTCAACTTCTGTGACAAGCGTATCTACCGAGCCAAACTGTACAGTTACACTCCCGTAAACCTCTTTAAATTCCTTTTTAGGTAGAAGAGCTACTGTCAATCCGTTTGCCAAACGAGTTCGATAAACCATTTCTTTTACAGCTGGATAGTATTTTTCTTCAAAAACAACCTTTGTCATTCTATTCCTTCCATAAAGTAAATCGCTTGTAGTTTTACATTATTAGCTGCTCTACAAATAGCATCTTTGTCAATTTGTTCGAGTTTTTCAATCCAACTTTTAAAGTCTGCTGAAGATTTTCCAAGTAAGGCATTTTGATAAGCACGTTCAATCAATGAAGCTTGATTATCTTGAGAAAGCAACAAAGACCGACGAATCATTTTCTTGGTCTGCTCTAGCTCAAGCTCTGTAAAATAACCTTTTCTTAAATCAAGCAGTTGATTATTCATCATTTTTCGAGCCTGATTCCGATTTTCTCGATCGATACCAGCATACATCCTTAAAAATCCACTAAATAAATCAAGCTGACTTGAAATAGTATAAGCTAACCCAGCATTTTCACGAACATTTGTAAAGAGCTTAGAATGAGCAAATCCGCCAAGTAAACCATTCATTACAATCATGGGTAAATGTTGCTCATCACCATATTCAGAAGGGCAATGATAACCCAACTCCAAAATGGATTGTCCCACATTTTTCCGAACCATACCTTCCTGAAGAATATTGGAATAAGGTTGACAATACTGAACCTTCACATCACCTTCTCTACCTTTAAAACCAAATGATTCTAATACATTTAAAATTTCAATCTCATTAAAATCACCTAGGAAAAAGAAATCTATTCGATCATTGGCCAAAAATTCTTGGAAACAAGAATAAGAACTTTGTGGAGTTTCAGCTGAAATACGATTGCGTAAATCACTATATTCCAATTGAAGACGTTCATCATGAAAAAATAATTTGTCTAATTCTTTATGTGAAAAATAAAAAGAATCATCCATATCAGTTGCTAAACTTGCTAGCAATTGCTTTTTCTCAATTTCAAATAAGGCTGGATCAAATCCATTATCAACTACCACGGGTGAGAAAAGAGTCTCTTTTACTAGTTCCAAAACCTGTGAAGTTAGCACATTTTTCCTACTTAGAAACTCATCACGAACATAAGTGAATGTCAATTCTACAATGTGGCTCTGTCCTCTTCTAAAACAATTGGTTGACATATCTGTACCGTATAGACTGGCCAAGTGTCTTCTCAAAGCTTGAGAAGTAGGATACATCTGGTTAGAAGTCTCTAGCATACTCGCACTCAACATGCGACCTGCAATCGTATCAAGAGATAATGGAGCGGTAAAACGCACGGTGATTTTGTTTGTTTTAAACTTCTTTGATTGGATAAAATGTGTTGAAATTCCATGCACTAACTCCATGATTTACCTCCTTATATACAGACTTCTATTATATCACGAAAACCTGAAATTTTCTTGTTCCCTGTAACAGTTTTGAAATAAAAATCGCTTACATTTCTCCCTGTTTCTCTCACTATTTTTAGGAAAATATGGTATAATACCAAAGATTGAGGTGAATTATGGAATACAAATTATTTGAAGAATTTATTACCCTCCAAGCACTACTCAAAGAACTTGGAATTACACATAGCGGAGGAGCTATCAAATCATTTCTCTCTGAACATTCTGTTTACTTTAATGGGGAATTAGAGAGTCGTCGTGGTAAAAAACTTCGTATTGGCGATAAAGTTGACATCCCTGACATGAACATTGACATCTTGTTGACACAACCTACTTCTGAAGAACAAGATGAATACCAAGCTGATAAAGTTGAAAAAGAACGAATCGCTAAACTTGTTAAGGAGATGAATAAGGGAGTAAAAAAAGACAACTCTAAACCTACTTCATCGCCCAAAAACAAACAAGCTCCACGATTCCCTGGTAGATAATCATGTGGCTACAATACCTATCTCTCAAAACTTTTCGTAACTACAAAGATACGAAAATAGACTTTAATCCTAAATTAAATGTCTTTTTAGGACGCAATGCACAAGGTAAAACAAATATGTTAGAGGCTATCTATTTTTTAGCCTTAACCCGTAGTCATCGAACTCGAACAGATAAAAATCTCATTCGTTTTGATGAGGAACAACTTCATCTTTCAGGTCTTGTTCAGAAAAAAACTGGATCCATCCCCCTAGAAATCGAACTAACACAAAAAGGCCGTGTGACAAAAGTTAATCATTTAAAACAGGCACGCCTTTCAGATTACGTAGGACACATGAATGTTGTCTTATTTGCTCCTGAAGATTTACAACTAATTAAAGG
>CAUTUU010000056.1:0-10187 GCA_963541545.1 uncultured bacterium | reverse complement strand
TCAGTAACGGTAGAATAAGCTAAAAAAGTCTAGTTATCTAGGCTTTTTCTTGTGAGCAAATCGGTTGCTTGTACTCAAGTTTCGTGTTAGAATAATTTTTCAAATTGAAGGACAGAGTAGATAGGGAGAATGGATATGGTAGAATTGGGAATTTCAACATTTGGGGAAACAACGGAGCTTGAAGGGACGGGGCAAACTTACAGTCATGCCGAACGCATTCGCCAGTTGCTAGCAGAGATTGAAATGGCTGACAAGGTTGGTTTGGATGTATATGGGATTGGTGAGCACCATCGAGCGGATTTTGCGGTATCTGCGCCAGAGATTGTCCTAGCAGCTGGGGCAGTCAATACCAAGAAAATCCGTTTGACCAGTGCAGTCAGCATTCTCTCAAGCATGGATCCTATTCGTCTGTTCCAACAGTATGCCACTATCGATGCCTTGTCCAATGGACGAGCGGAGATTATGGCTGGAAGGGGCTCTTTCACGGAATCTTTCTCTCTGTTCGGCTATGACTTGAAAGACTACGAAGCTCTCTTTGATGAGAAATTAGACTTGCTTCAGTTAGTCAATGAAAAGACCAAGCTAGACTGGAAAGGTCGATTGACCCAAACAATTTCTGGCAAAGAGGTCTATCCTCGTCCAGTTCAGGATAAATTGCCCTTGTGGATAGCGACAGGTGGTCATGTCGAATCAACAGTGAAGATTGCTCAGGCAGGCATGCCGATTGTCTATGCCATTATTGGTGGCAATCCTCGTTATTTTAAAAAATTGGTTCAGGCCTATCGTGATATTGGGAGCGAAGCGGGTTATGCCAGTCATGAGCTGAAGGTCGGAGCCCATTCTTGGGGTTGGATTGCTGAGGATGGCGATCAGGCTGTGAAAGATTATTTTCATCCGACCAAGCAAGTAGTGGATGCTATTTCCAAAGACCGTCCACACTGGCAGGAATTGCGTTATGAACAATACCTTGAACAGGTTGGACCAGATGGAGCCATGTTTGTGGGCAATCCAGATCAGGTGGCAGAAAAATTGATTCGCATGATTGAGGATTTAGGCTTGGACCGCTTTATGTTGCACCTACCTCTTGGTTCCATGCCTCATGAACAAGTCCTGCGAGCTATAGAACTCTTCGGAACGCAAGTTGCACCCAAAGTCCGGGCTTATTTTGCCATGAAAGAGGCTTAATAAAAAATCCTAATCAAATGTATTATAACCACAAATATTGTACAAACAATAATCCCCCACGTGTTGATAATTTTTAATACGTGGGGGATTGTTCTATAGGAGGTCTAGTTTAGTTCTCTTTTGTGTTTTTTAGCAAGAACCCGAGACCTAGAAGCGCAAGGAGACTAATTCCTGCAAGAGTAAGAAGAGATTTGCTCTCAGTTCCTGTGTTTGGAAGGACTTTCTGAGAAAGAGCTTCTGCAGCAGTTTCTTGGGTTTCAGGATTTGCTGCTAGGTTTTGGGCTTGACCTTGCTCTTGTGTTAAGCTAGAAAAATCAAATTCAGGTTTTTCTTCCACAGCTGGGGCAACGATGGCACCGCCTTGAGAGATTCTAAGAACAGTAGCTGTAAGGGCATTTAATTTCAAGCCTTTTTCAGTCCATTCAAGCCCTTGAGGGTTGGCAATTCCGACTGGTCCTGCTTGGTTTTCATCTGCTAAAACTTCAGCATTTCTGAGGTGGGCAAAGGCAGTTCCCAAGTTAAATTCACGAGCTTTTTCGTCCGCATTGACAAAGACTGCGTAAATATCTCCGTTTGGAGCAGTGATTTGGTAGCCAATGACCACGTCCTCTTTTTCCACACCATTTTGACCTGGGACAGTGATGAGGTGGACACGGTCTTTGATATCTTGGAGGTTCTTAAGTCGGAAGGCGTCTGTAGATTGACGAAGGGCAATCAACCCTTTCATATAGTCACGGCTCTTGACATTTTCAGGATAAGCTTTGCCATCTGTAGCCTTAGTCCAGTCAAACTTATTGATAGCATCGCTAGAATCGTAAGAATCATGGATGAAGTAAGGATAGTCAAATGGATTGCCGTCCTTATCACGCAACAAGTGAGATTTGTTTGGTTGTTTGTCCTCTGCTACTGGAGTCTTGTAGGCTGGGTCACGGAATTGTTTGGTACGTCCATATTCCTGACCAGAGTGGATAAATGGAGTTCCTTGAGCTGTCAAGACCATGAGGTTTCCAAGTCGCAAACGACGATGGATTTCAGCATAGTTCTCAGCCTTGCTTGGGTCTTTTTTGATAGACTGGGCAATGATGTCAAAGAGGGTCAAGTTATCATGGGCTGCGATGTATTGGATGACATCTCCAGGGCTATCTGCTTCAAAGTTGGTTGGTTGAGCAATCAGATTTTTAAAGATAGTGTTGATATCACGCTTGCCACCTGTGATAAAGGCAGGTTGACCTTCGTTTGGATAACCAGACTTGAGGTTGTTACGGATGTCATCTGAGAAGACAGCTACAGTATCGGTATGTTTCATCCAATCTTGGTCAGCAGCTCTAGTAGGCATATTTTCATCACCAGCATAGGTTCTCCAACCTTCACCAAGCATGATGAGGTTTGGATTGAGGGCGCGTGCAGCCTTGTAAGCTTCTTCGATAGAAGCGGCATCATGGTCTCCCATCATATCGAAGCGGAATCCATCTACTTTGTAGGTATCAACTAGGTATTTGATAGAGTCAACTAGGAGACGTTTGGTCATATGGTGGGTTGTCCCCAAACGTCCACCACCAAAGCTAGTTCGAGGTGTGCCATCTGCATCCATAAAATGGTAGTAGTTTGGCTCTAGGTCTTCGAAGATATCGACCTTGGCTGTGTGGTTATAAACGACATCTAGGATAGCTCCCATGCCACGTTTGTGGATTTCGTTGATGAGGTTTTTAAATTCTGCGATTCGTTTTTCTGGATTCTTAGGATCGCTTGAGTACATACCAGTCAAGGAGAAGTAGTTTTGAGGGTCATATCCCCAGTTGTAGTTACTGTTGCTTGAAGCATAGTCAGACAAGCGTTCATGGTTTTTCAATTCATTGACAAAGTAGTAAGACAAGACTGGAAGGAGCTGGATATGGGTCACACCCAAATCTTTGAGATAGTCTAGTTTTTCAATGAAGGCTTCAAAGGTACCAAATGGTTTGGTCAAGTCTTTTGCAATGGCAGGATCTGAAGTGAAGTCACGCACATGAGCTTCATAGATAACGGCATCTTCACGAGTCTTGAAGTTGTGAATCTTACCATAAGTCAAGTCTTGAGGTCCTAGTTTAGCTGGATCTACAAAGGCAGCTTTAGCCACTTTATGGGCATCATCAATCTTAGCATCGTCACTATTCCAAGCAGCGAGGGATTTAGCGTAAGGATCGAGTGCAAGAACAGTTTTACCCTGACGCTCGATTTGGTATTGATAATAGTAGCCAGTGAAATCTGTGATTCCTAGTTTGTTTGTGCTATCTAGAGTTTGTTTCCAAGTTCCTCTTTCCCCTTTTTCAAGAGCGACAGTTCCAACTACTTTTTCAGGGTCATTCTTGTCGTAGACAACGACAGAAACCTTATCAGCACTTGGTGACCAGAGGGTCAAATCAACCTGTTTTCCTTCTTCTTTGAGGTCAGCTCCCAGTTTACCATCATAGCTGTATGTTTCATCTTTAAGGCGCCAACTTGTTTTGGTAGTGAATTGGTCGGAATTGTAGCTAACAGTATATGGATGTTTTGTATCAGAGAAATCTCCGCTGTAAGTTACTTTCTTACCAGCTTCATCGATTGCAACATCGGTAATAGTTACCTTGTTTCCTAGGTGATTAGTGATGTTGGAGTGCTTGAGGATATCCTCTTTTTTAGCACCAACAAGTGTTGAAAAACTACTTTCAATGCTAGAAGTTCCTACGTGTTGGGCTCCTGTCATACGGATATCATGGACATAGTATGGATTTGTGTAAATCGATTCGTCATCGTCTTTTAAGAAAATTTGGCTATGGTTTTTCAAATCTGTGAACTTATAATCTTCTTTACGGATTTTCACGTCGTCTCCTTGTTTGCTCTCATCTAGTAATAAAAAGCCGAATTCTTTTGCGGCATCCTTAAGAGGAATGTCAATATAGCGACCGTATTTTCCTGTAGCTGTAAAGTCTGCTCCGTCAGGCCATTGAGCGCTACTTGGATTTTTCACATCTCCCCAGTACCAAAGAGACTTCTTATCATAGTTGCCATCTGTACGGTAGTAGTTGACGCGAACAGTCCCTGCAGGTTGTGGTTCGTAAGAGAAAACCTTGTAATCTTGGTCCAACCAAGCCTCGTTCATCTTTGGTGCCAGTTTTTCTGCAGATTTATCGCCAGTTAGATTTTTTCCAGCTGTATTATTGATAAGGAAGCTAATTTTCTTGGCTTGCTCTCCCTTTAATTTGACATCTAGGTAGTAGCCGTAGTCATCTTTTTTGGCATCTTTAAAGGACAAGGCACCGTTAGGCCAGTTTTCAGAAGGTTTTTCAACATCGTCCCAAGTCCATAGTCCTTGAGCATCCTTGTTTTCTTCAGGAAGTTTCTTGACGTGGATACGGAAGTAGTTGTCTTCGATTGGCTCTTCTACCTTAGTTTCAGTCGTTACTGGACTAGTAGAAGTCGTTGGCTCACTTGAACGATCTTGCCCAGTTTGTGGCGCTGAGTCAGATGGGCTTGAAACAGGAGTTGTTGGCTCTGTTGCAGGTTTTTCTTTTTTTTTCTCTAGGGAAGCATTTGCATTTTCAGGTGCAGAAAGATCACTTTCTTTCTTACCAGTGCTAGCTGCTGTATCAGTAAGAGGTTGGGCAAGGGCAGTAGTAGTTTCACTATTACTTGCGTTAGTGGTTGGTGTATTTTCCTTGGCTGAGATAGTTGGTGTAGCCATAGCAAGTAGGACAAGGCTTGCGCCGATAAGGACAGAGCCAGTTCCATTCTTGAGGGAACGGATGCTGTAGACCATTTTTTTCTCAGTTTGAGAAGTTGTTTTTTTCATAATCATTCTCCTATAAATAAATTTCTTTATCAGTATAGCACTTAGTAAAATAATATGCAAGCGTTTTCCTAGAATTAAACTAAAAGAAAAATCGCAACAGGTTTTCTGTTACGACTGAGCCAGTCTTTCTTTATGAATTTGAGAAGCCAGAAGGTGGAGGTGATGAAATAGTTCTGAAGTAGAAAGATTTCGACTACAAATAATTGGTTTCGGACAGTTGGAAACAGGGAAAGTGGTGATGACAATATCGTGAGGAATTTGATTGAAAATTGAGAATGAAATAGCAGATTCTTCCCAAGAATCAAAGAGATAGAGATTATTGCCGTAGTGAGTTAGGGTGTCGATAAGATTTTGTGCATGATGGCTATCCAGATGACTAATGACTAAAACACGTATTTTGGAAAGTTTTTGAAGTAATTGGACTAAAATACGTCTCCCTTGAATCGAAAAGGTGTAGACAAGTTCTTGTAGCTTACTTGGGTGATTTTCTAGCCCCATCTCAGTCAGGTAATATCGGAATTTCTGTTGACTTACTTCAAATAGTTTTGGAAATTCTGCTTGATAATTGCTTAAAATCAGGAATCTCTGTTTGTCAAGAGACTGTTCATTGAGTAGATGGAAGAAATCAGATTGGGCAGTATAGTGGAGGAGCCAAATCAATTCTTCTCTATTTTCAATCTGTAGGTGAAATTCCTTGGCCAGCTCTTCTAGAATTTGGCTCAATAAACGGTAAGATTTTTGGATATGATGAATGTCTCCTAAAGCTCTATTACTAGGCTTGTTTGTAATTTGAAGAGACTTTACTGGATTTGAAAATAGCTGTTCCAGTGTCTCCTTTGTAGCTTCAAAATCGAGCTTTTTAGCCAGCTTTTTGATATCTTGTTCAAACTGGGAAATTTGCATGAGGGAACTGTAATGACTGGTTAAGAGCGGACTAGGATTTTCAATGAAACGTCCCTTATTTAATCGCTCTAGATTGATAGCCAAGGTATATTTGATTTGCCGTAGACCGCTGAGGTTGGGTGAAACTTGTTGGGCCTTTAAAAATAGCTGAATCAGCTGAGTGAGTGCCTCTTCAGAAATAGAAGGGAAGGGCCAATCAAGAAAACTGTAACTTTGGCTAAAGTAGTCCAGATAAAAGGCGCGAATGTCTTCTTCTGCTCCCTCCATGCCTAAAGGGGAAATTTGAACCTTGATGTCATAATGTTGTGGGAGTTTAGTATTTAGATACTGGATGGTTTTCTCAATCTGCTCTGGCTTAGTCGAAAGTGCCTGACATATTTGCTCAAGTGATTGTCCCTCTTTGAAAAATAGACAGTTCAAAAAAGAGTAGGTTGCAGATTGTTCAAAGATGGCGATTTTGGGATCCAAGGTATTTTGAAAGTCAAACTGCAACTGAATGCCTTCTTTTGTTGATTGAATCAGGAGGTTTGGGAATAATTGCTCGAGACTAGAAAGATGTTCTTGCAATTCTTCTATTGAAAAATTCAGCTTCTCAGCCAAGACTGGAAGTTCTATCCAATCATGGTGTTTGGTTAATTCTTCCAATAAGAATAGCAAGTCTTGTTCTTTTTTAGACAGCAAGATATTCATAATAAACCTCCCTATATATTTATACATATATATTAAAAGAAAAACCTAGTAAAGTCAAGAAAAACAGCCTAGGATAAAATAGGAGAATCTAAATTTACTATATTTTTATTGGACTATTAAACTGAAAATGAAGTTTGCAAAGTAATAGTTGAATTCAATTTTTTATAGGAAAAAAATTTACCAAAAATCGACAGAATCCCTTGAAAAATCTAGCTAAATAGGGTATAATATAAATAATCATTTGTCGTAGGTTTTGTCTGAAATATTGTCCAGACAAGGCTCACAGCAGTTAAATCTTCTGAAAAAGTCAGATTTAGCTGCTCTTTTTGTGCTTTTTTTCAGAATTTCGAGCATTTGTAACAAAAACTTAAAGATTCTGAAAATTCATCAAAGGGACACGGTGATAGGGGTTTTTAAAACCATATGACGATTAGAAAAGCCTGATTGATAAGGCTTGGAACTTATTTACAAAGGAGAATCATCTTGGCAGGACATGACGTTCAATACGGGAAACATCGTACCCGTCGTAGTTTTTCAAGAATCAAAGAAGTTCTTGACTTACCAAATTTGATTGAAATTCAAACTGATTCATTCAAAGATTTCCTAGACCATGGTCTGAAGGAAGTGTTTGAAGATGTATTGCCAATTTCAAACTTCACAGACACAATGGAGTTGGAATTTGTTGGATATGAAATCAAGGAACCAAAATACACGCTAGAAGAAGCTCGTATCCACGATGCTAGCTACTCAGCACCAATTTTTGTAACCTTCCGCTTGATCAATAAAGAAACAGGCGAAATCAAGACCCAAGAAGTTTTCTTTGGTGATTTCCCAATCATGACAGAAATGGGTACTTTTATTATCAATGGTGGTGAACGTATCATCGTTTCGCAGTTGGTTCGCTCGCCAGGTGTTTACTTTAACGACAAAGTAGATAAGAACGGTAAAGTGGGTTACGGTTCAACTGTTATCCCTAACCGTGGAGCTTGGTTGGAACTTGAAAGCGACTCAAAAGACATCGCCTACACTCGTATCGACCGTACTCGTAAGATTCCATTTACGACCTTGGTTCGTGCGCTTGGTTTCTCAGGTGATGATGAAATCTTTGATATCTTTGGTGACAGCGAATTGGTTCGCAACACTGTTGAAAAAGATATCCACAAGAACCCAATGGACTCTCGTACAGACGAAGCCTTGAAAGAAATCTACGAACGCCTTCGTCCAGGTGAGCCTAAGACTGCTGAAAGCTCACGTAGCTTGCTTGTAGCTCGTTTCTTTGACCCACGTCGCTATGACTTGGCAGCAGTTGGTCGTTACAAAATCAATAAAAAACTCAATGTTAAAACACGCTTGCTCAACCAAACTATTGCGGAACCATTGGTAGACCCTGAAACAGGCGAAATCTTGGTAGAAGCTGGAACAATCATGACTCGTAGTGTGATTGAAAGCATCGAAAGCCATTTGGATGGTGACTTGAACAAGATTGTTTATATTCCAAATGATGCAGCGGTTGTGACTGAGCCAGTTGTTCTTCAAAAATTCAAGGTTGTTGCACCAACTGATCCAGACCGTGTTGTAACCATCATTGGTAATGCCAATCCAGATGACAAGGTTCGTATCGTAACGCCAGCAGATATCCTTGCTGAGATGAGCTACTTCCTCAACTTGGCTGAAGGACTTGGCCGTGTAGATGATATCGACCACCTTGGAAACCGTCGTATCCGTGCGGTAGGTGAATTGCTTGCTAACCAAGTACGTCTTGGACTTTCTCGTATGGAACGTAATGTCCGTGAACGTATGTCTGTTCAGGATAACGAAGTCTTGACACCACAACAAATTATCAATATCCGTCCGGTAACAGCTGCGGTTAAAGAATTCTTTGGTTCATCACAGTTGTCACAGTTCATGGACCAACACAACCCACTTTCTGAGTTGTCTCACAAACGCCGTTTGTCAGCCTTAGGACCTGGTGGTTTGACACGTGACCGTGCTGGATATGAAGTACGTGACGTGCACTACACTCACTATGGTCGTATGTGTCCAATCGAGACACCTGAAGGACCTAACATCGGTTTGATCAACAACTTGTCATCTTACGGGCACTTGAACAAATATGGTTTTGTTCAAACACCATACCGTAAGGTTGACCGTGAAACAGGTGTTGTTACTAACGAAATTGTTTGGTTGACAGCCGATGAAGAAGATGAATTTACTGTAGCACAGGCCAATTCTCGTCTGAATGAAGATGGAACATTTGCTGAGAAAGTTGTCATGGGACGTCACCAAGGGGTCAACCAAGAGTATCCAGCTAATGTTGTTGACTACATGGACGTATCTCCAAAACAGGTAGTTGCCGTTGCGACAGCATGTATTCCTTTCTTGGAAAACGATGACTCCAACCGTGCCCTCATGGGAGCCAACATGCAACGTCAGGCTGTGCCATTGATCAATCCTCAGGCACCTTACGTTGGTACTGGTATGGAATACCAAGCAGCCCACGATTCAGGAGCTGCTGTGATTGCTCAGTATGACGGTAAAGTTACCTACGCAGATGCTGACAAGGTAGAAGTTCGTCGTGAAGATGGTTCATTGGACGTTTACCACATCCAAAAATTCCGTCGTTCAAACTCAGGTACTGCTTATAACCAACGTACTCTCGTAAAAGTTGGCGATGTCGTTGAAAAAGGCGATTTCATCGCTGACGGACCTTCTATGGAAAATGGAGAAATGGCGCTTGGACAAAACCCAATCGTTGCCTACATGACTTGGGAAGGTTACAACTTCGAGGATGCCGTTATCATGAGCGAACGCTTGGTGAAAGACGATGTTTATACATCTGTCCACCTTGAAGAATACGAATCAGAAACACGCGATACAAAGCTTGGGCCTGAAGAAATCACTCGTGAAATTCCAAACGTTGGTGAAGATGCCCTTAAAGACCTTGACGAAATGGGTATTATCCGTATCGGTGCTGAGGTTAAAGAAGGCGATATCCTTGTAGGTAAAGTAACACCTAAGGGTGAGAAAGACCTTTCAGCTGAAGAACGTCTCTTGCACGCTATCTTCGGAGACAAATCTCGTGAAGTGCGTGATACTTCTCTTCGTGTACCACACGGTGCCGATGGTGTCGTTCGTGATGTTAAGATCTTTACACGTGCAAATGGAGATGAGTTGCAATCAGGTGTTAACATGCTGGTTCGCGTCTACATCGCTCAAAAACGTAAGATCAAGGTCGGAGATAAGATGGCCGGACGTCACGGAAACAAAGGGGTTGTCTCTCGTATCGTTCCTGTAGAAGACATGCCTTACCTTCCAGATGGAACTCCAGTCGATATCATGTTGAACCCACTTGGGGTGCCATCACGTATGAATATCGGTCAGGTTATGGAGCTTCACCTTGGTATGGCTGCTCGTACTCTTGGTATTCATATCGCAACACCAGTCTTTGACGGAGCAAGTTCTGAAGACCTTTGGTCAACTGTTAAAGAAGCTGGTATGGATAGCGATGCCAAAACAATCCTTTACGATGGACGTACGGGTGAACCATTTGATAACCGTGTTTCTGTCGGAGTCATGTACATGATCAAACTCCACCACATGG
>CAUTUU010000055.1:0-10340 GCA_963541545.1 uncultured bacterium | reverse complement strand
TGTTTGAAATGATTCGCTTAGCGACAGTCAGTTTAGCAGATATTAAGTCTAGTTTACAGCCTAAAATCTATGCTGAAATGATGACCATTCGTTTAGCGGAGATTAAGACTGAACCAGTTCTTTCTGGGGCAGTTGAACATGAAATTGATTTGCTGAGACAGGAAGTTGCACGTCTCAAACAAGAACTCGCCAATGTGGGAACTGTGCCCAAGCCAACAAGTCCAGCTCCTAGTCGCCCAGCAGCAGGTAAGACAGTCTATCGTGTCGATCGCAATAAAGTGCAATCTATCTTACAAGAGGCCGTCGAAAATCCTGATTTAGCACGTCAAAATTTAATTCGCTTGCAGAATGCCTGGGGAGAGGTAATTGAAAGTCTAGGTGGGCCGGACAAGGCTTTACTGGTTGGTTCTCAACCGGTTGCGGCCAATGAACACCATGCCATTCTTGCTTTTGAATCTAACTTCAATGCTGGTCAAACCATGAAACGGGACAATCTCAACACTATGTTTGGCAATATCCTCAGTCAGGCAGCAGGTTTTTCACCTGAGATTTTAGCTATTTCTATGGAGGAATGGAAAGAAGTGCGTGCAGCCTTTTCAGCAAAAGCTAAATCTTCTCAAGCTGAAAAAGAAGCAGAAGAAAGTTTGATACCAGAAGGATTTGAATTTTTGGCTGATAAAGTGAAGGTAGAGGAAGACTAAAGAAAGATTTCATGATACAATAAGTTTATGAATAGACAACAATTTATTATAATCGCACTGTTTACAGCTGCTGAGACCTATTTTTTCAATGAAGCCTGGATGACTGGTCGCTATATTATGGCAGCCTTTTGGGCCATTTTACTCTTTAGAAATTTTCGAGTCAGTTACTTGATGGGTAAAATAGTAGATGTCATTGACCAGCATTTAAAAGGGAAAGACTAGTCCTCAGCTTCTAGACAAAATCAAAGCCTTTTAGGCTTTTTTTTGTTATACTATAAAAGTATATTTATTGACCTTTTACTCTATTTCTGGTAAAATCAGGCGTTTTTCTAGTAAGTACTGTAAAGGTCTTGAAAAAGAAAGGAACTATCATGTCAGTATTAGAGATCAAAGATCTTCACGTTGAGATTGAAGGAAAAGAAATTTTAAAAGGGGTTAACTTGACCCTTAAAACAGGAGAAATTGCCGCTATCATGGGACCAAATGGTACTGGTAAATCAACTCTTTCTGCCGCTATCATGGGAAATCCAAACTATGAAGTAACCCAAGGTGAAGTCTTGTTTGACGGTGTAAATATCCTTGAGTTGGAAGTGGACGAGCGTGCGCGTATGGGACTTTTCCTTGCTATGCAATACCCATCAGAAATTCCTGGAATTACTAACGCTGAATTTCTTCGTGCAGCTATGAATGCTGGTAAAGAAGATGATGAGAAGATTTCAGTTCGCGAGTTTATCACTAAGCTAGATGAAAAGATGGAATTGCTCAACATGAAAGAAGAAATGGCAGAGCGTTACCTCAACGAAGGCTTCTCTGGTGGTGAGAAAAAACGTAATGAAATTCTTCAACTCTTGATGTTGGAACCAACTTTCGCCCTTTTGGATGAGATTGACTCAGGTCTTGATATTGACGCCCTTAAAGTTGTATCTAAAGGTGTGAATGCCATGCGTGGTGAAGGCTTTGGTGCTATGATTATCACTCACTACCAACGTCTTTTGAACTACATCACACCAGACGTGGTACACGTCATGATGGAAGGTCGTGTTGTCCTTTCTGGTGGTCCAGAATTGGCTGCGCGTTTGGAACGTGAAGGATACGCAAAACTAGCTGAAGAACTTGGCTATGACTACAAGGAAGAATTGTAATTCCCTCGTATCTTTTAGGAGAAGTAAATGACTAAAGAAACTATTAAACTTTTTTCAGAAATGCACGCTGAACCAAGCTGGTTGTCAGACCTCCGTCAAAAAGCTTTTGATAAGATTGAGAGTTTGGAATTACCAGTCATTGAGCGTGTCAAATTCCACCGTTGGAATCTAGGTGATGGAACGATTACAGAAAGTGAGCCATCAGCAAATGTTCCAGATTTCACAGCTCTAGATAATCACATGAAGTTGGTGCAAGTAGGAACTCAGACTGTTTTTGAGCAAATTCCAGTTGAGTTAGCTGAACAGGGTGTCGTCTTTACAGACTTTCACTCAGCTTTAGAAGAAATTCCAGAGCTTATTGAGGAATTCTTCATGTCATCTGTTAAGTATGACGATGACAAGTTAGCAGCCTACCATACAGCTTATTTCAATAGTGGTGCTGTTCTCTATATTCCTGATAACGTTGAGATTGAAGAGCCAATCGAAGGAATTTTCTACCAAGACAGCGATAGCGATGTACCGTTTAACAAGCATATTTTGATTATCGCTGGTAAAAACTCTAAGATTAGTTATCTAGAACGTTTAGAGTCACGCGGTGAAGGCAGTGCCAAAGCAACTGCCAATATCACAGTGGAAGTGATTGCACGTTCTGGTGCGCAAGTGAAGTTTGCGGCTATCGACCGTCTAGGTGAAAACGTTACTGCCTACATTAGCCGTCGAGGTAAATTAGGCAACGATGCAAGCATTGACTGGGCAATCGGTGTCATGAACGAAGGGAACGTCGTTGCGGACTTTGATAGCGACTTGATTGGAAATGGTAGCCATGCAGATCTCAAGGTCGTAGCTCTTTCAAGTGGCCGTCAGGTGCAAGGAATTGACACTCGCGTAACAAACTATGGTTGTAATTCAATCGGAAATATCCTACAACATGGGGTTATTCTTGAAAAAGCAACCTTAACCTTCAATGGTATTGGCCACATTATCAAGGGTGCCAAGGGAGCAGATGCCCAACAAGAGAGCCGTGTTCTTATGCTTTCAGACCAAGCACGTTCAGATGCCAACCCAATTCTTTTGATTGATGAAAATGACGTAACTGCAGGACACGCGGCTTCTATTGGTCAGGTAGATCCAGAAGATATGTACTACCTTATGAGCCGTGGCTTGGACAAGGCAACTGCTGAGCGTTTGGTTGTTCGTGGTTTCCTTGGATCTGTTATCGTTGAGATTCCAGTCAAGGAAGTTCGTGATGAAATGATTGCAACTATCGAAGAAAAATTGTCAAAACGCTAAGGGGAAGCCTATGTTAGATGTAGAAGCGATTCGCAAGGATTTTCCAATTTTAGACCAGATTGTCAACGATGAACCTCTGGTTTATCTGGACAATGCTGCGACGACACAAAAACCACTAGCAGTTCTGGAAACGATTAACCGCTACTATGAGCAGGACAATGCCAATGTTCATCGTGGGGTTCATACTTTGGCAGAACGGGCGACAGCTTCCTATGAAGCCGCTCGTGAAACCATTCGTAAGTTTATCAATGCAGGGTCTACAAAGGAAGTTCTCTTTACTAGAGGAACGACAACCAGTCTTAACTGGGTGGCACGCTTTGCTGAGGAAATTCTGACTGAGGGAGACCAGGTCTTGATTTCTATCATGGAACACCATTCTAATATTATTCCTTGGCAGGAAGCCTGCCGTAAGACTGGAGCAGAGCTTGTCTATGTCTATCTTAAGGACGGAGTTCTGGATATGGATGACTTGCGAGTTAAATTGACTGATAGAGTCAAGTTTGTCTCCCTAGCTCATGCCTCTAATGTTCTTGGTGTGGTCAATCCGATCAAAGAAATCACTCACATGGCCCACCAAGTTGGAGCAATCATGGTAGTGGATGGTGCTCAGTCTACACCCCATATGAAGATTGATGTCCAGGACTTAGATGTGGACTTCCTTGCTTTTTCAGGTCACAAGATGTCTGGTCCGACTGGTATCGGTGTCCTTTACGGAAAAGAGAAGTATCTGGAACAAATGTCACCAGTAGAATTTGGCGGTGAAATGATTGATTTCGTCTATGAGCAATCTGCTAGTTGGAAGGAATTGCCTTGGAAATTTGAGGCTGGAACTCCTAATATGGCAGGTGCGATTGGACTTGCTGCGGCAGTAGATTATCTGGAAAAGATTGGTATGGATGCCATTGAAGCCCATGAACAAGAATTGATTGCATACGTCTTTCCAAAACTGCAGGCGATTGAAGGACTGACCATTTATGGTTCACAGGACTTGGCTCAACGTTCAGGTGTTATTGCTTTTAACCTAGGCAATCTTCATCCTCACGACCTTGCGACTGCTTTGGATTATGAAGGCGTGGCTGTTCGAGCAGGTCACCATTGCGCTCAACCCTTGCTCCAGTATTTGGATGTTCCAGCAACAGCTCGTGCAAGTTTTTATATCTACAATACCAAGGCAGATTGCGACAAGCTAGTCGATGCCTTACAAAAGACAAAGGAGTTTTTCAATGGCACTTTCTAAACTAGATAGCCTTTATATGGCAGTGGTAGCGGACCATTCGAAAAATCCACATCACCAAGGGAAGTTGGAAGATGCTGAGCAAATCAGTCTCAACAATCCGACCTGTGGGGATGTTATCAATCTCTCTGTCAAGTTTGATGCAGAGAATCGTTTGGAAGATATTGCTTTTCTAAACTCAGGTTGTACCATCTCAACTGCCTCTGCAAGCATGATGTCAGATGCTGTTTTGGGCAAGACCAAGCAAGAAATCTTAGAACTTGCGACTATTTTTTCAGAAATGGTTCAAGGACAAAAGGATGACAGACAAGACCAACTAGGTGATGCAGCTTTCTTGTCAGGTGTTGCTAAATTTCCGCAACGGATTAAGTGTGCAACCCTAGCTTGGAATGCCCTGAAGAAAACAATTGAAAATCAAGAAAACAAATAAGACAAGTTTCTTTTGTCTTATGAATCAGTAGAAATGAAGAATGAAAGAAAGGATATTATGGCTGAAGAAAGAGTAGAACCAAAACCAATTGACCTTGGTGAATATAAATTTGGTTTCCATGACGATGTAGAGCCTGTCCTATCGACAGGAAAAGGATTGAACGAAGATGTCATTCGTGAACTATCAGCTGCTAAGGGAGAACCTGAGTGGATGTTAGAATTCCGTTTGAAGTCTTATGAAACCTTCAAAAAAATGCCCATGCAAACTTGGGGAGCGGACTTGTCAGAGATTGACTTTGATGACTTGATTTACTATCAAAAACCATCTGATAAACCAGCTCGTTCATGGGATGATGTTCCTGAAAAAATCAAAGAAACCTTTGAACGTATCGGGATTCCGGAAGCTGAGCGTGCATATCTAGCTGGTGCCTCTGCCCAGTATGAGTCAGAAGTGGTTTACCACAACATGAAGGAAGAGTTCCAGAAATTGGGGATTATCTTTACGGATACGGATTCTGCCCTCAAGGAATACCCAGACTTATTTAAACAATACTTTGCTAAGTTAGTACCGCCAACAGATAACAAATTGGCTGCCCTTAACTCAGCAGTATGGTCTGGTGGAACCTTTATCTACGTACCAAAAGGGGTCAAGGTAGATATTCCACTTCAAACTTACTTCCGTATCAACAACGAAAATACTGGTCAGTTTGAACGTACCTTGATTATCGTTGATGAGGGAGCAAGTGTCCACTACGTAGAAGGATGTACAGCGCCAACTTATTCAAGCAACAGCTTGCACGCTGCCATCGTAGAAATCTTTGCCTTGGATGGTGCTTATATGCGTTATACAACCATCCAAAACTGGTCTGATAACGTTTATAACTTGGTTACTAAGCGTGCTAAGGCTCAAAAGGATGCCACTGTTGAGTGGATTGATGGAAACTTGGGTGCCAAAACGACTATGAAATACCCATCTGTTTACCTAGATGGAGAAGGGGCGCGTGGTACTATGCTTTCTATTGCCTTTGCCAATGCAGGGCAACACCAAGACACGGGTGCTAAGATGATTCACAATGCTCCACATACTAGCTCGTCTATTGTGTCTAAATCCATCGCTAAAGGCGGAGGAAAGGTTGACTACCGTGGACAAGTAACCTTTAACAAAAACTCTAAGAAATCTGTTTCTCACATTGAGTGTGATACTATTATCATGGATGACTTATCAGCATCAGATACTATTCCATTTAATGAAATTCACAACTCGCAAGTTGCTTTGGAACACGAAGCTAAGGTATCTAAGATTTCAGAGGAACAACTCTATTACCTCATGAGCCGTGGCTTGTCAGAATCAGAAGCGACAGAAATGATTGTTATGGGATTTGTAGAGCCCTTCACAAAAGAACTTCCAATGGAGTATGCTGTTGAGCTGAACCGTTTGATTAGCTATGAAATGGAAGGATCAGTTGGGTAAAATTTGATTTTAGATTTACCCAAAGTCAAGAACTTTGAAGATGAATTTGTAATAAAAAAATCGCGGTTTAAAATCGCGATTTTTTATAATTTTTCGTTGATAAATCGGATAAACTGATTCCACCAAACTTTTAAGAAGAAGGCTTTTTCAACTTTCTTTTCTGCTACCATTTCAAAACTAGGACGTTCTGTAGTGATGTAACCTTGACCAATCAAATCATTGTCTTCATAAGTCAAATGTCCAACCACAGTTCCGGCTTCAAGTGGTGCTGGAATTGCCTTAGAATCAGGTGTGAATTGAATTGTTTGGGACGATTGTCCCCCAACACGTTCAATTAGAGAGATATCATCTTTGGCAATGGCAGTGACCATATTTTCTTTTCCATCTTGTACAGGGGCTTTACTATCTTGATAGGCATCGCCTTTTTGAACGATTTTGCGAAGTGTGAATGTAGAAGAGATATAATCCATTAGTGAAGAAGTAGCTGTGAAGCGAGCGTAAGGATTATTGTCTTGATGATCTGCATTCAAAACAACTGTGATAACCCTCATCCCTTTTTCGACAGTAGTACCAACAAAAGATTCTCCAGCTTTGTCTGTATTTCCTGTTTTAAGGCCATCAAAACCACCGCGATAAGCAGGCATACCCTCTAACATGTAGTTGGTAGAAGTGATTGTCATTCCAGCAAAAGTAGAAGAAGGTTTTTTCGTGATTTCCAAGACTTGTGGGTATTTTTTGATGAGATTGCGAGCAACGATAGCGACATCATAAGCACTGAGCTTATTTTCCTCATCTTTTTTAGATCCTGGGTAAATGTTATCCCCTAGAGTCTCATTGTTAAGACCAGTCGTATTGACAACAGTGGCATCCTGAATTCCCCATTCTAAGAGTTTTGCCCGCATCATATCGACGAAATCTTTTTCTGAGCCAGCAATTTTCTCAGCTAGGGCAATAGCCGCACTGTTAGCACTAGATACTAGGGTTGCTTCGAGCAGTTGTTCGACGGTATAATTACGAGCCTCCATAGGAACGTTACTCGCTTCAGAATTTGTCGTTAATTTGTAAGGATAATCAGAAATATCTACCGGAGTTGATAGTGTAATACTGCCGTTTTCCAAGGCTTCATAGACAAGATAAACAGTAATTAACTTTGTGATTGAAGCAATTTCAACTGGCTGGGTTGCATCTTTCTCATAGAGAATTTTACCAGTATTTGCCTCAACGGCAATTGCATGTTTAGCAGCAATATTAAAATCTTGAGCAGCAACAGTAGATGCTGAGCCAATAACGGAAAGGCTTAAAAGAGTTAAAATTATTTTTTTCATAGTAAGTTTATTCTATCATAAAGAAAAAAATATTTCCAGTTTCATGATATAAGAAAGAAGCTTTTTTGAAAGTGTGGTAAAATAGATGAATGGAGGTACCTCATGTTTCGTAAGAATAAATTATTTTTTTGGACCAGTGAGATTTTACTATTAACCATTATCTTTTATTTATGGAGAGAGATGGGAGCGATTATTACACCTTTTGTAAGCGTTGCAAACACTATAATGATTCCCTTTCTTTTAGGTGGTTTTTTATATTATTTGACCAATCCTATTGTAAATTTTTTACAAAAGTATTTCAAAATTAACCGTATCATTGGTATTCTACTAACCTTGTGCGCCTTGGTTTGGGGGCTAGTTATTGGGGTAGTCTATCTCTTACCGATTTTGGTCAATCAGTTGACCAGCTTGATTGCGACTAGCCAGACTATCTACAGCCGTTTACAAGATTTGATTTTGGATTTATCTACTTATCCAGCTTTTCAAAATTTGGATATCCAAGCGACTATTCAACAGTTAAATCTTTCTTATGTAGATATTTTACAAAATATACTAAATAGTGTGACAAATAGTGTCGGAAGTATCCTATCAGCTCTCTTTAGTACTGTTTTAATTATTATCATGACACCTGTATTTTTGGTTTATTTTTTGTTAGATGGTCACAAATTTTTACCGATGCTAGAACGTACTGTTTTAAAGAGAGATAAGTTGCATATTGCAGGCCTCTTAAAAAATTTGAATGCGACAATTGCTCGATATATTAGTGGAGTCGCCATTGATGCGATTATTATTGGTTGTTTGGCCTTTATCGGATATAGCGTGATTGGGTTAAAATACGCTTTGGTCTTCGCCATCTTTTCAGGGTTAGCCAATCTCATTCCTTATGTGGGACCAAGTATTGGCTTGATTCCAATGATTATCGCTAATGTCTTTACTGATCCTCATAGAATGCTGATTGCAGTTGTTTACATGCTCATCATTCAACAAGTGGATGGGAACATCCTTTACCCTCGAATCGTTGGCGGAGTGATGAAGGTTCATCCAATTACGATTTTAGTATTACTTTTATTATCAAGTAACATCTATGGCGTCATTGGTATGATTGTCGCAGTACCAACTTATTCTATCTTAAAAGAAATTTCTAAGTTCTTATCACGTTTGTATGAAAATCATAAAATAATGAAAGAACGAGAAAGAGAATTAGCTAAGTAAAAGTCAGGAAATTCCTGATTTTTCTTTTTCTTTAGTTAAATTATAGGAGTAGAAGTGCCATTTAGATTAGCCGATTAAGAATAATTCACAAAAACTTTGTAAAACACTTGCAATTTAGCTGAAATTTGATAAAATAGTAAGGAAAGTTAGACTGTATTGCCTACTGTCTATCTATAAAATATATTTTATTGGAGGCTTTTACTCAAATGGCAAAAGAAAAATACGATCGTAGTAAACCACACGTTAACATTGGTACTATCGGACACGTTGACCACGGTAAAACTACCCTAACTGCAGCTATCACAACTGTTTTGGCACGTCGCTTGCCTTCATCAGTTAACCAACCTAAAGACTATGCGTCTATCGATGCTGCTCCAGAAGAACGCGAACGCGGTATCACAATCAACACTGCGCACGTTGAGTACGAAACTGAAAAACGTCACTACGCTCACATCGACGCTCCAGGACACGCGGACTACGTTAAAAACATGATCACTGGTGCCGCTCAAATGGACGGAGCTATCCTTGTAGTAGCTTCAACTGACGGACCAATGCCACAAACTCGTGAGCACATCCTTCTTTCACGTCAGGTTGGTGTTAAACACTTTATCGTCTTCATGAACAAAGTTGACTTGGTTGACGATGAAGAATTGCTTGAATTGGTTGAAATGGAAATCCGTGACCTTCTTTCAGAATACGACTTCCCAGGTGACGATCTTCCAGTTATCCAAGGTTCAGCTCTTAAAGCTCTTGAAGGTGACTCTAAATATGAAGACATCATCATGGAATTGATGAACACTGTTGATGAGTACATCCCAGAACCAGAACGTGACACTGACAAACCATTGCTTCTTCCAGTCGAAGACGTATTCTCAATCACTGGACGTGGTACAGTTGCTTCAGGACGTATCGACCGTGGTATCGTTAAAGTCAACGACGAAATCGAAATCGTTGGTATCAAAGAAGAAATCCAAAAAGCAGTTGTTACTGGTGTTGAAATGTTCCGTAAACAACTTGACGAAGGTCTTGCCGGAGATAACGTAGGTGTCCTTCTTCGTGGTGTTCAACGTGATGAAATCGAACGTGGACAAGTTATCGCTAAACCAGGTTCAATCAACCCACACACTAAATTCAAAGGTGAAGTTTACATCCTTACTAAAGAAGAAGGTGGACGTCACACTCCATTCTTCAACAACTACCGTCCACAATTCTACTTCCGTACTACTGACGTTACAGGTTCAATCGAACTTCCAGCAGGTACTGAAATGGTAATGCCTGGTGATAACGTGACAATCGACGTTGAGTTGATCCACCCAATCGCCGTAGAACAAGGTACTACATTCTCTATCCGTGAGGGTGGACGTACTGTTGGTTCAGGTATGGTTACAGAAATCGAAGCTTAATTCGATTTAGTTCCCAGAAGAACAATTATTTAAGTCAGACACTAAAAGAATCTTGCTATGCAAGGTTCTTTTTTTCGAGGCTCATTGTCAACTGTAGTGGGTTGAAGAAAAGCTAAGCTCGAGAAAGGACGGA